>JAURGG010000061.1 GCA_030833905.1 Schleiferiaceae bacterium
TTGAGGGCCGTGTGGTTTCCCACGAAGAAGTACTAAAAATTTTAGCTGAAGATGCCAAACAATATTGTTTGGAGTCAGAACGCGCTAAATCAATTTAGGTCTACAGTTATTTACTGGGACCGCAGAAACCAAAGTCAGGCATACTCGAAACGGTTAAAACATTTGCTCAACCGTGAGATTGAACTAATCCGAAAGTACCCTTATGCCTTCCCTGAAGTAGCATTTGGGATTCGAAAAATGGTCTTTGACAACTTTATTTTAAACTACTTAGTCTTTGACGACCGCATCCTAATCATTCACATGTACGACTGCAGGCAACTAGGGCCAGATTATAGAACAAAGTCCATTTAAGGGCCCTCTGACTGACAAATTAAGGCTTCACCCCCTGCCCTACGTTTGCCGCATGACCCGATGGGCGGCGTTAGGCTACCGAAAGTTCCGGTCTCGATAAGCTCAGGGTGTGTGAAAATCAAACCGTTTCCAAACGGCTTTGTCCCAAATTTTGGTTAGGTTTGAGGTGATGAATCCGTTGAATTCCGCCAAGTATTTTACTCAGCATGAGGCTGAGCTCATTGAGCTCGCACCGGGTTTGAAGGTGACGCAGGGTTTTTTAAGCACATTCCCATCAGCAGAGATCCCAGCACTTATTGAAGGGCACCGAGATATGATCGAGGGTAGGGTTGTTCCGTATACCGAAGTACTAAAAATTTTAGCTGAAGATGCCAAACAGCGTGGTTTGGACTCAGAAAGCACTTCACGATTATAGGTCCACGGTAGAATACTGGGATCTGAGCCACGCCCTAATTTCTCAGTTCTAACCTGCTTCACCCCCTGCCCTACCTTTGCCGCATGACCCGATGGATGGCCGTACTGGCCCTGATTCCGGCCGTTGCAGCGGCCCAGACGACTTCGCCGAGCATTGCTGAACCGATTTTGATCGACTCGGTGGTGGTGGTTCCGCCCGTAAACAGCCAAGTGGGGCACGCCGTGCAAAAGGCGACGGTGGACCCCAAGGCGCCGGTGCAGCACCTGCCCGAGCTATTTGAAGGATTTTTTTCGAGCCTGGACGCGCGCAGCCGCGGCCTCAACGACGTGCAGACCGACCTGTCGGTGCGCGGTTCCACTTTTGACCAGGTGCTGATTTTGGTGGACGGAATCCCCTATTCCGACCCGCAGACGGGGCACCATAGTACGAACTTGCCGGTTCCGACCGAGGCCATTGCGTCGGTTTCGCTGCTGCCAAGCGGCGGCTCGTACCGCTTTGGGCCGTTCGCGTTTGCGGGGGTGCTCGAGATCCGCACGCACCAGCCGTGGAGCAGTAAAGGCTATGCGAGCGCTTCGGCCGGAGCCTATGGCTACCAGCGGGCGGCGGCTGGGGTTCCGCTGCTGCGCAAGCCCAATCTGGCGTCGCGCCTCGACGTAGCCTATTCGGCGGCCGACGGAGCCCTGCCCAACACAGATTTCGCCACCTGGCAGGCCTACTGGCGCACAGAATGCCGCTTAGAGGGTTCTGCCCTGCTGCGCGCCCAAGTGGGCTACACCGCCAAAATGTTTGGGGCCCAGAGCTTTTACAGCTTTCGCTACCCAGAGCAGTTTGAGCACGTGCGCGGCCTGACGGGCTCGCTGAGCTACGTGCGCGGCCCCTGGAACGCCACCGCCTTCGCGCGCCAGCACGACGACCGATTTGAGCTGTTTCGCGAGAACGCCAACTACTACGTGCCCTTTGGCTCGGGCCGCTTGATGCGGGTCGCGGATTCGACGCTGACCCCCACGTGGTACACCGGACCCAACGTGCACCGCAACCGCACCACGGGCGGCGAGGCGACCTACCGCAAGGTGGGCACGGCGGGCGAATTCACAAGCGGAATCGACGTGCGCCGCGACCAAATCTGGAGCAATGCGCTCGGGATTGCCATGGTCGATTCACTGCCCACGAACTGGGGAACCTTCACGCGCTTTGACGCACGCACCAACGCGGGCGGGTTTGTTTCGGCCCAGCGCCGGCGCGGACCCTGGGCGGCGCAAGCCGACCTTCGTCTGAACTGGAACGACCGCTACGGCCTGGACTGGCTTCCGCACCTCGGGGCGGAATTCCGCGGCCGCGTCACAGGGTTTGCGAGCGTCAACCGCAGTTTTCGCTTGCCCACCTTCACCGATTTGTACTACAGCTTGGGCGGAGCACAAGGTTCCGCGCTGCTGCGCCCCGAATACGCCTGGAACAGTGAAGTGGGTGTCAACGCCGGCACGTTGGGCCGCGCGGTTCGTGCCGCGCAACTCACGGCCTACGAGCGCCGCGGAGTGAACTTAATCGACTGGATTTACCGCAGCATCGACGGTGAGCAAGTGCTTCAGGCCGACAACATTACTTCGGTCGCCATCCGCGGGCTCGAGCTTGAATTCCGCGGCGAATTCCACGGCATGTGGGTGGCCCGAGCTCAGGTGGCGACGCACCAAGCATCAGACGTGGCCGGCCAATCAATCTATGCGCTGGACTACCTGGCGCGCCGGGTGCAGTTTCAGTGGAATTCCGCCCTGCAGCGCGACGGTTCGGCCGCACCCCTTCAGGTCGGCCTCGTGGTGATCGGCCAGGACCGCGCGGGCAGCTACCTGCTTCCGAGCGGATCGTCAACTCCCTATGTTCCCTTTGCCACCGTGGACCTGCGCGCCAGCTACCGGCTGGGCGACCTGCTGCTGTACGCCGACGGCATGAATCTGCTGAATGCGACAGTGGTCGACCGCGGAACCGTGCCCCTGCCCGGCCGCTGGATCAAAGTTGGGCTGCAGTTGGCTTGGGGTGAATAAGTTACCTTTAAGTCTATGAAGTACGGAATTTTGATCGCCGCCGCCGCAATGCTGGCGTCGTGCGCCGACCTGGTTTCAACCCGTTTTAAGGGCGAAGCCACCATCGTCGACAGCCACCGCAGCAAGCAGCCCGTCGAGGGCCTTTGGATCGAGGCCTATTATTTTCAAGAGTCCGAGCGCGACGATGCGCCCTTTTTTACGTCGACCACAGACGAGCGCGGATTCTTTTCGTTTGAAGGCCGGAGCCCCAGCGGCGGGTTCGACATTGACGGCTGGGAAATGGCCTACGTGTACTCGGGAGCAGACCGCCTGGATACGTTGGGTGAATTCGGCTTTCAGTTTGGGGACGATACCTACCGCTACAAAACGCTTCACTTAGACACATTCGCCCTGCCCCATTCGGTGTGGATTGTTCCGCGCATCGCTTCGCTGGGGTCAGATCCCGGCAGCGAGCTGCACCTCAGGATGGACCGAGACGGGGACTTTTCGCCCGCCATCAATTTCGAGCGGGCGTACTCGGGTCCGTTTTCGGAGGGTCAAAAGCTCGACGCGTGGCCTGGCACCATGTCGTTCGGAATGCAGCATTGGCTGACGTTTGGGTCGCGCCAACTCGGTTCCGCCTCGTGGACGTACACGTCCGAATATTTCGGCAACGTGATGGCCCCGTGGCGCCCGCGCACCAGCGAGGGGGATACGTTGTTTTTGGACATCTCCCTTTAGGCGTTTTTGAAAAAGTAAAATCCGGTTAGTACCGGATTTCAAGGCTTTATTGGTTAAAATCCAGGAAGCTAACCGAGCATAAGCTACTCATAACCAATGTTATAATGTGCGCTTTGCGTGCTGCAGTGCCAATTTTAGTGGAGCCGGGGCGGTTCGCTTTAGTGTATCACGACCTTATTGTTTCGATATCCAGCCTTTGGCTTGGCCCCATGCTACGATTCGAGGGACGATGAACTCAATTCCCAAGGAGTTCAGAACCGAAATAAGGATGACCTCAGACCAGACCACGGGAGATTCCGAAAAGTAGGCATAGGCCAGAAATATGCCCATGAACATTAGGGCACCAAGTACGATTCGAAGGATGGTCATGTTTATAGTCCTATAGGGGTTATCGAATTTATAAAACCGGCTGGTTTACACAACCTCTTAACAGTTCACTGCGAGGAATTCACCCGTTCAGCCGAAGGAACATACGCCTATGCGTCAACCGATAATTTGACAAGTTTACGAAAGTAGTCAACCTAAGGCTTGACCGGGTCATGTATTGATATTTGGTGTAAATTAGATTCAAATTTGCACCATGGCACGACAAAGTATCAGTATTACCGAGCCAAATGATCTTTGGTTGAACGAGCAAGTCAGCACCAACGAATATTCAAGCAAAAGCGAGGTTGTTAATGATTTAATTCGGAAGGCGCGAAAGCTCGAACAAGAGCATGAGTTAATTCGGCAGCATCTGGTGCGCTCCGAGAAGTCTGGGTACAGCACGTTAACAGCTAAGGACATTGTCGCCGAGAGCACGAGACGCAAGAATGGCTAATTATGTCCTTACGAATCAAGCGGTTGATGATCTTGTGGCCATTTATGAATTTGGAGTAATTCGATTTGGTGCTAAACAGGCTTCCGATTTCATGGATGCCTTGGATGAACAATTTTCACATCTTGCCCATTGGCCTACGGCTCATCCCTTGGTCCCACATCTATCTACCGGGACTCGTGTGTCTACTTTCGAGAATCACTCCATTTTCTAACGAGTGGAGTCGAAGTCCGTGGTTATCCTTGCCGTAATTGGACGGCAAGATGAGCGATTTCGGATCTTCTAGGTTAAATCCGCTTAAAAACAAAAAACCCGCTGCAGTGCAGCGGGCTTTGGTCTCTTAGTGATCCTGTCAGGATTGCTTCGCGTTCCTGGGGGCTCCGAATTCCGAGACCAAAGCCTCGGCGCCGAAGCGCCGGCTCTTTTTGTTTTTAAGCCTTAAGCGCCCGAGCGCGCCACGGCCTAAAAACAAAAAACCCGCTGCAGTGCAGCGGGCTTTGGTCTCTTAGTGACCCTGTCAGGATTCAAACCTGAAACCTCTTGATCCGTAGTCAAGTGCTCTATTCAGTTGAGCTACAGGGCCATCTCGTAAAGAGGCTGCAAATATACTGCGAAAAACAAAATCTGCATAATTGTTGGGGCGTTTTGTGCGTCGGAATTTGCAGGGTAATGTCTGCAACCCTAGAACTAGCCTGCTTTCACCCTGATGCTACGGAACTTGCGCAACGCTGGGGAGTTCCGCGAATTGAATTTTGCGCCGATGCCAAGCTGGGCGGAACCTCGCCTTCAGCCGACCAAGTGGACCGCGTGCGCCGTGCTTTTGGCGGCGAATTGGGCGTGATGCTGCGTCCGAGGGGCGGAAACTTTGTGTATTCCGCATCGGAATTCAGGGTGATGGCCGAGGAACTCCCGCGTCTCGCGGGCCAAGGCGTCGACTTTGTGGTGCTGGGCGCGCTGACCGAAGACGGTGAGCTGGATCCGCGCACCGCAGACCTGGCTGAATTGGCCGCCGCACACGGCGTTCCCTGGGTGCTCCACCGGGCCTTTGACACGGCGCGAAACCGGTTTGAAGCGCTGGCCGCAGCTGAAGCGCTGGGCTGCGCGCGAATTTTGACGGGCCTTGGCGCCACGTCGATGGGTAAACTAGTGGCGCTTCGCGAGGCGGCGAAGCTTGAAATTTTGCCCGGAGGCGGCATTCGCGCCCGCAATGCGGCCGAGTACCTCGAGGCGGGATTCCGCCAAATTCATTCTGCGGCTTTATTGAACTACGACGCCCTGCCGCCTCTGCCCGACGAAGCCGAAACCCTAGCCCTGCTCGAGCTGTGCCGCCCGTACTGATTCTATCGTGGGCCCTGAGCCAGCTGGGATTCGCGGGGCAGCCGCTGCTGACCGCCGAGCGCGTCGACGGTCCGGCCTGGGTGATGTTCCGAGCGGCGAACGCGGCGCAGTGGGACACGCTGGGATTCGTTCCGGGGCCCTTTTTGGCGCCGGAATTCACGCTCCCCGAGGGAGCGACGGAGGCGGATTCAGTGGCGTACTGGTTTCCCGACCCGTTGGAGTTTGCGGCACAGCGCCAGGCCGCCGAGCCCTTGCCCTACCCGACCGACAACGATCCGCTGCGGCTGAGCCAGCACCTGCGCAAGCCGGCGATTGAGTTCGGATGGGATTTCGCCCGGCGCCAGATCCGGACGGGCGCAGCGGCTCCACGGCTAGGCGAGCCCCGCGGCCCGATGCAGCGGCCGTTGATCTATGTGGAATGGGTTCCGCGCCCGGCCGGCCGACGCGGAATTGTTCACCCGCAGCACCGCTGGGCCTTGACCCACTCGCGGCTGGTGACCGACGACCCGAAGCGGCCGTTCTACCTCGAAGTCAACGGAAAACCCCAGTTTTTGCTAGGCGTGAACGCGGTAGTTCCGGCGGA
>JAURGG010000062.1 GCA_030833905.1 Schleiferiaceae bacterium
CTCGAGGTGCAAGAAGGCAACCTTCTCGTCAAGGTGCTTGGGAAGGGTGAACACTTCGTTGGGGTACTTTCCCTTGTTGGTGTACAGCTCGATCTGGGCCAAAACTTGGTTGGTGAACGAGTTTGACATTACAAACGAAGGGTGGCCGGTGGCGCAACCCAGGTTTACGAGGCGGCCTTCAGCCAGTACGATGATGTCGTTGCCCTCGATGTTGTACAGGTCAACCTGTGGCTTGATCTCAGACTTGGTGTGGCCGTAGTTGGTGTTGAGCCACGCCATGTCGATTTCGTTGTCGAAGTGGCCGATGTTGCACACGACGGTCTTGTCCTTCATCATGCGGAAGTGGCGCTCGGTCACGATGTTCTTGTTTCCGGTCGCGGTGCAGACGATGTTGGCGCGGGGAACTGAATTCTCCATCTTCTTGACCTCGTAGCCGTCCATCGCGGCCTGAAGGGCACAGATAGGGTCGATTTCGGTGACGATGACGCGCGCTCCGGCTCCGCGGAACGAAGCCGCCGTACCCTTACCCACATCGCCGTATCCGGCAACCACCACTACCTTACCGGCCATCATCAGGTCGGTAGCGCGGCGAACTGCATCCACTGCCGACTCTTTACAGCCGTACTTGTTGTCAAACTTCGACTTGGTCACCGAGTCGTTGACGTTGATGGCGGGCAACGGAAGGCTGCCTTTGATCATGCGCTCGTACAAGCGGTGTACGCCGGTGGTGGTCTCTTCAGAGATTCCGCCAATCGCAGCCACGAGCTCAGGGTAGCGGTCGAGCACCATGTTGGTGAGGTCGCCACCGTCGTCGAGGATCATGTTGAGGGGCTGCTTGCCTTCGCCAAAGAACAGAGTCTGCTCGATGCACCAATCAAACTCCTCTTCGGTCTGGCCCTTCCAGGCGTAGACGCTGATGCCAGCGGCGGCAATCGCAGCAGCAGCGTGGTCTTGCGTCGAGAAGATGTTGCACGAAGACCAGGTCACCTCGGCACCGAGTTCCACGAGGGTCTCGATGAGGACGGCGGTCTGAATTGTCATGTGGAGGCAGCCGGCCACACGCGCTCCAGCGAGGGGCTTGCTGGCGCCGAACTCTTTGCGAAGGGCCATCAGTCCAGGCATTTCAGCCTCGGCGAGGGTAATTTCTTTGCGTCCCCAATCGGCGAGGGACATATCCTTTACTTTGTAGGGCACGTAGTTCGTGGCAGTGGTCGAAGACATAGCAATGATTATTTGGAGGCGCAAAGATACGGAATTCTCGGGGGCTGAAGTCGCCGAAGTTGGTCATTTTGGCCTTGTCATTGCGCGGATTTCTTTGGATCAAGCCGCTGATTTTGAGGCTTCCGAGCCGGATTGGAACGATTTTTTTTCACCCTCAGACTTTGCCCGATGGGCGGAATTCCGGCCCGGTCCACGGCGTACCGCGTTCGTGGCTGCCCGTTTGGCCCTGCGCGCGGCGACCGAAGGTTCCGCCTACGGAATCCGCGATTTGAGCTACGACGATCGCCGTCCGTGCCTGCCCAATGGCTTTGTGAGCCTCTCGCACGGCGGATCCTGGGCCGTGGCCGCCTACCACCCACTCTTGCCGGTGGGCGTCGATGTGGAGGGCCCGCGCGCGCAGATCGACCGTGTCGTCGCTCGGGTGGCCTCAGAACGTGAGGTGGCGAACTTGGATCACCGATTCCTATGGGGAGCCAAAGAAGCCGTGTACAAAGCGGCCGGACAGGCCGGGCTGGATTGGCGACTGGGAATAGCCGTGAACAGCCCGCGGGAAGCCCTAGCCTTGGGCCAACGCTTTCGACTGGAGTCCATGGACTGGAGTGACGACCGGGTCGTGGTGGCGGTGCGCACGCCGTTGCGCGTGGTGCTGACGGGGCCAGAAAGCACGGGAAAAACCCGACTCGCTGCCCAGTTGGCGCGGGAATTCAGTTGCCTTTGGACGCCCGAAATTGCCCGAGAATACCTGGCCGAACATGGGGTTAGCTACGGTCCCGACGACGTCCGAGCGATGGCCCGCCAGCAGGTAGCCCGCTCTGCCGAAATGGCCGACTCGAGTCCGCACCTCGTGGTGGACGATACTGATGTGCTCACGCACCGCATTTGGTTCCGCGAGAAGTACGGCCACGCCGATCCCGAAATTGAAGCGCTGCCGCTCGAAGGCGACCTTTATTTGCTGTGTACCCCCGACCTGGCGTGGACCAATGACCCGCTTCGCGAGCACCCCAAAGAGGCGGACCGAAACCGACACTTTGAGCTTTACAAAACTGAATTAGTTAAGAATAAAAAAATATATGCAGTAGTTTCGGGACAAGGTTCCGCGCGAAAAATGAACGCACTTAGAACACTTGAAGCGTTTAAAGCGTTACATTTGGCAAAGCACAGGGGTGCCGGCGATGAGATCCGGCTGAGATGATACCCTAGAACCTGGGCGGGTTATGCCGCCAAGGAAGTCGCGAAGCCGCACCTTCAGCGTGCGGGCATTTCTGTGCACGAGAACCCTTTAACACGTGCACGATGAACACATACCGCTTTTTGCTCTTAGCCCTTGGCTTCAGTACCGCCGCCTCGGCCCAGTGGATTACGAAAACGACTCCGTCGGAGGTCTACGACACGGTCCGCACCGCGACCCTCAACGAGATTACGCTGACGGCGAGCCGGCCTAGTGCGGGGATTCCGATGCCGCAGCTGCGCCTGAAGCCCGCCGACTTGGCGAAACAGAATGTGGGGCGCGATATTCCGTTTTTGCTTCAGGGCATGCCGTCGTTTACGGCCGCGAGTGACGCCGGCAACGGGTTTGGATACACCTACTTGCGCTTTCGCGGAATGGACCAGACGCGCATCAATGTGACGGTCAACAACGTGGCGCTGAACGATCCGGAATCGCACGGAGTGTTTTGGGTAAATACCCCTGACCTCGGCCTCAACGCCAACTCGCTGGTGGTGCAGCGCGGAGTGGGTACGTCGACCTTGGGCAGCGGAGCCTTTGGCGCGTCCCTGTCGTTTGAAGTGGGCGTTCCCGACGACACCGCCAGCCAGCAGGTCACGGCCAACTACGGGTCGTTCAACTCGGCGCGTATCAGCTACGGGTTTCACAGCGGACTCGTGGGCGCCAAAAAACGTTGGTCCACCACCGGCCGCCTCACCGCCATGCGCAGTGACGGATTCGTGGACCGCTCGGGCAGCGCCCTTCAGAGCTACTTATTTGGCGCTCAGTACCGCCACGAAAACGTGACCTGGCGCATGCTGACCTTCTCAGGCAGCGAGCGCACCCAGCAGGCCTGGTGGGGCATTCCGGAATCGAGGTTCCGCGGCGATGCCACCGGTGTAGCCGACTACATTGTGCGCAACGGCGTGACAGGCGGAGATTCGCTCAACCTTTTGCAGAGCGGCAATGCCACCTACAACTACTACCGCTACGCGAACGAAATTGACCAGTACACGCAGCGACACTACCAAAGTATGCTCACGGCGATGCTGAGCAAGCGCTGGTTTTTGACGCAGACGGTCTATGCGGTTACGGGCCGCGGATACTTTGAGCAGTACAAGGACTACATGACGTTTGCGTCGCTGGCACTTCCGAACGTGGTCGTCGAGGACGTGCAGATTTTTGGGTCCGAAGGCGTGCGCCGGCGCTGGCTGGACAACTTTGGGTTTGGCCACGCGACCCTTTTGCGCTACCGCGGTGAAAACTTGAATTTGTCCTTGGGCGGAACCCAGCTCGTCTACTCCGGTGAGCACTTCGGAACCCTTCCGTGGCTGCGCTTCAATCCGTTGGGCGGACTCGACGGCAGCGTACAGACTTGGGACGGTCCGCAGGCCACGAATTCGGCCAGCGACCACCAGTTTTACCACGGAAGCAGCTTCAAAGGCGATTTCTCAGGTTTTGCGCGCGGCGAGTACACTGTCGGCCGCCTGGACCTCATGGCCGACCTGCAGCTGCGGAGCATTGAGTACTTCGGTTCCGGAACCGACGTCGACCAGTACGCCTACGACTTCGACACCAACTACGTGTTTTTCAACCCCAAGGCCGGTGTGGCCTACCGCGGACCCCAGGGCTGGACGGGTCGTGCTTCGGTCGCCCTTGCGCACCGCGAGCCGATTCGTTCGGACTTCATTGACAACGCGGTCGCTCCGCGCCCCGAACGCGTGGTTGATTATGAATTCGGAATCGAAAAGCGGGCGCAACGCTTCTGGGCCGAAGCCAACGTATACCTGATGGAGTACCGGGACCAGCTGGTCCCGACTGGCGCCCTCAACGACGTCGGGGCCCTGATTCGCACCAATGTCACGCAGAGCCACCGCCGTGGTCTTGAGTTGGCCGCTGTTTGGTCTCCGTCGACCGCCTGGAAGCTCGGCGGCAATACCACCTTGAGTAGCAACCGCATCGCTTCGTTTGAAGAGGTTTTATTTGACTACCTCGACGAGGTCGAGGTGCGCACAGTGTACACGAACACCCCTATTGCCCTTTCTCCCGAAGCGATGGGTAATGCCTGGGCCGAGTGGCAGCGCAAAGGGCTTTCGGCACGCGCAACCCTTCACGCAGTGGGTCGCCAGTACCTTGACAATACGGGAGCACGAGAGCGCTCGCTTGACCCCTACCGCACCTTGGACGCGACCCTGCGGTGGAATCGCGGGCCTGTGGAATGGCGACTTGACGCTATCAACCTCTTGGGCCGTCCGTACGCGCCAAATGGGTACACGTGGGGCTACCTCTACGACGGAGTTCGAACCGACGAGAACTTTGTGTACCCGATGGCCGGAACGCAGCTGATGCTGGGGATGAAGCTGGTCTTTTAGGGGCCTTCGCGCCTGCGGCGCTCAGGTTCGAGCGCTTCGCGCTAAGGCTGCTCCGCAGCTAAGGCCCCTGCGGGGGCTAGGGTTTCTGACCGGCATTGCTACACAAAAACTAAGTGTATGAAATTGTGGGGTTTATGCATTTCTCGATGTGAGAGAAAAAGTAAAATCCGGTTATAACCGAACAAACTGTGCTGCTTCGCACCTGCGGCGCTCAGGCTCGAGCGCTTCGCGCTAGGGCTGCTGCGCAGCTTGGGGGCAAGCGCACGAGCTAACGAGCCAAGCTCGCCAACGAGCTAACGAGCCAATCTCAGCCAGCAGCTAGTTACTAGCTGCCTGCGGCCACGTGTTGTCGTCTCGGTTGACGTCGGCGGTCCAGTGGCCGGGGTCGACTTCGATAGAGCGCACGCCCTTGAGGGGGGCTTCGATGACGAGATCGAAGGTCTTTTGGGTGTAGTTCCAGGGGCCGGCCAGGACGAGCTGTGGGTCGCGCTTGTGGCCGTGCATGGCGGCGAGCGGGACAGTGTAGGTCAGGGAGGCTCCGCTCTCAAAGGTGACTTTGACGTCGACGGGCATGGCCAAGGAACCGCGGCGCTCGAGGCGCACAGTGGTCAGGGCGCGGTTGTCGCTCCACACGCTGTCGATTCCGACGTCAGGGTACTTGGTGGTGTTGATCCACTGGTCGTGGTACCAGTCGAGGACGAGGCCGGATTCGCGCTCGGCGATGCGCACGAAGTCTTCGGGGCGCGGATGCTTGAAACTCCACTCGTCGAAGTAGCGGCGCATCGTGCGCCAGAAGGCATCGTCGCCGACGATTCCGCGTAGTTGGACCAAGTAGAGCGAGCCCATCATGTAGGCAGCCATTTGGTACGGAAACTTGCCGTCAAAGTAGTTGGCGGGTGTGCTGGCGGGCTCGCGCCAGGCTGCTTTGGCGGCGCGCTTGGCAAAGGTGCTGAGGTAGCCCTCGTGCGGATTCGGCTTGTTGGCGCCTGAGATCACGTTCATGACTTCGTCTTCGGCGAAGCTGGTGAAACCTTCGTCCATCCAGTGGAAGCGCTGCTCGTCGGTGGCCAACTGGCCGTAAAACCACATGTGCGAGGCCTCATGGATGATGGTACCGAGCAAGCCGTCGTAGCTGCCATGCACCTCCATGATTGTGGCCATGGGGTATTCCATGGCGCCCTCACCGCCTTGAACCACGCTGAATTGGGGCCAGTCATAGCTGCCAAAGTGGTCGTGCATAAACGCGAAATAGGCCTCGACATCTGCTTGAAGCTTTTCACTAGCCATGTACTTGCTCGAAG
>JAURGG010000063.1 GCA_030833905.1 Schleiferiaceae bacterium
GAACTCGAGGCCCGCAAAGCCGCCGTGCGCGAAGAGGACCTCGCCACGCTGATTTACACGTCCGGAACCACCGGCACCCCCAAAGGTGTCATGCTCAGCCACCGCAACATCGCCTCGAACGCGGTCGCGGGGGCCTCGCGCCTGCCCGTCGGCCCCACGGGCAAAGCCCTGAGCTTCTTGCCGTTGTGCCACAGCTACGAGCGCGTTTGTGTCTACGTCTACCTCACCAACGGCGTCGGAGTCTACTTCGCTGAGTCGATGGAAACCATCGGAGACAACCTGCGCGAGGTGCATCCGCAGGTGTTTACGGCGGTTCCGCGCCTGCTCGAGAAGGTGTACGACAAAATCATGGACAAGGGCAAGTCGCTCACCGGCATCAAGCGCGGACTCTTTTTCTGGGCCGTCGGACTGGCCGAGCGCTACGAGCACGAGGGCTTGAGCCCGCTCTACTACGCCCAGCTCAAGCTGGCCCGCAAGCTGATCTTTAGCAAGTGGCAAGAGGCGCTGGGTGGTGAAACCTTGGCCGTTGCCAGCGGAGCCGCCGCACTCAACCCCAAACTCGCCCGCATCTTTGCCGGAGCCGGCATCAACGTTCAAGAGGGCTACGGCCTCACCGAAACGTCGCCCATTTTGGCGGTTAACTTGCCCACCGGCCAAGGCCACAAGCTGGGTACCGTCGGAACCGCCATCGACGGCGTCGAACTGAAGCTGGATGCCGACGGCGAGATCCTCGCCAAGGGCCCCAACGTCATGATGGGCTACTACAACCGCCCCGACCTCACCGCCGAGGTGATGACTGAAGACGGATGGTTCCGCACCGGAGACATTGGCGAATTCGACGCTGAGGGCTACCTGCGCATCACCGACCGCAAGAAAGAAATTTTCAAGACCGCCGGAGGCAAGTACATCACGCCCCAGGCCATGGAAAACGCCTTCAAAATGTCGCCTTTCATCGAGCAGTGCATGGTGGCCGGCGAAAACAAGAAGTACCCCGTGCTTTTGGTGCAGCCCCAGTTCGACTTCGTGAAGTCGTGGTGCGCCCGCAAGGGCATTGAATGGACCAACCCCGCCGAGATGGTCGCCCACCCGCGTATCGTCGCTCGCATTCAGCGCGAAATCGACGCCACCAACGCACAGTACGGCCAGTGGGAAAAAATTAAGAAATTCGCCCTCACCCCCGACGTGTGGAGCATCGCTGCGGGCCACGTTACTCCAACTCTTAAACTTCGCCGTAAGCCCATCTTGCAGATGTACGCCGAGCAGTACGAGGGGCTTTACGAGGAGTAAACCAGTAATTGGTAACTAGTTACTTCAAGGCTGCGTAGCGCCGAAACCGCTCCAGCACCGCCTGCATATCTTCAGGTAAGGGCGCCTCAAATACGAGGCGTTCACCGGGTCGCGACGGGTGCTCAAATCCGAGCATTCGCGCGTGCAGCGCTTGGCGCGGAAGCATTTCAAGCGTTTTGTGCGCGAACTGCGCAAACTTGGGCAGCTCAGGGCGGTGCGGAGCCTTGTCGCCACCGTACACCGCGTCGCCGACCAGCGGGTGCCCCAAAAACTTCATATGCACCCGGATCTGGTGCGTGCGGCCCGTTTCGAGGCGGCAGGCCACGAGGGTGGCAAAACTGTAGCGCTCAAGCACTTCGTAGTGGGTGACGGCATGCTTTCCGTGCTTGCCGTCGGGAAAGATGGCCTGCACCTTGCGGTCCTGAAGCGAACGGCCGATGTGGCCGGTCACGGTTCCGCGGTCTTCGCGCACATTGCCCCACACGAGGGCGTGGTACTCGCGGTCGCAGCTGTGGTCCGCGAACTGCTTGGCCAAAAACGCCAGCGCATAGTCGGTGCGGGCCACTACGAGCAGACCAGACGTGTCTTTGTCAATGCGGTGCACCAAGCCGGGGCGAACTTCACTCGAGGCTCCCGGTAAATTCTGAAAAAGGTAGAGCAGGCCGTGCACGAGGGTTCCGGTAAAGTGGCCGAATGCCGGGTGCACCACCATACCCGCGGGCTTGTTGATCACCGCAAGGTCGTCGTCGAGGTAGACGACGTTGAGGTCAATGGGCTCGGCCTCGAGCACAAATTCTCGCGGAGGCTGCGCCAGCACCAGCGTAACCTCTTCGCCAGGCTTAACGCGGTGGTTCGACTTGACGGGCAGGCCGTCGACGCGAATGGCTCCGGCCTCGGCAGCCTTCTGAATGCGGTTTCGCGAGGTTTTCTCAAGAAAATTGAACAGAAATTTATCGACGCGAAGCGGCTTTTGCCCCGCGTCTGCCACAAATCGGTGGTGAACGTAGAGTTCCTCTTCGGTGCCTGCGCCCTCTTCGAGCTCGTCGTCAAACTCGATCACTGCTTGAAGAGTCGGGTTGCGTAGCCAGAATCGCTACGGAGTAAATAAAGTCCCGCGGGAAGTGCGCGCAGGTCCAGGTTCCAGGGCTGAGCGGTGTCGGGACGCACGGCCGAAGCGACGACAGCGCCCAGCGTGTTGATTACCTCAAGGCGAAGTCCCGGTCCATCCACTGTGGCCCAGTCTCCGGCGGGCTGGGGTGTGACTGTCAGGCCAATGGATAGCCGCTCTTCGCGGGTGCTGAGGTCGTTGGGGGTTCCGCGAAAGAACGGACGAAGGGCCAGCGCACCCGGGAGCTGGCTCAAAAACCACTCGCCCTGCTCGCCAAACGCCTTGACCGCAGTAGTATGCACGTCAAGGCCCAGCACCGCGCGGGGCATGCCCTGGTCTGAGTTCGAGGTCTCCATGACTACGCCGAGGTAGACGTCGCGCGGAACCACGAGGCCCGTCGTGTCGAGCACGTAGTGGCGGCCGAGCTGACCGGCATAGTTCCAGGCCACCTCATAGAGCGAATCGCTCACGTAGATAGGGTCGCCCGGAAATCCGGCCGTATCGATGGTCCAGACTCCGATGCGGAATCGCTCTCCCTCACCTTGGGGGCCGGCGGGAATCCATTCGAGGTCCAACCCGCGCAGCGTGTCTGCCTGCAAAAATTGGTAGCGCTGCGCCCAGCGGGGTTCGACGCCTTGGGCCACGCCGTAGCCGCGCTCGATGCTGCCGTCGTCGACCACGTAGCGCTGGTCGCAGGTGATGCGGATTCGGGCCGTATCGTTGCTGCGGTCGCCCACGGCTTCGCCGTCAAACCAGTAGGCGAGGTTCCACGTAAAGGGCCCTGTGGGAACAAGCTGTGGTCGGTTGAGCGCCAAGTTGAACGGTGTCGCTACGTTGTGCAGCAGGTTCGACACGACCGGAACCGTCAAGCGGCTCTGCAGCACACTGCCGCTGCCGTCGGTCCAGTTCAATTTGCCGAGGTTCAGCTGCCATCCGCCCAACGGAACAATGCCATTGCGGCGGTAGGGCGTGCGCACCGAGTCGCGCTCGAGCAGCACGCGGTTGTAGTGAAACCAAGGCACCTCGCGGTAGACGTTGAGCAGTCGGGCTGGAGGCGAAATCCACGAAGGGTCAAACAGGGCGGAATCGCCCAAGCCCTGAGTGGCGCTGAGCTCGAGGTAGTCCACCAAAAACACATCAAATGCGCCTGAAGGGGATCCGTGACGGCCAATGCGCACGCGGGTGGCCGACGATCCATTGGCCGGAACTGCAAACGTGTAGGCCTTCCAGCGGTCGTCGGCGAGTCCGCCTTGGATTCCGCCCATACGCACCCACGCAGTGTCTGCACTGTTCCAGGCGTGCACCACCAAGCTGTCGCTGGACTCGCAGGGGTCGCCAAAGCCGCCCTGCTGCACGCGAAACCCGAGCACTGCCCCTGACGGAGCCGCAAACCACGGACTGTACAGCGCGTCTCCGAGCGTGTCCGTGGTAAGGACACCGGGACGGTAGGGTGCGCCACTGGCAGAAATTCCGTCGAACACGGCGACGCCGAGGCTCAATGGCTTGCGCGCCATAGTTTGAGATACCTGCACCCCGCGCGAGGTCCACCCCGAAGGCATGCGGTGGTCGAAGCCCGCGCTCAACGGCAGGCTCAGGGTATCTGAAAACGTTTTAAACGTCTGAGTCGATGGAGAAGGCGACCCTCCCCACGGCACCAAAACCTGCTCGACGGGCTGGGCCGAAGCTGCAAGCGCTGCAAACCAAAGGCCCACAAACCACGCTCTTACTTGAGCCATACGCGAACTTTAGCCTGAGCCGGAAGCGCCGGCGCGCCATTCGAATTTACAGGGCTTTGAGACTGAATGGCCGCTGACGTCGTATCGCCTTCCATCCACTGGATTCCGAGGCCTGAGAGCTGCAGCAATGCCTTAGCCTCACCGTAGCTTAAGCCAGTAAGGTCAGGAACCGACTGTGTAAGGTCGCCGCTCCGCATGCCTACACGCAGGGTGAGGCCGGCGCCCTTGCGAACGCGGCTGCCTGCTTCAAGGGGGCGTCCGTTGTATTCCACTTCCAAAACCAAACCGTCGGTTACATCAGGAACGTACTGAATGTCTGAAACGTACAATCCACGCGACCGAAGGTCGAGTTCAGCACGCGCCAGTGTGCGCTCTTTGATGGCCGGCAAGCGCACCAACTCGGGCCGCGAACGGTTGATCGTGAGCATCACCTGACGGCCGGCCTTGACCACAGATCCGGCGACCGGGTACTGCTGGTACACCTCGCGGGGACGCAGTTCGCGCCGGTACAACGCGGAATCCAACAAAACTCCTTCAAGTTCCAGTTCCGAAAGTGCAGACTGTGCGTCCTCCAAACTCATTCCGCTCAAATCCGGAACCGTTTGGACCTCGCCAAACCCAGTTACCCATTTAAGAATGGATTGCGCAGAAACGCCCAACACGATAAAAAACAGCAGCGCCAGCACGGCGTTGACCGCAAAGGTCTTGCTCTTGAGAAACAGCCACAAATTACCCATTGGCACAAAGGTAGTCCGACGCATCTATCTTTGACCCATGCGTTCCCTTGTTGCCGTAGCCATGGGCGGCTACTCCAGTGAATTCGGCATCTCGCTTTTGAGCGGAAGCCACGTGTTTGACGTCCTCGACCCCGTTCGCTACGACCCGGTGCGCCTTGAACTGCACCCCGGCGACGGATGGAAGGCATTCGACGCCTCTGGCCTGCCCCTGCGCTTCAGCGAACGCAACTGGACCATCATTGATGTCGACGGATCCGAACGGCGCATCGACGCTATTCTCAACCTCATCCACGGCCACCCGGGCGAAGACGGCACCCTCGCCATGGCCTGGGAGCAAGCCGGAATCCCCTACTCGAGCTGCAGTCCTGCGGCGTCTGCGTTGACCTTTCACAAGCTGTGGACCAACGCCGTGGCCCAGCGCTTGGGCGTTCGTGTGATGCCCTCGGTTCACCTTCGGCGCGGAGCCGACGAGTCGGCCGTACACGAATTTTTGGCCACCCAGACCTACCCCCTTTTTGTCAAGCCCTGCCGCAGCGGATCGAGCTACGGCGTTACCCGAATCACCGCGGCATCTGAATGGCCTGAAGCCCGCGACGTGGCGTGGAACGAGGACGACGAACTCGTCGTCGAACAAGGTGTAGTCGGAACAGAGTTGGGCTGCGGCGCATTCGTCGCTCCCGACGGAATCCGCATCCTTGGCATCACCGAAATCGTGCCCAAAAAGGCCTTTTTTGACTTCGAAGCCAAGTACCAGGGCGCTTCAGAAGAAATTACCCCGGCGCGGATTCCCGATTCCGCCTCAGAAGCCGTGCGGCATGCGACCCTTCGCCTGGTCGAAGGCATGAATTTGCGCGGATTTGTGCGCGCCGACTTCATCCTTCCTTCAGACGGCACCGAGCCCGTCCTAATCGAAATCAACACGATTCCCGGCATGAGCGCTGAGAGCATCGTTCCGCGCCAGCTTGCCGCGGCCGGAATCTCTATGCGAAGCTTCGCCACGGACCTCGCTGAATCCACCCTCAATCGCCATGAAGACCGCGCTGTTCCCCGGATCTTTTGATCCCCTCACCCTCGGCCACGAAGACGTCGTGCGCCGCGCCGCGCCCCTATTTGACCGGTTGGTC
>JAURGG010000064.1 GCA_030833905.1 Schleiferiaceae bacterium
ACCAACTGCTCGTTGCTCCGCCGTCCGAGCACCGCGGTGGCACGCTGCCGTACGTTTCCTGGCTCGAGGACGCGCTCGTCGCTGCCGTTGTGCCTTAGGATCATGCGCACTTCGGGGTGGGCGAGGGCCAACGCGTCAAACGTTTCAAGCACGTGGCGGAACTCGACCGTGTCCGATTTTAAAAACTGGCGCCGGGCAGGAACGTTAAAAAAGAGGTTGTCCAGCGTGACGGTAGTGCCGACGGGGCCGGGACTGGGGCTGCTGCCCTCGTGGTTGCCGCCCGAACAGCGAAGTTCAATACCCACTTCATATTCGGCGGTTCGCGAGCGAAGCTTGAGCTGACCCACGGCGGCCATCGACGCGAGTGCTTCCCCGCGGAACCCCATGGTGGTCAGGGCGAAGAGGTCGTCGGGCTCCCGAAGCTTTGACGTCGCGTGGCGCACTAAAGCCAACGGCAAATCCTCGGGGTCAATGCCGTGTCCGTTGTCGCGAACCTGAATGCGGGTGCGTCCCGCTTGGTTGAGCGTGACTTCAATTTCGGTGGCGCCGGCATCCAATGCGTTCTCAACGAGTTCTTTAACTACAGACGATGGCCGCTGTACGACTTCGCCAGCTGCCACGAGGTTGGCCACCGATTCCGGCAGCGCGCGAATCGGAGCTCGGTTCATCGCAGCAAGTAGGCAGTTACCGCAAAAAGCG
This sequence comes from Schleiferiaceae bacterium, assembly GCA_030833905.1. Taxonomy (GTDB): domain Bacteria; phylum Bacteroidota; class Bacteroidia; order Flavobacteriales; family Schleiferiaceae; genus TMED14. The sequence continues at coordinate 700 of JAURGG010000064.1, forward strand.
CAGCCAAAATGGCAATCATGCGCACGACGCGCCGCGAATCGGCTCGTTCGGTGGTGCGTTTTGAGGCCCACGCCGTGCGTAGCCGTTCTCGACGGGCATCTTCGGTTTCAGCGGATTGCTGGCCGAGCTGGGCAAGGCGTTCCTTGCGCTCGTCGTAGTACCGGTGCTGCAGTTGGAATCCGCGCGGAGTCCGTTGGTTTTTAAACAGAGAAAAAAGCGCCATACACCCCAAAGGTACCGCGATTTTTTGGCCTACTTTGGGGGTAATGATTTCACCCCGCCGTATTTGGACAGCGCTGCTATGCAGCGCATTGACGCACAGCGCAGTGCACGCGCAAAACCTCGACCAGCAACTCGGTCAGCTCATCATGGTGGCGGGCTACAGCAACAAAGGCTCGGCAGAAATTGACCGCCTCGAGGCCATGGTTCGCCGCGGCGAAGTGGGCGGAATCATTTGGATGCAGGGCGGCCCCGAACGCCAGCGTGCTGCAGTACAAAGGCTGCAGGCTGCCGCGCCGATTCCGCTGATGATGGCCCAAGACGCCGAATGGGGTGCGGCGATGCGGCTTGACAGTGTGCCGCGCCTGCCGTGGCCGTTGACCTTGGGGGCTACGGGTGATACCAGCCTAGCGCGCCGCTACGGCCGCGCCCTAGCCACCGAATCGCGCATGTTGGGCGTGCACGTCAACTTTTCGCCGGTGGTCGACGTCAACACCAATCCGCGCAACCCTATCATTGGACAGCGCGCGCTGGGGAGCGATCCGCACCGCGTCGCCCTGCTCGCCAAGGCACAAATTCGCGGAATGGAGCAGGCCGGAGTCATGGCCTGCGTCAAGCACTTCCCTGGTCACGGCGACACGGAATCCGACAGCCACCACACGCTGCCCACGGTGGGGCGTCCGCTTCGCGAGCTCCGTCGCCTCGATCTGGCTCCGTTTGCCGCGACGTTTGATGCGGGTGTCGGCTCGGTCATGGTGGCGCACGTCAACGTTCCGGCGCTTGACGCCAGCGGAACCCCGGCCTCGCTGAGCAAGGCCGTGGTCACCTGCTGGATGCGCGACAGTCTGAAGTACGACGGACTCAGCTTTACTGACGCCCTCAACATGAAGGGGGTCGCCCAAGACCTCGCCCCCGGCGAACTCGAGGTGCGTGCCTTTGAGGCGGGCCACGACGTGCTGCTCTTTGTTGGGAATCCACGTGCCGCCATTGCCGCGCTCAAGGCTGCCGTGCGCAGCGGCCGAATCGATTCGGCAGAGGTTCACCGTCGCTACCAGCGGATCCGTGACGCCAAAAAACAGTGGAACTGCGCGGCGCCGCTTCCGCCCGCCAACTACGAAGCCCAAAAGGCCGAATGGGACGCCCTGCGCCGCGAAATCTACGCTCAAGCGTTTACTGCCGTGAAGCCGGCTCCCGCCTGCGACGCGGTGGAATTTGTGGGGGAGGGCACGCCGCCGGCAGGGCTCCGCGCCGCGAACGCCGCAGACCAGCGCGTGGTATTGATTTTTGGACCGTCGACGTCAACTGCCTGGAAGAAGGGTGCGTGGACCGAAGAAATGAAGACCACCCTCGCCAAGCACCGTGCGGTGGGCCGTAAGGTTTCGGTGGTGCACCTTGGTAACCCCTACGGCCTGCGCGGTCAGCCCGTCGAAGACCTCGAAGGCCTTTGGGTGGGCTACGAAAACACCCCCGAAACGCGCGAACTCGCAGTTCGAGTGGCCAAGGGCCAGCAGGCGGCGCCGGGAAGCCTTCCGGTCAGCGGGATTCCAACGCCCAAGTTTTGGTCGAAGGCCAGCCCTGAGCAGGCGGGATTTGCCCAGGACCTCGACGCCCAAATTGCGGCGGTCGTGCAGCGCGGGCTTGACGCCAAGGCCTATCCCGGCTGCCAGGTGTTCGTCGCCCGCCACGGCAATATGGTCCACAACAAGGCCTACGGGACCGTGGACGGTTCGACCCCCGCAACCCCCGAGACGTGGTACGACGTGGCCTCGGTGACGAAAATTCTCGCGAGTGTTCCGCTGCTCTTGCGCGCCGAAAGTGAGGTTCCGCAGGGCTTTACGTCGCGCCGCATGGACGAACTGCTGCCTGAACTCAAAGGTTCCGCCATTGGACGCGCCACCGCCGCCGACGTCCTCGCGCACCAGTCGGGGCTGCCGGCGTGGATTCCGTTTTACAAGCCCATGCTGCGCCAAGACGGTGGCTTTGACCACCGCTACCTGCGCACCGTGCGCGACTCGGTGTACCGACTGCCTGTGGCGCCGGGAATCTGGGCCGCGGAGTGGATGCACGACACGCTGATTGCGCGGATTGCGCGGGCACCACTCGGCCCGAAGTCCTACCTGTACAGCGACCTTGGATACTACCTCTTTCAGCGCTATCTCGAGCGCCGCGACGGCCGCAGCATTGAACGCCAGCTCGAAGACGACTGGTACGCTCCGCTGGGTGCCGCGCTCGCCTACAACCCTGCGGGCGCGATGCAGATTGCCCCCACTGAGAACGACCGCAGCTTTCGCCGCCAGCAACTGCGCGGAACCGTGCACGACCAAGGCGCCGCCCTGCTTGGAGGTGTCGCCGGCCACGCCGGAATCTTTGGCACCGCCGAAGGCGTAGGCCGCATGATGCAGCTCTTTCTCAACGAGGGCCAGGCCAACGGGTTAAACTTCGCCAACAAGGCAGCTATTCAGCGCTTTACCGCCTGCCATGCCTGCGACCAGGGCAACCGCCGCGGACTCGGTTTTGACAAGCCCCAGCTCGAGGGCAGCGGCCCCACCTGCCTGTGCGTGAGCCCGCGCAGCTTCGGCCACACCGGATTCACCGGTACCTTTGCCTGGGCCGACCCCGAATCCGGAATCGTTCTGGTGTTCTTATCCAACCGTGTCTATCCCGATGCCAGCGTCAACAAACTCGCCCAAATGGGCATTCGCACCCAGCTTCAAGAAGTGGTGCAAAGCGCTCTGCGCTAGCCTCTTGCTCGCGGCTTCGCCCGCGGTGTATGCTCAGGCGCAAATTGGCCAGCAGAGCTTTACCACAGACAGCTTGGCGGTTACCTACTTCGGAACCGGCAAGCCCCGCATCATCGCCTCGTACCGCGATGGACTGCTGCACGGTCCGACCTTTGAGTACCACGCCTCGGGCCAAATCAACGGTATCACCCACTACTACGACGGCGAAAAGTCCGGCGAACAAAAAATGTTTGACCAAGCGGGCCGCCTTTTGTGGGTGAAAACCTGGCAGTCCGACCGCATGCACGGCGAAGAGCGCCTCTACTACCAAGACGGCCAGATTCAGTCGCGCGCTGAGTGGCGCAACAACCAAAAGCACGGAACCACCATCTTTTACTACGAACTGGGCGGAATTGCGGCCGAAATCCAGTACCAGTTCGGCGAGCAAGTCAGCTCGACCTACTACGACGAAGAGGGCAACGTGAAAAAAAACAACCTCTAATGCGCATCGGAATCGTCTGCCACCCCACCTTCGGAGGATCCGGAGTGCTGGCCACTGAGTTGGCCGCCTTTTTGGCGCGTCAAGGCCACAGCGTGCACGTCATCAGCTACGCCATGCCTGCCCGCATGGACGTCTTTCAGCCCGACCTATATTTTCACGAGGTTCAGGTTCAGGACTACCCGCTCTTTCAGTACCAGCCCTACGAGCTCGCCCTGTCGAGCATGATGGTTCAGGTGGTGCAGCGCGAAAAGCTGGACCTGCTGCACGTGCACTATGCGATTCCACACGCCTACGCCGCCTACATGGCGCGAAAAATACTTGAGGACCAGGGTGTTGTGATTCCCGTGGTCACCACCTTGCACGGAACCGACATCACCCTCGTCGGCAAGCATCCCTCATACAAACCTGCGGTCTGCTTCTCAATCGAGCACTCGAGTGCGGTGACGGCGGTTTCGGAATCTTTGCGCCGCGATACCGAGCGCATTTTTAACATTCGCAAGCGGATTCGGGTGATTCCCAACTTTGTAGACCTCGAGCGCTACGGCCGCTGCACCACCGACACCCGCAGCAAGGTGGCGCCCGACGGAATGCCCATTGTGGTGCATGTGTCCAACTTTCGCAAGGTTAAGCGCATCCAAGATGTGGTCGACATTTTTGCCAGGGTTCGCGCCGAGCTGCCCGCCCGACTCGTCCTGGTGGGAGACGGCCCCGAACGCACCCGAGCCGAAGAGGACATTGCGGCGCGCGGCCTCCAGGACGACGTGCGCTGGATGGGCAAGTCCACCGACGTGGAACGCATTCTCTCGATGTCTGATGTGTTTCTGCTCCCGTCTGAGTCCGAGTCCTTTGGCCTCGCGGCCCTCGAGGCTATGGCGTCCTATGTCCCCGTGGTGGCGACCCTCACGGGCGGAATTCCCGAGGTCATCGACCACGGCGAGTGCGGCTACCTCGAGCCAGTGGGTGATACCAAGGCGATGGCTCGGGACGTCCTCGACATTTTGACCACTCCCGGCAAGCGTGAGGCCATGGGCCAGCTCGCCCGCGTTAAGGCCGAGCAGTTTGCCATGGCAGCGGTGGGAGCCCAGTACATCGAACTTTACCAGAGGTTACTCGATGAGCAAGCGCGGTGATTTTTCGTCCGGTCCCGCCGGTGACAACCCCTTTGCGGCGGCGTTAGCTTCAGCCCTTGAATCCAAGGGTATTGAGGTACCGCCGCCTTCGGCGGGCGGTTCCGCGCCGAACGACCCCGAACCTGGCCCCACGCCCAAGGGCACCCTTGAACTGCGCTTTGAGCGGCGCAACGGAAAACCCACCACCGTCGTGTTCACCGACCTCGTCGACCACGCCGACCCTGTCGCATGGGCCAGCGAGCTCAAAAAGCGCTGCAGTGTGGGCGGAAGCGCCGACGCTTCCAGCATTCTGCTTCAGGGCGACGTCCGCACCAAAGTCGAGGATTGGGCCAAGGCCAAAGGTTTAAAAACAAAACGAATCGGAGGATGATGCTACAGCTTGACTCGACCCAGAACCCCAAAGTGCGCCAACTTGTGCGCTACCGCGATAAGTCGGCGCACCGCCGCAAAGACGGAGTTATCCTCATCGAGGGGGTGCGCGAGCTCGAACGGGCTGTGGCCGCTGGATGGACGCTCCGCCAGACGTTTTGGGAACCCGCAACCGCCCAGCTTCCCTCGTGGGCTGAAGGCCACGGTCAGCACTTTCGCTGCGCGTCGGCCGTCTACGACAAGCTCGTAGTGCGTGAGAACGGCGCCGGAGCCGTGGGCCTGGCCATCCTTCCGGACCACCGGCTTGAGGACCTGAAGCTTCCGGCGCAACCCTGGATC
>JAURGG010000065.1 GCA_030833905.1 Schleiferiaceae bacterium
CGGAATGCCCAAGGGCGTGATGCACAGCTTCCGCAACGTTCAAGAAGCGTTTCGCATCATTTTAACGCAGTTTGACTTCCTGCACCAAGAGGTGTTTTTGAGCTACCTGCCGCTGTGCCACGTGGCGGAACGCATGATTATTTCGGCCGCCGGCGTCTACCTCACGGGGCGGGTGCATTTTGTGCAATCGCTTGAAACGTTTGCGGCGGACCTCGAGCGGGCTCAGCCGACCGTGTTTTTGGCGGTTCCGCGCATCTGGGAAAAGTTCGCCGAAAACCTGCACCGAAAGCTGCCTGCGGCCTGGCTCCGCCGGGCCTTGGCCCCCGTGCTGCGCAAGAAGCTCGGCTTGTCGCGGGCGCGGCTCGTGCTCAGCGGGGCGGCCCCCATTCGCGCCAGCCTGATCGACGAATTCGCGTCGCTCGGCATTGTGATTCAAGAGGTGTACGGAATGACCGAAAATCTGGGCATCACGACGGTCAACTTCCGCGGCAAAGTGCGCGTGGGCAGCGTCGGCCAGCCCTTTAGCGGAACCCGCGTCTTTCTCGGCGACGGCGACGAAATTTTGCTCGAAAGCCCGACCAACACGATCGGCTACTACCGCGAGCCCGAGCTGACTGCTGAGCTCTTTCGCGGCGGCGCGCTGCATACGGGCGACGTCGGCCGCTTTGACGCCGACGGCTACCTGTTTATCACGGGCCGCATCAAAGACATCTTCAAGACCGCCAAGGGCAAGTACGTCGCCCCCGCGCCCATCGAGGGCCGCATCATGGAGGCCGACGAGGTCGAACAGGTCTGCTTGTTTGGCGTAAACCTTCCGCAGCCCGTGGCGCTGGCCGTGCTGACCGAGCACGCCCTGAATCAGGCCCGCGAGGCGGTCGAACACCGCCTACAGCAGCTGCTTGAGGCCATCAACCGCGAGCTTCCGCAGCACGAGCGCATCGCCCAGCTCATCGTCGTCCGCGAGCGCTGGGAAATCGACAACGGATTCATCACCCCAAGCCTGAAAATCAAGCGCAACCAGGTGGAGCAGTTCTACCACGACCTGGTGCACGGCCTGGCGGCCAAGGTCGAAAAGGTGGTGTGGGCCTAGTAGTAACCGGTAACTAGTTGCGAGTAACTGGTCATTAAAGCTTTCCGCCCAAGCGGTGACCTGAAATTCCGTTCAGGGTAAAAAAAAGTGGCCCGAGCAAACGCCCGGGCCACATTCAACACGTTGGTGGTTGATTAGTGACGAACCATCAGCTTTTGAACCGTGCTGCCAGCCTCACTCGAAACGCGAACGAGGTACATGCCGTTGGCCAACGTGGCCGTGGACACGGTGTTCTGACCTTGGGTCAGCACTCCGCTAGCAACTGTTTGACCCGTCAGCGTAGCTACTGTGAATTGGCCTTTTTCGGCGTTCAATGCAATGCTTACGAAGTCGTTGGCCGGGTTCGGAGCTACGGTTACCGCGTTGGCGAATTCCTCGCCCATTCCGATACCCGATGCATTTCCTTGAGCAATGTTGTCCATGTAGAAGGTGCCCGAGGTTACGCCCCAGCCTGGGAAGAGAACTACTTTATCGTACAAGTTGCCCACGCCACTCAGGTTCCAAGAAACCTGCGTCCATTGAGAAGCAACAGTTACAGGCTGGTCGGCCTCCCAGAAGACCGAAGAATTGGCCTTGTCTTCCAACTTCAAACGCATGGTTCCTGTCGTAGGCGCCCATACCATTACATGAATCATAGTGTCGTTCGTGAAGTCCAATTTGTTGGTAAGATCTACGAACATACCGGCCCACGTTTCGTTGCCGTGTACCGTCTCTAGAACCGTGGCTGATGTGTTCAGACCATTTGCGTCAGGGTTAGCGATAATCGAGTAGGTGCTGTTTCCGAAGACGGTGAAGGTCGGCGGATTCAGTTCGAAGTCAATAGGTAGCGCAACTTGTGGGGTTGGAACTCCGTAGCCTTGCTGAATGTTGTCCACGTAGTACGTACCTGAGGTGGTGCCCCAACCTGGGAACAGCACAATACGGTCGTACAGTGTGCCTACTCCGCTCAAGTTCCACGTCAATTGGGTCCATTGAGAAGCTACAGTGATGGCTTGGTCGGCCTCCCAAAACACGCTGCCGTTGGTCTTGTCTTCCAACTTTAGACGCATGGTTCCGGTTGCCGGAGCCCATACCATAATTTGGATCACTGTGTCGGTGGAAAAGTTCAGCTTGTTGGTCACGTCAAAAAAGAGACCAGCCCAGGTTTCGTTGCCATGAACTGTTTCAAGTACAGTAGCTGAGGTGTTAATCCCCGCGGCGTTTGGGTTGGCGACAATTGAGTACGTACTGTTGCCGAATACGGTGAATGCGGGAGGAGTTGATTCGAAATCAATCGGAAGAGCCGTTTGGCCCCATGCCGATCCGATCAACGCCATCGCCAGAAGAGTAAGGTGTTTTTTCATGGTTATGGTAAAAAAAATAATTTGAGTGTTAAAACTACAACAATATTGTTTTGAAATTGTTTTTTCTACTATAACTGAGTAAAAAGTACCATAAGGCGCGACATCCTAGAGACTGGCAATAGCACGAACCGGCGCTTGGAATCCAATGGATTCCAAGCGCCGGCAACGAGCAGCGCGCGTTGGGGCTCGCTGCGGGTTGGCTGATTTGGGATTACGGCCGCGTACTAAAGCCCTGCCAAAGCGCGTCGTGTGCCACCTTAAGGTCGTGAAGGCGGGTGACCATTTCGGTTTTCACCGGAACGTCCAGAACCACCGTAGCTCCGCCGCGGGTAACGGGTAACTTCATCACTCCGTTGTGGGCTTCGTCTCGGGCCGTGACCAGGTCCATCATCGAAACTTCGTCGCCCACTTGAAGGCCAGCCCATTCATTGGGTCCAACTTTTTTGACCACACGGCCCATCCCGAGGTTGCTCACTTTTACCTTGAGGTCGTTTTTGGCTGCGTCAAGTGGGTTCATTGCCTTGACTTCACTGCCCTTAGCCTGGTACTCGAGGCCGACCAACTGCAGTGCTTCGGTGTAGGGAAGCGGCTCGCGGCCTTCCACGTGCTTGGCGAAGAACTCGCGCAGTCCGGGCGTTTCTGCGGCCGCACAAAAGGCATCAAAGAATCCGGCCTCGTCAAACGGACGCTCGGGTCCGTACTGACTGTGAAGTGCCATGATCACATCGATGAGCGAACGCTGACCCTGGTGGGCGCCACGAATTTGGGCATCGATGAGCCAGGCCATGACGGCTCCGCGGTCGTACACATGCATGTAGGCATCGGCGTAGGGCTTGTCGAGCACATTGCGCGACATTTCGGTGAAGCTGAACTTTCCGTTGGGGAACTTTTCGCCCAGCACGATTTTGCCGCGCATCGCGTCGAGGTATTCTTGTTCGCTGAGGCGTCCGCCCTGGTAGCGAATAAGTTGTGCAAAGTACTCGGTCACGCCCTCGTAGAGCCAGAGGTGCTGGCTCATGCTGGGGTTCGCGTAGTCAAAGTCGTGAATAGCCGGGGCGTGCAGGCCCAGTGGCGTGATGATGTGCATGAATTCGTGCACGGCGGCGTCGAGCAGCTGCTTTTCGACGCGGAGGTCGTCGGGCATTCGCTCACCCGAGCCAAAGTCACCGAGGTAGTAGACTGACGAAGTGTTGTGCTCCAGCGCGCCAAAACCTTGGCTTCCCAAGGATTTGGCAACCTTGATAATTCCGCCGATGCTGGGTTTTCCGCTAAACAAAATGTCGCCGGCCCAGCGAAAGTCGCCCACCATCGTCAAAAAGGTGTAGCGGTCCACCGGAAGCTGCGGCAAGAAGCGCGCGACCGCGGCCATGTCGGCCTCGAGTTCGCGCTTGAAGTCGGCCGCCCTTGGCGTTCCGTTCAGGTCCAGAACCGCAATGGTCACCCGGGTATTGGCCACCCAAAATCCCGCGGTATCGGGCTTGGTGAGCAGCACCGGATTGTCAAGCAGCGCGTGGTAGCTGTCGGCGCGCAGTAAGGTGCGGCCGTTACCCGCCTCGCCCTCGAGCGACGTCGCGGCGAACCAACCCTGCGGGGTGCCAAGGTCGACGGTTACCGAGCCGCGCTCTTGACCTGTCCAGAATCCGTATACTCCGCCGCCGTTCAGCACGGAACCCTTTTGGTCGTCGTGAAAGGTGCTGGCCGGCTCAAAGATCTTGTCTTTTTTGACCTTGAGCTCCATGATGCTGGCCACGGTGTAGCGCACGGCAACCGGGGTGGCGGAACCGCTGACCTTCCAGCTGTTGTTGCCCATCTTTTTCACTTTGAGGGCCTTGCCCTGGGCGTCCACCGCCGTAAAGTCGGTGACAAACCGGCCGTAGTCGAGGGTGGCGTAGGTTCCGGGAACCGTTTTCGGAAGGTGGTAGGTGGCCGAAAACCCGTCGGCCAGGTTGGCGTCGGGAGCGGCAAAACCTACGTGCTCGACGGTGGCGCCGTCAGCTTTAAGGTCGACACGGTACAGGGATTGGGCCTGAGCGGCGGTGCCCAGGGCGAGGGAAGCAAAGAGAAGGGGACGAATCATGTTGGTTTCTGGTTGCTTGGTACTAGTTGCTAGTTACGAGTTAATAATTCCACCGTCCGCGGTAGCTGTCGTAGAAATCCACGCCAAATTTCAGGCGGAACCCCTGAACCTGCGGGTTGCCCTGGTCGGTCCAAACGCGGTAGGCGCCGACGCGGACTCGCTGGTCCCAGAGGCGAAAGGGGAGTTCGATTCCGCCGTAGACTTCGGCGTGAAAAACATTTGCTTCGGCAACGTAGAGCATGCCGCCACCAACGGCGGGCACCAAGTGCAGGGCGCGCACGAGCGGAACCCGGTCCAGCAGCGAGCGGTCAAAGTGGTGAATGAAGTAGGCCTCGACCCATGGGCGGGCGGTGTGGTAGGTGGAGTCAAGGGCTTGAAGGCTCGTGGTCGGATTGCTCAAGAGCAGTTGGTCAGAACCCCTAAAGAAGCGGTGTTCAATGAAGCGGATCGAGTCGAGTTCTTTGGCGAGAAAGGTTCCGGCGCCGGCGTTCCAGTGGGTGGTGCCCCAAAAGCGGGATTGGCGAAAGTCGCGAGCATTCAGGCGCAGTGAGGTGAAGTTTACCATTCCGCCCAATAGGCCCGGAATCCCCTGGCGCGCCTGAAAGGTGAAGGTGGGCCAGTCACTTCCGAGGGCAATTTTGCGCGGGCCCTTGAGCACGTAGCGCTGGCCCGGAGTGTAGCTCAGGTCGACGCCCACAAGTGCGATGGTGTAGGTGCGAAAGGGGGTGGGTTCGTTGAGTTCGCCAAAGAGTTGGTTGGACCAATCCTCGAGCTTGAGGTCGGTGATGGCTTGGCGGCGCGAGAAGTCAAAGGAGCTCCGCAGGTAGAGGCCGTTGATGAGCTCGATGCGGTGCGAGCCTTCAAAAAACGTTTTACGTACGTAGTTGCCGCGTGCAAACGATCCCAAAATGGGTTCGTAGGTGTTGACAAAGTCGTAGTTGTCGCCCAAGGCAAGGCGGAGCGCCGCGAAGCGGCGCGGGTTGTACAAATAGGTCGCGGTGAGGTCCCCGCGAACGTCGCGGTTCACGATTCCGTAGTCAAGGTTGCCGTCAACCTCAAGGCGCTTTTGGCTCGAAAAAGTG
>JAURGG010000066.1 GCA_030833905.1 Schleiferiaceae bacterium
AAGGTCTTCTTCGTTCTCGCGCACAATGACCACGTCCATGATTGGGTGCTTAGTGGTCACGTAGGGGTGCAGGCTTACGCAGGGGCGCACGTTGGCAAAGAGCCCGAGGAACTTGCGCGTGCTGACGTTGAGGCTTTTGTAGCCGCCGCCCTGGGGCGTCGTGATGGGGGCCTTCAGAAATACTTTGTTGCGGCGAATGGTTTCCCACGATTCGGGGTGAATTCCCGCGCTGTTGCCCGAGAGGTAGAGCTTTTCGCCCACTTCGATTTCGTCGATTTCGAGTTCGGCTCCGGCGGCCTTGAGGATGCGCAGCGTGGCGTCCATGATTTCGGGACCAATTCCGTCCCCGTGAGCAACTGTAATGCGTGCCATATTCAAAGAATTTGCTACAAAAGTCCGCCTCAGGGTTGGGGGGTTTCATTTATGAATCAACGATTAAGCATTTGATTTATAAATAAACAATGCGCCCGTTGCGGGGCGCATTGAAAGGATGTTAGGAGTGGAGTTTGGTTAGTACCGCGCCTCGTAGTCGTTTAAAAGCATGGCTAGTCCGTCGAGGGCGTCGCGCTCTTTTTTGCCAAAATCTAGGCGTCGCGCTTGGCTCACGTGCTCTTGAGCGGCGCTGAATTGGTGGGCAATGGTCTCAGCCTCAAGTACGTTGAGGTAGAGTTCGGCAATGATTTTCTTGTTGATTCGCGCGTTTTTGTCTTCGGAATCAAATTCACCAATGGCCTTGGTCCACAGCGCGATAGCTTGCGCGATCTTGACCTCGCCGGCTGCAGCGTCTTTGTTCATCTTTTCGTAGCCTTCGCGGACCAAAATGGCTGCCTCGGCGAGGTCGCTGTAGTCAACTTTTTTGGATTCCGGAACAAACACCGTGGTGGTGCGCTGCTGGAGTGTGGTTCCGAGTTGGCTGTTGAGTAGGATTTTAGCTGCAGTCATGTTGGCGCTCACTGACGATTTCTGCAGGGCGTCAATGTGGTACTGCGCGTAGGTTCCAGGGGTGCTAGATTTTACCAATCCGCTTTTAAACGTTTGAAAGGCGTCACTGCCTGCGACCATTTCGTCGATCAGGACGTGGCCGTCGGCTGCCGTTGCCTTGACGTGAATGGGGTGCTTGTAGTTGATGACCCACTGTGATTCAATCACTTTGGTTGACGACTTAGTTGCGGTGCTGTAGACGGTAGACTCCTTGGTTTCGATGGTCGGAACCTCATTTTGAAATCCGTAGAGGGTGATCTGAACTTGGATTCCGCCCGCGGCCTCAGTGCGTCCCTCGATCCGGCCGTAGGACTGGGCGAGTTCCGCCTCGTCAAATAGTGCTTGGTGCTGTAGTTGCTTGCGCTGGGGCGGGTACGGCGCCTGGTAGGAGGGAGGGGGTAAGGGCTTGCTGTTCTCGAGGACCTGCTTCTCGATGATTTTGCCGGCTAGGGATTTGTTGTTCCACTCGGCTAGGGCTTTTTCGTAGGCGGCCACGCGTTCGTCGTACGCGGCCTTTGCGGCAGCTTCTTGTGCCGGATAGGCCGCAAGTGCAGCTTGGTAGTCGGCTTCGGCAGCAGCCTCAAGTCGTTCGATTTCGGCCCGGTACGTCACATTGACATTTGTTTGAAACGGCTGCCCGTCTGCGCTGTGGTTGAGTGGTGGCTGAATGTAGCTGTAGCTAACGGTTTCTTTTTTAATGGATTGGGCGAGTAGGGCCAGGGGTGCCGCGAGGGCAAGGGCCAATATTCGGTAGTTCATGAGTGATTTTGTGAATTCGGGGGCAAAGAACAGCTGGGCCACTGAATTGGCCAGCGCACAATGATTTATGGGTACGTATTGCTGAGTTGCCGACTAAGCCGTACGCAGCACTTTGCCCAGCGCGCGCCCCTTTGCCAGTTCGTCGACCAATTTGTCGAGGTAGCGCACCTTTTGCGAGAGCGGATTTTGGATTTCTTCGACACGCCATCCACAAATTACGCCCTTGATGAGCGCGGCGTTGGGGTTGAGCTGGACGGAATCAAAAATTTGAGCGAACGTCCATTGGTCGTCGATCCAGGTTTGGATGGTTTCGCGGCCCGACTGGGTGAGCCAGGCGAGGGCCTCGAGGTAGAGGTCGGGATCCACCCCCTTGCGCTCTAGTTTGGCGAGGTAGTGTGGGTGCACCGAGGCCAGTGTCATGCGGGCAATACGTTCGTCGGTAGTCATGCTGCAAGGTGCGAAAGGGCGCGGAATTATAAAACCCGCGACGGAGTCGCGGGGTTTTTTCATTGGCTTCAGGGGCCAAATTGCCGCGCATGCGCGCGGCGGACCGCTGTTGGGGTGCGTACTAGGAAACCAAACCCGCGACTTCGTCGCGGTTTTTTCATTGGAACCCCTCGCTCAAGCGAGCTTGGCTCGGCTTCCAATGAAAAAACCCAGGCCGTGGGGCCTGGGTTTGGTTTCCTAGTAGACATTCTGGAGAGAAGGTCGAAGACTAATGTGAATTATTGGGTACGCGGTGCAGGATGGCGGTTACGGATAATATGGGCAAACTTATTTTTCAATGTTAAGCTACATTTACGTCATTCATATTTAAAGGTTTACCATGAAGAACAGTCATTTCGCCGCTTTGAGTCTTTGTGCTCTTTTTACGTTAGGTGCTCATGCCCAAGATTGTTCTTGGTCTAGCCTTGCCGTCAATGTAGGGTCGCAGCAAACTTATTTATCCCTCTATCATCCTGGCCCATATCTCTACCAGCCGGACACGAACAATACACTTGAGTGGACTATTAAAGACTTTCAAGGCAACCTCATCGTTCATGATTCTATAGATGGTGACGGGCATATGGGCTTTTATCATTCCGTGCCAATTACGGATTCGATGTCGGTTCATTCCCTGTTGTTTAACCCTGTGTTAGGTTTGGTTTGCGAAATTGAAGACACCGTTTTTTGGCAGGCAACAGAGGTAATTCCTGGAGTTTTTACGTACAGTTGGGCATTTGTTGGCGGAAACGGGAGCCATGCGAGCGTCAATGTCATTTCTGTTGAAGAGGATGATGCGCTTACGCACCTTAAAATTTACCCTTCTCCAGCGGTAAATGACCTTTGGATTGAGGGGGGCGAGAAGCCGTCAGACATTCGGCTCATCAATGGTTTGGGTCAGTGTGTTCGAGGAGCACAGAAGGTTAATGGAATTTATCAAATGCAGGTATCTGATCTTCCTTCTGGTGTGTATACGTTAGAAGTAATTTGCGATGGCAGGGCTGAACGGTCCCGAATTTTAAAGCAGTAAGTGGGGATTAGTGCCAGAGTGCCATCGCTTCGCTCGGGTGGGTTAACAGCCCGTGAAAAAGCGCTCGGCTTAGCCTCGTTTTTTTATTCTGCGCATCCTTCAAAGGGTGGGTCGCGTAGGTATTAAAGGAACAAGCCAGTCAATTCATCGGCTTATTCCTTTAGTCGGGGGCCAAATTGCCGTGCTGGCGCACGGCGGCCCGCTTAGGGGGTGCGTACTCAGGTAATCCCAATCCGCTGCGCGGATTTTGGGCTTTTTCATGCCCGCTTGGTGAGCGAGCTCCCCAGCGAGCATAAAAAAATCCCAAGGACCGAAGTCCTTGGGATTACCTGAGTAGCGGGGGCCGGACTCGAACCGACGGCCTTCGGGTTATGAGCCCGACGAGCTACCAACTGCTCCACCCCGCGATATGGACGGCAAAGGTACAACAAAAGATAAAAACCCACAAGTCCTGTGGGGTTCCGCATAAAAGCCCGACCTTTGCAGCCATGTCAAAACCCCATAAGTCTGGATTTGTTAACCTTATCGGCCACCCCAACGTCGGGAAGTCGACGCTCGCGAACGCGCTGGTGGGGGAACGACTCAGCATCATCACGCCCAAGGCACAGACCACGCGCCACCGAATTTTTGGAATTCTCAACGGCGAAACAGAGGCCTACGACTACCAAGTCGTCTTTTCTGACACGCCTGGAGTGCTGGATCCGGCCTATGAGCTGCAAGAGCGCATGCTCGACGCGGTGCGCGATGCACTGAAGGACGCCGACGTCTTTTTGTATGTGGTGGAGTTGGGCGAGGGTCCGCTTAAAAACGAGGGACTGTTTAAGCACCTGCAGACGACAACAACGCCGTTGCTGCTGCTGCTCAACAAGATTGACCTCAAGGACCAGGCGGTGCTCGAGGTCGAGGTCGTGAAGTGGCAAGAGCTGCTTCCGCAAGCTGAGGTGATTCCGATTAGCGCCCTGAACCGATTCAACTTGGACTACTTGATGTCTCGCGTGCTGGAATTGATTCCCGAGGGCCCCGCCTACTACGAGAAGGACCAGTTGACCGACCGCAGCGAGCGCTTTGTGGCGTCCGAAATCATTCGCGAGCAGATTTTGATGCGCTACCAGAAAGAGGTTCCGTACTCTGTTGAGGTGGCGATTGACACCTTTGAAGAGGGTGAAGACATTCACAAGATTCGGGCGATTTTGTACGTTTCGCGCGATTCGCAAAAGGGCATCATCATTGGCCACAAGGGTGCGGCGATTAAGTCGGTCGGAATCGGCGCCCGCAAGGCCATGGAGGCCTTTTTTCAGCGCCAGGTCCACCTGGAGCTCTTTGTAAAAGTTCAGCCGGACTGGCGCGACAACGCCCGTTCGCTCAAGCAATTCGGATACTAGTATGAGGTCGTTAATCGCCATTGTAGGTCGCCCCAACGTGGGCAAGTCGACGTTTTTTAACCGCCTGGTGCAAAAGCGCGAAGCCATTGTGGATTCGGTGGCCGGTGTGACGCGCGACCGCCACTACGGTAGTGCCGAGTGGGGTGGACGCGTGTTTACGCTCGTGGATACGGGCGGATGGGTCGAAGGTTCCGACGACGTATTTGAGGGCGAAATTCGCCGTCAGGTCAAGGCGGCCCTCGACGAGTGCAACGCCGTCCTCTTTTTGGTGGATGCTGAAGACGGATTAAGTCCGGACGATGAAGAAATTGCGCAGCTCCTTCGCCGCCAAAAGAAGCCGGTCTTGCTCGTGGCCAACAAAGTAGATAACCATGCGCGTTCAGCGCAAGCTGCTGAATTCTACAGCCTTGGGTTTGGAGAACCCTTTGCACTCAGTTCGGTGAACGGCAGCGGAACCGGCGAGTTGCTCGACCAGCTTATTTCGGTGCTGCCCCCCGCGTCTGAAGATGAAAGCAATGAGCTTGACCCCTGGGAAGGCCTGCCGCGCCTGGCCATCGTAGGCCGTCCGAATGTGGGCAAGTCGTCGATCACCAACGCTCTTTTTGAAGAAGAAGTCAGTATTGTAACCGACATCGCCGGCACGACGCGCGACACGGTCAACCAGCGCTTTACTAAGTTCGGAATGGACTTCGTGCTGCTCGATACTGCCGGGCTCCGCAAAAAAGTCAAGGTGCATGAGGACCTTGAATTTTACAGCAACATGCGTACGCTGCGCACCATCGAAGATTCCGACGTGTGC
>JAURGG010000067.1 GCA_030833905.1 Schleiferiaceae bacterium
GCCCCACACGCGGCCGGCGGTGATTGAACCGCTGTGGCGGCTGTCCCACACCGACGGAGCCCAAGTCCCTGCCGCGGTTTGGAATTCAGTCTTGCCGTAGTGGTATGAGGCCATCCACCAGTACTTGCCCTTGAGCTTTTGCTGCAAAAACACCTCGAGTCCGTAGGCGCGGCCTTCGCTGGTCGGAGTTGAGGCTTGGTCGCCGACGGCCACGTAGGCTCCGATGGCGTTGGCATAACTGATTTGGTCCTGCAGCAAGAACGGGTAGCGCTGGTAGCCTTTGTAGTAGCCCTCAATGCTCACGCGGTAGGTCTTACCGTTCTGGTACTCTACGCCCGCAGCGGCTTGGCGTACCAGAGCACTTGCAAGGTCTTTGCGGCGACCCTGGGCCGTATTCGCAGCCTGAATAATGGCGGGCGGAAGCTGGCTGTACTGCCCCACATTGGCGTTGGCGGTCCAGTGCTCGCTCAAAAGGTAGCGCAGGGCGAGTCGGGGCGAAAGGTTGTTGAGCGGGTTCGCAGTCGACGCCGAAACGCTTGCGGCATCGGCGCGCAATCCAAAGGTCGCGGTCGCGCGGGGCCCGAGCGGCTGCTCCCAAGTTGCAAATGCGGCTGTAGTTCCGTAGGCGGTGGTGTCGGCGAGCGCGACGGTATCGATGGCGGAACCGGTCCAGCGCACGTTCCAAAGATCCAAGTGGTAGGCGCGGCGCTCAAGGCTGGCTCCGTAGCTCAAGATTCCGAGGCCCATCGACTGGCGGCGCTCGAGGCGCAGCCGCTGGTTGGTTTCGCTCGCGTCGTAGGCAAGTTGGCGGTCGGCCTCAAGGCCCGTGTTGCCATTGAATTTGGCGGCGCGGTTCACGATGCGGTCTTGGCTGAGCACTACGGTCCACTGTCCACGCTCGTAAAAGCTGCGGAACCGGATTCCGCCCACCTCAGTGCGCTGCGTGCCCTCGGGAATGTAGCCCACGTTGTACAAGAGGGCGTCTGAGGCACTCGAGTCGGCGGGGTACAAAAAGTAGCGGTCCCAACCCCCGATGGCGAGTAGCGTGAGGTCGCGGCGGCGGTCAATTTGGTGAACCACACGCACTTGGGCGTCTTGGTAGGCGGGAAGCACGGGGATTTTAAACAGCCTGAAGTAGTACTGGCTGAACGAGTTGCGCGCGCTGGCGGTAAAGCGGGTTTTTTTGCCAAGCGGCCCTTCGAGGGTCGCGCCGTAGTCGGTTTGCCCGAGGGTGATGCGCAGCCCGAGGCGGTCCGAGCGGCCGTTGCGCCCCTCCATGGAGAGGGTTCCGCTTAAGACGTTTCCGAAGCTGCTGGCGAAGGCGCCCGTTTGGAGTTCAGTGTTTTGAACGTGGTCGAGGTTGATGAGGCTGACGGCTCCGCCCGAGGCGCCCTGAATCGAGAAGTGGTTGATGGTCGGAACGTCAATTCCGTCAAAGCGGTAGCCGTTCTCAGACGGTGATCCCCCGCGCAGCGAGATGGCATAGCCAAAGCTGGGTTTGGGCAAAATTCCGGGAAATGACTGAATGACCTTTGACAGGTCGAGTACGGCACCAGGCATACGCTGCATTTCGGCCCATCCAATGGACTTTATGCTGAGGGGCGACTCGTTGGTGCTGTGAAAAGCGTCGGCGGTGACTACGGCTTCGCCGAGGACCTGGACAGGCTCAATCACAATAGTTAATTCGTTGGGCTTGACGGCATTGATCCATAGCTCATGGACGGTCTTCACATAGAGGCCTTCGTCCCCTGTAACTGTAAGGTTGGCGAGCCCTGACGGGAGGTTTTCAAATCGAAACCTGCCCTCGGCGTCAGTGTTCGTTCGGTACTCTTGAACATTTGGGCTAGTGGTGAGGACGACATCCCACCCAGATGCCGCGTGGGCACCCTGAGTAAATACGATTCGACCGCTGAATACAGCTTGAGCGCGTAGTCCAACGCTAGAGGTGAAAAGCAAAAATGCCCCAATCCAAAATTTCATGGCGCGAAATTACTTGGCGTTAGCCGAGTAAAATACCCACAAAAGTCATGTTTTGCCCCTAGGCGGTGGACTATTGGT
Organism: Schleiferiaceae bacterium; assembly: GCA_030833905.1. GTDB lineage: Bacteria > Bacteroidota > Bacteroidia > Flavobacteriales > Schleiferiaceae > TMED14. The sequence goes on from JAURGG010000067.1 coordinate 2,059, forward strand.
TGTATTGGGTCATCGCGATCGATGGGCCCGCGAGGACAAAAGTTTCAAGCTGTTTGATGGCGCGGTCCATCCCGGGCTTTAGCAGGTCCATTTCTTCGGGTGTCCACCTCCCGAGCACAAAGTCCACTTGGTGTCCCTTTGGAAAGTGCTGCCCAATGCCAATGCGCTGGCGGGCATAGTCTTGGCGGCCAAGTGTTCCTTGAATGTCCTTGAGTCCGTTGTGCCCGCCGTCGGAGCCTTTGAGCTTGAGGCGCACGTGCCCCACGGGCAAAGCGAGCTCGTCGACGACCACCACGAGGTTTTCAATCGGAATCTTTTCTTCTTCAAGCCAGTACCGCACGGATTTTCCGCTGAGGTTCATGTAGGTACTGGGCTTGATCAGAACGATCGTCCGTCCCTTGATGCTCAACTGTGCGCGGTCGCCCAGGCGTGAAATAGAAAAGGACGCCGAGTGGGCCAAGGCCCAGGCGTCCAGTAGGTCGAACCCAATGTTGTGACGGGTCCGGGCGTATTCACTGCCCGGGTTGCCCAGTCCCACCACGAGGAACTTCTTCATTTACTCTGCGCTTTCCTCGGCAGGTGCAGCCTCTTCTTCACCTTCGTCGTCGGTATCTGCAACGGCGTTACGCGACATTGCAATAGATACGACAACTGCGTTATCTGAATTCAAGATTTCGTAAGGCTTACCAGCTTTCACGTCTGCAACGCGAATGGCTTGACCAATGCGAAGCTCAGTAACGTCGTGCTCGATCGATGAGGGAAGGTCGTTGATGAGGCCCTTAACCTTCAGGTTGCGAAGGCTAAATTTCATCTTACCACCGTTGCGCACACCGCGTGAGTTTCCGGTCAGCACCATTGGCACTAGAATGGTTACAGGCTTTCCGTCAAGGACTTGAATGAAGTCTACGTGCGTCAATGCGTCGTTAAGGACGTGGAACTGCATATCCTGAATGACGGCTTGGTAGGTCTTGCCCTCGAGCTCGATTGAGGCCATACGCGCCTCTGCCGTGTAGACGAGGTCGCGGAAGGCTAGAATGGGAGCGTAAAAGTGCACAGGGGCGTCACCTCCGTACATCACGCAGGGAACTTGGCCCTGGTCACGGAGCTGCTTGGCGTACTTGGTGCCCAATTCGGTGCGGACGGTGCCTTGGAGTGTTACGGATTGCATGGCTTAGAGAATCGAGATTTAGAACAAAAAGTGGTCGCTGATGGACTCGTTGGATTGGACTTTGCGCATCACCGAAGCGAAAATTGGTGCTACGCTGAGGGTGCGGATTTTAGAACTGTTCCGCTTCAGAGGTATGGTGTCAGTAATGACAAGTTCGTCGAGTGCTGAGGCTTCAATGCGCTCAATGGCGTTTCCTGAAAGTACGCCGTGTGTACAGTATGCCCGCACTGATTTTGCGCCTTCTTCTATGAGCATGTCAGCAGCCTTAGTCAGTGTGCCGGCAGTGTCGACCATGTCGTCCAACAGAATGATGTTGCGGTCCTTGACGTCGCCAATGACGGTCATTTTGTCAACCACGTTTGCTTTTTTGCGCTGCTTGTAGCAAATGACGACGTCTGCACCCAACTGGTTTCCGTAGGCTGAGGCGCGCTTTGACCCGCCCACGTCAGGCGAGGCGATCGTTAGGTTTTCGAGTTGCAAGCTCTCAATGTCAGGAACAAAAATGCTGCTACTGAATAAGTGGTCTACCGGTACCTCAAAGAATCCTTGGATTTGGTCTGCGTGCAAATCCATGGTCATGACGCGGGTTGCGCCTGCGGCCTCAAGAAGCTTAGCTACAAGCTTACTGGTGATGGGCACGCGCGGCTTGTCTTTGCGGTCCTGACGGGCGTATCCGTAGTACGGAATCACTGCAGTAATGTGCCGAGCTGAAGCGCGCTTTGCGGCATCAATCATCTGAAGGAGCTCAAACAAGTTCTCGGCAGATGGCATAGTGCTCTGGATCAAGAAGACGCGACGTCCGCGAACAGACTCATCAAACCAAAGCACATATTCTCCATCCGAAAACGGCTGCATCGCAACCTTACCAAGGCCTTGGCCGTACTCCGCCGCAATCGCTTCCGCGAGTGAGGTCGTAGCCGTTCCGGCAAAGAGTTTAGCGATGGGTTCCATAGGAGATTTCTTCAGGGGGTGCAAATGTACGAATTTATTGTGTACTTTTGCCTTCCCTTGCCCAGGTGGCGGAATTGGTAGACGCGCACGACTCAAACTCGTGTTCCCCTGGAGTGCGGGTTCGATTCCCGCCCTGGGCACAAGGATCTCTCTCTTAGCTTATGGCTAATATTAAAACCGCGAAGTACGACGCAGCATATCTGCGAATGGCGGCCGAGTGGTCCAAGTTGTCCTATTGCCAGCGCCGCCAGGTCGGCGCGCTCATCGTAAAGGGCCGAAGCATTATCTCAGACGGATACAACGGAACCCCCAGCGGGTTTGAAAACTTTTGTGAGGACGAAGAGGGCTACACGAAGTGGTACGTGCTTCATGCTGAGGCCAATGCGATCCTAAAGGTAGCTTCAACCACTCAGTCGTGTGAGGGCGCTACGCTCTACTTGACCATGTCCCCCTGCCGCGAGTGCAGCAAGCTCATTCACCAGGCGGGAATCCGCCGGGTGGTCTACGCCAGCGAGTACAAGGACCTGTCGGGCGTGGACTTCTTGCGCAAGGCCGGAGTTGAGGTGGAGCTCTTTGGGTTGTAACCAGCAACTGGCAACTGGTTTCTCGTATCCTGTTTCTCGTTTCTTGCCTCTGGCGTGCCCGATGTCTGCACGTTCGATAATAATCCTTGTAAACCACCAACGAGAAACAAGAAGCATTAAACAAAGTGCAAAAAAAAAGCCACCCTACCGGATGGCCTCTCTCTTTAGAGCTCTAGAGAAATTACTCAGCAGCAGCCTCCTCGCCTTCAGCAGCAACCTCTTCGGTAGCTTCTACAGCGGTGGTGTCTTCGGTAACCTCTTCAACCATGGTTGTGTCAACAGTCTCTTCAACAACTGCTTCTTCAGCGGTGTTGTTGCAAGCGGCGAAAGCAACGAGGGCCAGGGCGCTCAGAAAAAAGCTTACTTTTTTCATTTTGGGTTTTGGTTTTTAATTGTTTAGGACTTCGAAATCCACCGCAAAGGTATATGAATTTTTTCGCTGTGCAAGAGGGTGCAATTAAGCTAATTTTTTCAAGAGCGACGTCATCGAAACCGATGACTGCAGTCGTCCTGCTAACTCTGAAATCGGCAGGCGCTCCTGCTTCATGCTGTCGCGGTCTCGAAGTGTAACCGTTTGGTCTTCAAT
>JAURGG010000068.1 GCA_030833905.1 Schleiferiaceae bacterium
CAGCCGGATCTCCGCTTGCCGCAGCGGCAGCGGCTCACCCGCAGCCACGCGCAGCTGCCATTCCACCAGGTCCAGGCCGGTCACGGCCTCGGTCACCGGGTGCTCAACCTGCAGCCGGGTATTCATTTCTAAAAAGTAAAACGCGCCGCTCGCGTCAAAAATAAACTCGACGGTTCCGGCACCCACATAACCGCAGCTCTGCGCAGCGTTGACGGCGGCCTCCCCCATTTGGGTACGCAGCTCAGGAGTCAAAATGGCACTCGGAGCCTCTTCAACGACCTTTTGGTGGCGCCGCTGCACCGAACACTCCCGCTCGAACAGGTGCAGATGGGTTCCGTGCACGTCCGACAGCACCTGAATCTCAATGTGGCGAGGCGAGGTCACAAACTTTTCAACAAACACTTCGCCGTTGCCAAACGACTTAAGCGCTTCAGACGTCGCGTTTTCAAATGCTTCACGCACTTCGGATGCGGAATGAACAATGCGCATTCCCTTTCCACCGCCGCCGGCCGAGGCCTTGATCATTACGGGGTAGCCAATGTGGTCGGCGACCTTCTGAGCCGCTTCAGCTGTCGCTAAGGCTCCCTCGCTACCGGGAACAAGCGGAACATCAAATTGCGCTGCAGCCGCCTTCGCCGAAAGCTTATCACCCATCACGCGAATGGCCGACGGAGGAGGCCCAATCCATGTAATTCCTTCTGCCTCAATACGCTCCGCAAACGCAGCGTTCTCGCTTAAAAATCCGTAGCCCGGATGCACCGCGTCGGCACCCGAAGCGCGGCACGCCTCAAGCACAGCCTCGACATTGAGGTAGCTCTGGGCGCTCGGCGCAGGACCCACCAAGTAGGCTTCGTCGGCAAAGTGAACGTGGGGCGCGTCGGCATCGGCCTCTGAATAAATGGCCACGGTGTGAATTCCCATGTGACGGGCGGTGCGCATTACGCGCAGGGCGATTTCGCCACGGTTGGCAACCAAGAGCTTCTTCATAGACTACACAAGGGCTTTAGACTGCAAAGTACGCACAGGCTTCGTACTTTGGCCCCATGGAATTATACCTCGATTCGGCCAACCCCACTGAAATTTCGGCCGCTTTTCAACTCGGAATCTTTTACGGACTCACCACCACCCCCACCTTCCTTCAGCGTCAAGGAGTTGCGGACGTTGATGCCTGGCTCCTCGAGACGGCGAAGCACGTGCCCGTGATTCAAGTTGAGGCCCTCGGGAATTCCGCAGACGAAATCGTTGCCGAAGCACACCGCCTACTGGCCATGGGGCTCGCGCGCGAGACGACCGTGTTTAAAATTCCCGTGTCGCTGCACGGAGTCCAGGCCTGTGCGCGACTCAGTAAAGAGGGCATCATGACCAATGTGCACCTGATTTACACGCCCCAGCAGGCCTATATGGCAATGAATTCGGGAGCCACCTACGTGTGTCCGTTGGTCGGACGCCTTCAAGATCAGGGTACGGACGCACTCGCTCTCGTCGACGGAATCGTTGCGTTCAAGGAGCGCCATGGCTATGCGTCCAAAGTGATGTTTTCGTCGGTCCGCCACAGCGAGCACGTGCGCAACGCCATGGATTTGGGTGTGGACGCCGTCACGGTACCCTGGTCCGTGTGCCAGCAGCTGCCCAACAACCACCTGACGTCGCTCGGAACCGCCCAGTTTGACGAAGACCACCGCCGCATGACGGTTCGGGTAGAATCCGTACTTCGCCCAACCCAAGCCATTGTTTCGCCCGAAACCGCGGTGCGCGATGCCCTCGTCGCCATGACCGTGAGCGGACTTGGTGCCGTGGTTCTGGCCGAAAACGGCCGTGCCGTCGGTCTCTTTACCGACGGCGACCTTCGACGACTCATTGAGCAGCGCGGAACCTTGGACGTGAACGCTTCGGTCCGGTCGGTACATTCGTTGAAAGTTCCGTTCGCCATTTCTGGTAGTGCCCTTCTCAACGACGCCTACCGTCGCTTCGCGGAGACCAAAGTAGATCAACTATTGGTTGAAGATGAAGCAGGTAATGCACTTGGATTGATTGACATACAAGACATCAACGGCTAATGAAAATCCGCGGCCTCATTCTCGACTGGGACGGTGTTTGGACCAATGGGCGCAAGCGACCCGACGGACAGTCCGACTTTAGCGAGCACGACACGATGGGGCTGAATTTGCTTCGCTTTGCGCACTACGCGGCAACTGGCGAACTGCTTCGCGTCGCCATTGTCACTGGCGAACGCAACCCGACGGCCGAGTTCCTTGTGCAGCGGGAGCACTATGATGATTTTATCTTTTATGCTCGTCACAAAACCAAGGCCGCGGCCTTGCTTGAATCCCATTGGGGAATCCCTCGCACCGAATGGGGTTTTGTGTTTGACGACGTACTTGACCTTGGTCTCGCGGCTATGGTGGGTAGGCGGGCCATGGTTCAATGGGACTTTACCAAAGCGATTCAAGAGGTCGCCCAAGCCGAAGGATTAGTCGATGAATGGATTCAGCCCGAAGGAGCCGTGCGCCGCTGGTGCGAATCCTACTTATCTGAAATGGGTTGGCTTCACACGGCCGTGGCCGAGCGCCGCGCGTGGTCGCCGAGCTACCAAACCTACTGGGCGCTCCGCAACGAAGTCGAGCCCATCATCACCGACCTGAGTCCCCGCTAAAGCGCCGAGCGCTTGGTGCCAAGTACCGCATCGAGCTGTCCTTGGATCTGCTTGAGCCGCTCGTCTTCTTCGCCTTGTGGCGCAGAAGTTTGCTGCAAGCTCGCCACCTGGTTGGCCATTTGGAGTGCGCACATCGCCAAGGCATCTTGCTTGTCGCCCACCGCATAGCGCTCTTCAAACCGACCTACCGTACTTTGGATCAAGGCCACCGCCTTGCGCACTTGCTCTTCTTCGGCGCGCGGAATCGTCAATGGGTACGTGCGCCCGCCGATGTTTACTTTGATGCGAAGTTGGTCCTGACTCATGGCTGAAGTTTCGAAATCACTTGATTAATTTCTTTGGACCACGACTGCAGCTGCTTGGCCAACTTAGTCCGGGCGGCGGCGTCGCCGTTGAATGAAATCAGAAGTCGAAGTTCCTCATTCTCGCTGCGCAGTGCCTTGATTTGAGCGCTGAGTTCGCGCACTTTGCGGTCCTGCTCGGCCACTACGCCCGACTGCTGTTCGAGCTCACCCACCGCAAGACGGTACTTGCCGATGAGGTCGTGAACTTGGGCCTGAATGACGCCAATGCGATCGAGGGAATCCGCCATGGGCCAAAGGTAGCAGTTTGGCACGGGAATTTCTATCTTGGTGGAATGCCAAAAATCGCTTCGTTGCTCGCGTGGATGCTAACGGTTCCGCTCTGGAGCCAGCTCATTGTTCACCAGCCCTTGGATGGCCCACTTGCGGTTTCGGGCGAGCTCGCGGAGTTGCGCAACCACCACTTTCACAGCGGAATCGACCTTCGAACCGGCGGAGTCACGGGCAAACCTGTGTACGCAGTAGCGGATGGATGGGTACGTCGCATTGTCGTGCGTCCCGACGGATACGGATGGGCACTGTACATCGACCATCCGAACGGCTTCACCACAGTGTACGGCCACTTAAAATCGTTCAGCGACGAGATCTGGCAGTTCACTGAGTCTGAAGCACGACGGCGCGGCAGCTACCGCCTGGACCTCTACCCGCCCAAAGGCACGCTGTCGGTGACTGCCGGTACGGTGATCGGACTAAGTGGCAATTCGGGGTCTTCAGGCGGACCCCACCTTCACTTTGAGGTTCGCGACCAGTCTAGCGAAGAAATTCTCGACCCTGCGGCCCACGGTTTGGCCATTCCATTGGATCCAAGCCGTCCCAAACTGTGGGCATTGAGTGAGGGCCGCTGGAGGCCGGCTGGAGACTCGGTTTCGGTCGACTCGTGGTACGACCTGGCGTTAACGCTTCCGGAGCAAGATTTTGAGGTGGTGGTTTCAGATAGCCTCCGCGCCACATGGTCACTGAACCGTTGGAGCTTTGACGTGCAGCGGGGCGCAGACGCTGGACTCGCACTGGGTTTGCACCAGCAGCAGGGTGTTCGCGGATTTCTGATTCACCCCACCCCTACCCAGCCCGCCCCGGGTTGGCGGCATTATTTGGACTTCCCATGGGCGAGTGGGCGGTATGCCGTAGCCATTCGTTCAGGTGGCACGCGCATTTGGAGTGGCGTAGTTCGCGTTGCGGCATTCGAAGATCGAGTGCCGCAACCGGCTGCTACGCTTCGCGATGGAGCGGTACGCCTCATTGTGCCAGCCCGTGCTTTTGCATGGAAGCAGAACGTGACCCTGGTTGCCGAAGGGCGTTCGATTCGTGTGACTCCGGACGTCGCGGCGATCAAACCGGTGCACTACGAGTGGGTTCCGCAGGGAGTCCCCGATTCACTGTGGGACAAGACGTACTTGGCGGTGCGCGATGGACGCGGTTCCGCCAAAATACCGGGAATGCGCACCAGTGACGGAGCCATTCGCTACACGTCAAAAACCTGCGGCTCGGCCGAAATCCGTATCGATACCCAAGGTCCAAGTTGCCGCTTCATTCACCGAACCCCGCAGGGAATCGTGCTGCTGCAGACCAAAGACGAGCTGGATGTGGAAGTGGTGCGCGCACAGGTCAATGGCCAGTGGTGCTGGGCCTACCTCGATGCCAAAACAAATACCCTCGCAGTCCATGTGGGCGACGCGACCGGCACGCTTGAAGTCCAGGTCCAAGACGAGCTGGGCAACCTCACTACCTTTACCCACATATTATGAGTCGATTTTTTGCCACAATTCTGTGGGGCGCCAGCCTCGTGCTCTCGGGCCAAACCGTGGTCCAAGTGAGTGGCGTGGTACTGACTCAAGACTCAACGCTGCAAACGGTTCCGAATGCGCGCCTGTGGGTATCCAAGCGCGGGACCACCACAACTACCGGGGATGACGGTTTTTTCAGCATTACGGCCGTTCCGGGCGATACGCTCAAGTTTCGGCGTTTTGGATTTGAGGACGAACTGCTTTGGGTCCCAGACAGCCTGCACGGCAAGAGCTACCTCGCTACAGTGTTTATGAGCTGGAACCGCATCGAACTCGACGAAGTCGTGCTCTACCCTTGGCCACGGCCCGAGGACCTAAACCGCGAGCTGCTGCGCATGGAGATCGAAACGACCCAGCGCGATATAGCCCTGCGCAACCTCGCGATTCAAGCGTTGAAAGAAAAAGCAGCGGCCATGGGAATGAGTTCCAACGAGATGCAGCGCTACATCATTCAGGCTCAAGAGCAGCAGCTCTACAACTCAGGTCGCTACTACGGCAGCAATGGAGCCACGGCGATTCTCGGACGCTTG
>JAURGG010000069.1 GCA_030833905.1 Schleiferiaceae bacterium
ATCGGTGCGTCACCTTGCGCCAACCAGGCGGAATCGCCGAGGGCTCCGCCCAAATTGATCACCATGTTGACGGCGTGCGGAACGCCCTTGTAGAGCTCAATGTTGCGACCTGGCTGGGTCTGGTCCACCAAGGGGAGGCCCGTCACCGGGTGGGCTCCAATGATGGTTGCCTTGCCGCCGTAGCCGTTCCAGTCGCCGACGACCGCTGTGTCGATGTAGGGGTCGCCTGCGTTGACGGTGCCGCCGAACATGCCGGTTCCGGCCGCAGTGTACTGGAATTTGGCAGGTGACGCAATCTCTGCAAGATTGTTAATCGATGCGTACGCCAGTGTGATGTAGCCGCCCGACCCTGCGCCCATCAGCGAAATTGCACTGGGGTCAATGCGGTAGGGGTCACCTTGTACCAGCTTAGAAGCGCGCACCGCACGAACGCAGACCTTGGCGTCCTGCACCGCGTTGTACACGGCCATCAGGTTGGTTCCACGACGAAGGTCAAGGTTGGTTGAGTTCGCCAACCAGCCAAGGCGGTAGCTTGCTGAAACGGCAACGTAACCCCGGCGGGCAAATCGCTTGGCGAGTTCCACCACGGCGGAATCTTTGCGGTCACCCATCGGCGAAGCAAGACCCTTAGGCAAAAAGGATCCTGTGTGAAAGATGATGACGACCGGGCGTGCGGCCTCGGCGTCAACCGCCGTGTCGGGCATGTAGACGTCGGCGTACATCGGAATAACCATGGGTCCGCCCATGGTTGCAGGTACGTACTGGCTGAAGTTGTAGCCGTAGGCGACGTTGGGCACGACCGTCAGCTGGGCGTCGGTGAATACCTCGTCGAGGTAGCGCGACTGCGCAGTTGCTGAGAAGTTGGCTGCGGCCAGCGCCATGGCGGCCAACAGGAATCTTGAGTAGTGTTTAATCATACGATTAGGTAATTAATGTTCAGAAACTTACGAAAAATTTTACTTGGTTGGTGCATCCCAGGTCAGCGAGAGGTAGGTCAGTCGACCAACTGCGGGACCACCGTAGACTTGGACCACGCGCTGGTTGAGTAGGTTGCTTGACCCCAATTTGACCGTCCAATGGCTGTCGGATGAGGTCCACGAGGTCTGCGCGTCGACGAGGCTGTAGCTCGGAATCCGCCCTGTGAACTGGGGCGACCCTTCAAACAAGAAGCCCTCGACCCACTTGTAGGCCAGTGTGTAGCCGCAGCGCCCTTTGCCCAAGTTCCAATTGAGGTCACGGCCCGAGAGGGAGAGGTTGTACTTGTGTTCGGGAGTGTTGTAGGCGGGAATAATGGGGTCGTCCACGCCGGAATTGAGCACGTTCCAAGTATAGTTTCCGGCCAGCGTATAGCGTTTAATGTAGTAGTTCGCGCCGATGCTAAAGCCTTGGGTGGTCACGCGCTCTTGGGCGTTAGAGGCCAGTCGGTAGGCTTGAGCGCTGCGAAGGCGGTCTGCCGCGCTGCCGCCGGGGTTGTCGTCAATTTTGAGCGCCAAGTGGTAGCCGATAAAGTCGGTGTACCAACTGTAGTAGTAGGTCGCGTCGAGGTAGATTCGGTCCCACCACGTGCTGCGGTAGCCCAGCTCGACGTTGCGCACCTGCTCGGGGCGGACGCCCGGCATACTGTAGTACTGCCACTGCCAGTTGGCGCGGTCTTGGGGACCAGCTGCCAAGAAGTCGCCAACCTCGTCAATCGTGACAAGCGAATCGTAGCCATTCAAGTTGCCCAAAAGCAGCGCCCGGCCCACGTTGTAGTAGAGGTACTGGTCTTGGAGGGTCGGATTTCGGATAGCAGATGAAAATCCAACGCGCCACACGGTCTTTGCATTGGGGCGGTACACAATTGAAGCCGCGGGAGAAAAAAGCCACTTGAAATTCTGATTCTTGTCGGCGCGGGCCGTAGCATTGAGGGTCCAGCGATCTCCCCACTGGCGTTGGTAGCCCCCGTAGAGCCCCAGTTCGGCCACGCGAAGGACGCGGCCGTTGGTGTCGCTGAACAAGGTTCCGCGCGAATTGGGGCGGTACTGGCGAAGGCTTGCGCCCGCGGTAAGTTGTCCGCCTGCAAGGTCAACAACCCGCTGCCCGTGCAAGTGTGCCAGCGAGGATCGGTCCCAAAACTGCGATCCACCTTCAGTGAACGGGCGGGTAATGATGGACTGCTTCAGCGCCTCAAATGCTGCCGACCCTGGGATCAGCATGCTGTCGGGGTCGTAGGCCATGTCCATCCAGTTCCGGTTGTCGGCGTGAAACGATTGAAACGCTTCAGGATTACTCGCCCACAACTGCGCCATAGCGTCGACAAACTCGATGTTTGGAAGCGTTTCGCTCGGGTAACCGTTTAAGCCGCGGACCTTTTGCTTTTGAAAGATGTTCCAAAACGAGCGGTACTGATTCGCCCAAAATCCTTCATTCAGTACTGAATCCTGCATGCGAAGCGCCGTAAAGTAGGCGTCGTAGGTTTGGCCCGCATCCTCATGGGTCGTGTAGGCGCGCACAAACCAGTCTTCGCCCTTTCGAAGCTCTACGCGGTTCTGCAGAAACTGTATACCCTTAAGACTAAACCGGTTGTCGCCTTGGTAGACGGTGGTTCCGGTTCCGTAGTTCAGGGCATAAATCGCTTCAAGTCCCGACTTCGTGCGGTAGTGTACCGAAGTCGACATTTTGAGGTTTTCAGTGTTGTAGTCGACTAGTGCGGACTCCTCGATGCCACGGCGGTGGTAGGTTCCGATACCCGCATAGGTTTTGACGTCGCCCCCGTCGTCGTAGGCGATTTCGTCACCGTAGCGGTTGACCGCGTCGTAGCCGCCGGGGTTGTTTGCAGCGGACTTTGAATCGTCGGTCGGATCGAGGTTGGTCGCCTCCCAGTCGTCGGCGCGCAGGGCAAATAGGTTGATTTTGTAGGCCCAACTTGCGCTTCCGTCTGCCCGCTTAAACGCTTGAGCATGGCGGAACCCGAATTCCGCCAATCGGCGCTCGCCCCCCTTGAACTGCACAGAGGTTCCCTGAAATCGGTAGGGATCTTTGGTCGTCATCGCGATCACGCCGTTGAATGCCGAGGGGCCGTACAACGCGCCCACTGCGCCCGAAATCACGTCGACCTGCTGCACGTCAAGTTCGCTGGCGCCCAAAAAGTTGCCGAGCGAAAAATTAAGTCCGGGAGCCTGGTTGTCCACGCCGTCAATTACTTGAAGGCTGCGCACTGGGCTCGTACTGTTGAATCCGCGCGTGTTGATGATTTTGAATCCAATGCTCGCCGAAGTGAGGTCGACGCCCTTCATGCTCCCGAGGGCTTCGTAAAAGTTCGGCGCGGGTGCTTCTTTCATACTGGCCAAATCCAGCGCCTCGACGGTCAGCGGGGCCTGCTTTTGCTTTTCAGAAATCTTCGAAGCCACAATTTGCGCCTCGGCAAGTTCCACCGACGACGCATTGAGTTTGATGTTCAGCGGATCCGAGTTCCGCACCTCACCACGGTAGGTATCAAAACCAAACGCCTCGACCGCGATGGCCGCGGGAAAACGAGCACCCTGAACGACAAACTTGCCGTCGGGATCTGTTACCGCTTTAGTCGTGCCGACGGTAACGACCGCTGAGGGTACCGCCTCACGGGTTTTCGCGTCGGTTACGGTTCCGGTGATGCGGCCCGTTTGCGCATAAATTGGTACAGCGAGCACTAAGCTCAGCAACCCAAGGATGCGGGCAACTAACTTCATAAAGGTGGCGTTTAGGTCCCCGTAAAGTACGGATTTTCGGAATACTACGGCAGGGCGACAGTCCAGCTTCCACTGGCCACCCGTGCGTGAAAGGCCTGTGCAAGTTGAGCAGTTAGTGGCCCACCTTGGCCACTACCGATGCGGCGCCCGTCCACCTCAACGACCGGAGTGAGCTCGCCCATGGTTCCAGTGCCGAAGGCCTCGTCGGCGGTGTAGAGCTCGGTGAGCGACAAGTCGCGTTCCTCGGTCGGAATCCCTAGTTCGCGCCCAAGTTCCAGCACGATTCCGCGCGTGATACCCGGCAGGCAGTTGGTCGCGTACGGAGTGAGCAGGTGACCGCCCCGAATCATGAAGATGTTGGTTCCGTTCATCTCGGCCACAAATCCGCGCTCGTCGAGCATCAGGGCGTCATCAGCCCCGGCGACGTTGGCCTGAATTTTAGCCAGAATATTGTTAATCAAGTTGTTGTGGTGGATTTTGGAATCCACAAACTGCGGGCTGTTGCGGCGAATGGCCGAGGTCACGACGCGCACTCCGGCCGCGTTGTCGTAGACGGGCTTCTTCCATTCCGCCAGCACGATGAGCGTGCAGCCCTTTTGGTTGAGGCGCGGATCCATGCCCGACGTGATTTTTTCGCCGCGCGTCAGCGTGAGGCGCACGTGGCTGTCGCCGCGCATTCCGTTGGCTTCCAATGTTTTAAAAAGGGCGGAGCGGACTTCGTCCCTGGTCGGTACGTTGGCGAAGGCCATGGCGTGGGCCGAGGCAAACAGGCGGTCCAAATGGTAGTCCAGGGCAAAAATGCCGTTGGCGTAGACGCGAAGGCCCTCCCAAACTGCGTCGCCACCTTGTACGGCGGAATCAAATACACTCACTTTTGCCTGGTCACGAGGCCAGAGGCGGTCGCCGACCCAGATTTTTAGGTTGGCATTTTGGGGGTTAAACGTTTGAAGCATTTCAATCGAGTTAAAAGGTTAGCGCGGAGCGCGAAAGCAGGGCGAAGCGCGGAGCGGCCTCCTCCGCCAAGGCCTCAAGGGCGTCGGGCATGCGGGGCGGCTCAGCCGACGGCGGGCCAAAGCCCTGGGATTGGTGCACTTGAGCGTACCAGTGCGGCGCCCAAACTCCGTCGTAGGGTTTGGGACCGGCTGGCCACGAAAGCTGTTCGGGTTTGAACTCCAGGTCAAGCTGCGCACAGACCGCGCGAAATCCGCGTTCGGGGTCAGCCAAAAGCTGGTCAGAATCCACCACGACGTACCGCGACCCCAGTGCTTGGAGTTGGGCCAGGGCGTCGAGCTGCTCCTGAAGGGCCACGTCGCGAAGCTGAACGTCCGGAACCACCTTGGCAAACGAGGCGATGACTTTGCGGGGACTTCGGATC
>JAURGG010000006.1 GCA_030833905.1 Schleiferiaceae bacterium
AGTTGGTGACGGGGCTCGGGCCCTTGTACGTGCATGCCAAAGTAGCCGAAACGGTCGCTCTGGCCGACTACTGGACCGATAGGGGTGTGCCGACAGTCCCCGTGTTTTGGATGGCGAGTGAGGACCACGACGCCGACGAGATTCGACGAATTTTTTGGAGGGGCAGGACACAGGGGAGCTGGGCCGCGCCCGCGGCGCCCCTGCGCAGCGGGGCGATGCCGGCGCAGCCCGTGGCCGAGGCGATCAGCCTATGGATGGAGTCTGAGCAGTTGCCCGAGCCCGTGCGTTGGGCGGCGGAGCGCAGCGAGGACGCGTACCGCACGTCAGCGAACCTCGCCGACGCCACGCGAACGTTGATGCGGCTCTGGCATCCTGAGGTGCTCGTGCTCGACGCGTCCGATGTGCGGCTGAAGGCGGAAGCTGCAGCACTCTGGGACGATGAAATCCGCAACCAAACGTTGTATTCCACGCGCGTCGCGGCAAGCCGTCCTTGGGGTGATCGCGCGGTGCCTGTTCCGTTTCGCCCCTCTGCACTATTTGCGTTGGATTCGGGTGGGGCGCGGTTCCGCCTGGACCGAAGCGAGGACGGTCAATGGCAGAGGTCCGACGGCCGAGCGATGGGAAGCGACAGCGAGGTCGCACAGTGGGCAGCCGCGCATCCGGACTCGGTCAGCCCCAATGCGCTCCTTCGCCCGATTTACCAAGAGCACATCCTTCCCAACGCGGCGTACACGGGCGGGGCAGGGGAGTTGGCTTACGCCTACCAGCTGGTGCCGTACTGGGCTCAGACCGGTCGCAACCACGGTGTGTGGCGCCTTCGGCACAGCGGAATGTGGGTACCTCCAAGGGCCGACAAAGCGCGTGCGGCCTATGATGACCAAAACTTTTGCGGAATGTGGAGTCCCCAAAAGCTTCGCGACCACATTCTGCGGATCTCCGGGGCACCGGAGCCGCAAGCTCGGCCCGTTTTATCGGCGCTCATGAATCTAGCACACCGCTACTATGCCCAACCGGGCCTTGAGGCCTCGGTCGAAGCTTGGTTGCGCCGCATCGAGCGCGAAGAAGCTCGAATGGTGGAGCGAATGCGCCGAGAGGCGGGACACCGTGAGTCCGTGGCACTTCGCCGACTGGACCTTCTGGCACAGACGCTATTGCCTTCGGGAACGCTACAGGAACGCATTTGGACCCATTTTGATCTTGTGGAGCACGCGGGTCCCGACGCCGTGCGTGCCTACCTCGATGCCTACAGCCAGCAGGCTGTTTGGGATGAATCAGGCTGGTGGGAATTTACCTGAACCCGCGCCGGGCGCCGTACTTTTGCACACTATGACCGACGCTATCCTCATTCTCGACTTTGGTTCCCAGTACACCCAGCTCATTGCGCGACGGGTCCGTGAACTCAATGTGTACTGCGAAATCCATCCGTTTCACCACATTCCCGAGGATTGGAAGGCCAAGTTCAAAGCGGTCATTCTCAGCGGCTCGCCGTATTCGACGCTCGAGGAAGGGGCGCCAAATCCCGACTTGAGCGTGTTCTACGGTCAGATTCCGCTTTTGGGCGTCTGCTACGGAGCCCAGTTTATGGCCCACACCCGCGGTGGAAAGGTCGCTCGCAGCACGCACCGCGAGTACGGCCGCGCGCACCTCAATCCGTCAGCGGGCGAATCGCGCCTTCTGACCGGAATTCCGACCGGAAGCACCGTGTGGATGAGCCACGGTGACAGCATTGTAACTCTGCCGGCCAACGCTGTTATTGAGGCGACGACCGACAGCATTCCTGTGGCCGCGTTCCGCTTTGAGGGCGAGGATACATACGCGATCCAATTCCACCCCGAAGTGGTGCATTCCGAGCACGGAACCCAGCTGCTCCGCAACTTCATCTATGAAATCGCCGGATGCGCTCCGACGTGGACTCCCGACAGCTTTATTGATGAGACGGTGGCGTCCCTCAAGGCGCAAATCGGCGGCGGAAAAGTCGTGCTCGGTCTGAGTGGAGGTGTGGACTCCACAGTGGCCGCGGTGCTGCTCGACAAAGCCATCGGCGACCGACTTCACTGCATTTTTGTCAACAACGGACTGCTTCGCAAAAACGAATTCGAAGGCGTACTTAAGCAGTACGAGCACCTCGGACTCAATGTGGTGGGTGTTGACGCCAGTGCGGAGTTTTACGGAGCCCTGGCCGGCCAAGAGGATCCTGAAGCTAAGCGCAAGGCTATTGGCCGCACGTTTATCGAGGTCTTTGACCGCGAAGCACACCGCATTCAGGGCGTTGAATTCCTCGGTCAAGGAACCATTTATCCCGACGTCATCGAGTCGGTAAGCGTAAACGGTCCGAGCGTCACCATCAAGTCCCACCATAATGTGGGAGGCTTGCCTGACTTTATGAAGCTTCAAATTGTGGAGCCGCTGCGCAGCCTATTTAAAGACGAAGTTCGCCGTGTCGGAGCAGCCATGGGCCTCAAGCCCGAGCTACTTGGCCGCCATCCCTTCCCAGGTCCCGGACTAGCGATTCGCATTTTGGGGGAGGTGACTGCCGAGAAGGTTGCGATTCTTCAAGAGGTCGACCACATCTTTATTCAGGGATTGCGCGACGCGGGCCTATATGACAGTGTGTGGCAGGCCGGAGCCATTTTGCTTCCCGTCAAGTCCGTAGGCGTGATGGGCGACGAGCGCAGCTACGAGCAAGTTGTTGCGCTGCGTGCGGTGCAGTCGACCGATGGCATGACCGCAGATTGGGTTCACTTGCCCTATGACTTTTTGGCACGAACTTCGAATGCCATTATTAACCAAGTGCGGGGGGTGAACCGCGTCGTGTACGACATTAGTTCCAAGCCGCCTGCAACCATCGAATGGGAGTAAAACACCTTCTAACCGCCGCGTTTACTGCGGTGTCGCTGTTCGCTTCAGCTCAGGGCGGAGCCCGTTGGGCCGTAGTGCTTCCGTTTGGTGTTCAGGCTGATAGTTCTGGTACTACGAAGAACGCTATGGCGAATGAGTTCTATGCGGGGTTTCGCGCTGCGCTCGACTCGTTTGCCGGTTCAGAATGGCCCATAACCCTCGATGTGTACGACTTTGACGAAGCAACAGGACAGGTCGTCGACCACGACTTCAGCATGGAGCTTAATCGCTATCTGAGTCCTTCTGATTTTATGGACGAACTGGCCCAGCTCGATGTGCGCTACGTGGTGGGTCCATTTCGCGCATCCGACAGTGAATCACTTGCCAAGCATGCTGCGGCAACCACCTATGTGGTAAACCCAGTATCTCGAGAAGTTCGAACAGATGACCTTCCACAACTTATTGCCGCAGCGCCTGTTCGCTTTTTGGAGGCTGAAATCCTAGGGCGACTTGCTGCGCAGGACGCTTTGGCACGCCCTAAATCGCGCACGGTACTATTTGATTTAGGGGACAAGGCCAGTATGCTTCAGCGGCAAGCATTCGTTCGCGGCTTCCATGCAATGGGTGCGGACACCACCAAAATCCAAACGTGGGACGGCCGCCCCTCTTCAAATTTAGCGGCACGGGTAGGGGGAGACGATCTTGTTCCAACTCGCTTTGTGCTCTTGGATGACAAAGTGCTCAGTGCTGCCCGAATCTTGCAAGGGCTTCGACAGCGCCCCGCAAGCCAAACTGAATTTTGGACGGTGAGTAGCACGGTAAATAGCCCGTCGCTTGACGCCTTTCTTCTCTTGCGTCAGCCGATCATTTGGGCCCAGACGGACCGCCTGGAGTTTGCGCAGTACGAAAATGTCGACGCCCATATCGCTTCGGTGCTTGGAACCTCTCGTTCGCGCTGGGCATGGTTGGGGTACGACATGGCAATGATGCTCCTCGAAAACGATCCCGAACACTATACCGGCCCGCGCCGAAGCTACGACTGGGGGCAAACGCCAGGTGGAGGTCAGTTCAACCAAGCGATCGAACTCTACCGTTTTGATCCTTCTCGCGGTGTGAACCCTGTAGCTGTTCCCGCGTTACCGTAAGTGCTATGACAGTTCTCGGAATGTTTTTGCTCGCCTACGTCCTCATGGAGGGTGCGGCATGGGCCGCCCACCGCTACCTCATGCACGGCCCACTGTGGATTCTGCATGCCGACCACCACACCAAAGAGCCAGGTTTTTTTGAGAAAAATGACGCCTTCTTTTTGATTTTTGCCATTCCTTCATGGCTCTGCATCATGCTCGGAATGATGTGGGGTGTACCCGAGTCTACGGGCTTTGGTTTCGGAATCGCAGCCTACGGATTCACCTACTTTTTAGTGCACGAAATCTTTATCCACCAACGCTTTCGCTGGTGGGTGCACACCGACAATGCCTACTTTAGGGCTGTGCGCCTCAAGCACAAGTGGCACCACAAAACCCTTGGCAAAGAAGACTCAAACCACTTTGGTCTCTTGTGGGTGCCTTGGAGTATGGTGCGTGAGGAAGCGCGCAAAATGAAGCAGGAGCGCCGTTCGTGAAGGGTCTCTACTTGCTCTTGATGGGGCTCACGTTTTTAGGCCCCTTTACCCGGGCCTTTGAACCGCGCATCCGCTATATCGGCCAGACCCGGCATTTGCTTGTGGGTACGTTCTTTATGATGTCCCTGTTCATCCCTTGGGACGTGGTTAAAACGGCGAGTGGAGTATGGGGCTTTAACCAAGATTACCTGGTGGGTCCGTCGCTTTGGGGCCTCCCGCTCGAAGAATGGCTGTTTTTCATCATCGTACCGTGGGCCACCTTCTTTATTTATGAGGTGCTGCAGCTTTTTGTTCCTTGGACCCAGTCCAAGCGGAGCGCCTTTGTCGTCGTGGAGGTGATCGCCGCCGCGAGCGCCACCCTTGCGCTGGTGTACCAAGATCGGTGGTACACGTTGACGGCGGCGGGCGGACTTGCGCTGGGCTGCACGTGGTTGCTGTGGAAGCGTCCCTGGTGGACGGCGGCCTTTTTGCGCAGCTGGGGCGTGGGCCTCGTACCTTTTTTTCTCGTGAACGGAGTCCTCACGGGCATGTTTCTTCCGGAACCCATTGTGTGGTACAACAACGCCGAGAATATGGGTCTTCGCCTCGGAACCATACCCGTCGAAGATGCGCTCTACGGTATGTTCATGATGCTCATGTACACCGCGGGGGTTCATTGGTCGCGCAGTCGTTTCCCCAAACGCTCGGAATAGGCTATTTTTGCAGCCTAATTCCGTTCTATGCTTACCCGTCGCCACCTCCGCATCAAAACGATGCAAGCGCTTTATGCGTACGTGCAGTCCGACCTCAACGACGCCCAACTTGGATTGCGCCGTCTCGAGGACAGCATTAAGGCGATCAATGATTTGTACCTCTACGAGCTGAGAATTTTTTGGCACTTTAATCATTTTCTTGAGGAGCGACTTGAGATTGAACAGGCCAAGCAGTTTCCGAATCGTCTGCGCGAGGCACAACTTCAGCATTTTTTAAAGCTTCCGTTTCTTGCCCAACTGGTTGCAGATGACAGCATTACTAAGGCATGGGAGCAGCACCGAATCCACTGGGGAGAGTCGGTAGATGTCCTTCGTAAGATCTTTTTCACCTACTGGTCTGAATTTGGCGAAACCTTGATGTGGAACAGCCCCGAGCTCCAGACTGATGAGGCACAAATCACGCACTTGCGGCAGTTTTACAGGGACTTTTTGGCCAACAACGAAGACCTTCAGCAGCACTACGAAGCCATTAACATGCATTGGTCTGATGACCTTGACGCTGCGCAAATGATGGCGGTTCAAACTATGCAGAATGCCCGTAAAAACCGTCCGGTGCTGGTTCCGTTGATTAAAAATGCAGAGGACGGTGAGTTCGCCAAAGAGCTGTTTCTTCATACGTTGCGCCACCAAGCGGAGTGGCAGGAGCGGATGGCCAAAAAAGCCAAGCAGTGGGACTTTGACCGCATGGCTCCGGTTGACCGTAGTATCGTGCAAATGGCATTGAGTGAGGTGGTTGCGTTTCCGCAAATCCCAGTAAAAGTGAGTATCGACGAAGCCATTGAGCTCGCCAAGCAGTACGGATCACCGAAGGCTGCGTCGTTTGTCAACGGAATTCTAGATGCCGTGGTCACCGATTTAAAATCAGAAGGTCGCATTCAAAAGCTCGGACGAGGCCTCATTGGGTCCTAATTTTACCAACTATGAAAACAACAACCATTTTCGTGACTGCCCTTGCCACTCTAGGTGTGGCATGTTCGAATCCTAGTGACCGCATTAAGCCTGAATCCGAGCGCATGGCGCTTGAGGCTGTGCAGAGTGCTGAGCTACCCCAACTCACATTCGCCAACGAGTCGCACGACTTCGGAACCATCAACGAAGGTGAGGTCGTTGAAACGGAATTCAAGTTTACGAATACCGGTAAGGGGCCACTGATTATTTCGTCAGCCCAGGGCTCGTGCGGATGTACGGTTCCAGAATATCCCAATGCCCCAGTAGCACCGGGTGAGGAGGGAGTGATTAAGGTGAGCTTCAACAGCGAAGGCAAACCCAACATGCAAAACAAGACGGTAACCTTGACAACCAATGCCGTTCCGAGTACCAAAGTGTTGACCATTACGGCCAACGTAACCCCCAAAGCCAAATAACATGAACCTATTTCTACAAGCTGAGTCCCAAGGTGGAATCGCGGGCTTTTTGCCCCTTATCGCCATTTTGGCAGTGATGTACTTTTTCTTTTTGCGTCCTCAGATGAAGCGCCAAAAAGAAGAAACAAAGTTTCGCAACGTGCTTTCAAAAGGCATGCGCGTCGTAACGACCGGTGGGGTGCACGGCAAGATTTCTGACCTCGACGAGCACACATTTGTACTCGAGTCCGAGAACAGCCGCCTTCGCCTCGAGCGTTCTGCGGTGAGCAAGGAGCTGACTGCCGCTCGCTACCCCGAGAGTGCAAAGACTGAAGAGAAGAAGAAATAAGCTATTTCTTTAGAAAAGAAAAGAAAAGCCCGAGCGCGAGCTCGGGCTTTTTTTGTGGGGTGCGTTGCGGTTAAATTCGCTTGAGTTGGTCCTTGAGCATTTTGAGCTGGTCGGCCAAAAGCCCTTTGTCATCCAACTTCTTGGCCTCGGTCAACAATGCTTGAGCTTCTGTTTTGCGGCGGCGCGACATGGCCATCGCGGCAAGCTGCATCTTTGCGAGGGCGCGGTCCTGCTTCATGCGAAGCCCGGTATTTAAGGCCTTGCGCATAAAGGACTCTGACTGCGACATGTTGGTTTGCGACAGCATGAGTCCGCGCAGAAAGTAGTAGTAGGCCAATTGACCTTTGATCAGGGTTTGTTCGGGGTGCTTTAGGGCGTCGAGCTGAGCTCCAGCTTTGGTGAAGTTCTGCGAACGCACATACCAAAGGGCCATGAGAATGCGCTCGTTTCGAAAGTGGATGAGGATGGGGATGCCCGCGAGGAGGGTGAGAAAAATTCCGTTGCCCCAATTCGTCTCAATGAACTGATAGGTGGCAAGCGCAAGGATGGCGGCCGCAATGGCCAAGCGTAGGTAGCGTCGAATCATGACGCAAAAATAGGGCGGGACTAGTCGAGGATTTCGATGCGGTTGCGACCAAGGCGAACTTGGCCTTCGCTTTCGAGGCGCTTGAGCAGGCGCGAAACCACTTCGCGCGAGGAATTCAGGGCCTGCGCGATTTCAAAATGGCTCATGTGCACTTCGCGGTCTTCGCTGCGCCGCGCTTTTTCGTGCAGAAAGTGAATTAAGCGCTCGTCCAATTGGCGGAACGCCACATCGTCCAAAGCGCTTAGGGCCTCGTCAAACCGCTTTTGGTAGGACCTCAGGACGTAGTTCAGCCACTCGGAATTGCGGTGCAGCAAGTCCTGAACGACATGGATGGGAACGCAGAGTACCGTGCTGTCCTCTTCGGCGAGCACCTCAAGGCTTGGAGATTGGCCGTAGAGGCTTCCAAAGGTGTTGCTGCAGGCGCTGCCGGGTTCCAGGGTATAGAGGTAGAGTTCGCGGTCTTCGGCGCTGTCTTTGCGGGCGACGCGCAGGCTGCCTTCTAAGACAATGGGCACGTACTTCATGCTTTGCCCGGGCTCCATGACGTAGTCGCCCGCACGGAAGTTCAGGATTCGACCTTCGCGGGCCAGCGTTTCGGCCAGTTCGGGTGAAGCGAAGCCGAGGGCTTCTTGAATTTGGGATACAGGTACCATAGGGGGCATTAAAATTAGCGAAAAATGCTAAGACCGCTTTTTGAAGTTTATCAACCTGGCCTGTGGAAAACTTCGCGCGCTTAACGCTCGCTTAATCAGGCATTCCGGTAATTTCAGCAGAACCAAATTCCGCAACGATGCCCGCAGCTCCGAAGAAAATCCGCAAAATTTTTGTCCTTGACACGTCCGTAATTCTGTACGACCACAACGCCATCATGAATTTCGAGGAGCACGATGTGGCGATTCCGATTCCGGTGCTAGAGGAGTTGGACGAGTTTAAAAAGGGTTCCGACACCAAAAACTATGAAGCACGAGAATTCATTCGAATGCTCGACAAAAAGGCCGAAAACAAATCCCTCACTGACTGGATTGCGTTGAATGGTTCGAAGCGTGGAAAGTTCCGCGTGGTAATGGACACGCCAGGATTGGGAGTAGATGCGACGGCGGTGTACGGCAAGGGCAAGAACGACCACAAGATTCTCAACGCCGCACTCTACCTGCAGGAGCAGGAGCCCAATCGCCCCGTAGTGCTGGTGACCAAGGACATCAATTTGCGCCTCAAAGCAAAGGCGCTGAATGTCGCAGCTGAGGACTACCTCACCGGCAAGGTGAAGGAGACCGATACCGTGTTTACCGGCAGGGCTGAATTGGATGGGTTTCCTGAAAAGCAGCTTCAAACGCTGTACGAGCAGAAGCGCGTCCCCATGGATCTGGGGCTTAAAACAATTCAGAAGTTGAATTTGCAGCCCAACCTGTTTTACATACTTAAAAACGGAAAGAGTAGCGGGCTTGGATTTTTCAACTCCCAAACCAGCGATATGGAGCTGGTGGAGAAGTCGGCGTACTATGGAATCAAGCCCAGAAATGCCGAACAAACGTTTGCTATGCACGCAATTATGAACCCGCACATCAAGTTGGTGACCCTCACGGGGGTGGCGGGCACCGGAAAGACGTTGCTGGCGCTGGCCGGATCTCTGGAGCAGCGCCGCGACTTCAAGCAGATTTACTTGGCACGCCCAATAGTGCCGCTGAGCAATCGGGATATCGGATTCCTGCCGGGCGACGCGGAGCAAAAGATCAATCCCTACATGCAGCCGCTTTGGGATAACTTGAAGTTCATCAAGAACCAGTTTGGCGAGCGCGATCGCAACTACAAGCAGATTGACGAGATGGTGGCCAATGAAAAGATCTTGGTGACGCCCTTGGCCTACATCCGCGGACGTTCGCTGAGCAACGTCATTTTCATTGTGGACGAGGCCCAGAACCTTACTCCGCACGAGGTCAAGACCATCATTACCCGAGCCGGAGAGAATTCGAAGTTCATTTTTACCGGTGATGTGCGACAAATCGACACGCCCTACCTCGACGAGCAGTCGAATGGACTCAGCTACCTCGTGGACCGACTCAAGGGACAGCCGCTGTATGCCCACGTATCGCTCGTGAAGGGCGAACGCAGCGAGCTGGCAAACCTGGCGAACGATTTGCTCTAGTCGGGCGGAATAAAAAAGGCGGACCATTCGGCCCGCCTTAACGTCTCCGTCGGTCGCTTAGCGCGGACCAGCAGCTTTGATTTCATCGCTGGTTCCGGCCTCGAACTTGGTGAAGTTGTCTCGGAACATACCCGAAAGACGTGCTGCACCCGCGTCGTAGGCGGTAGTATCGGCCCACGTGGCCCGCGGATCTAGGATTTCGGTGGGGACACCAGGGCATTCCGCAATCCGGGCAAGTCCAAAGCGCTCGTCGGTCGCCGTGGGGGCGTTGTCCAACTCGCCACCCATCGCGGCTTGAATAAGGCGGCGGGTGTTTTTAAGAGATATGCGGTGGCCGGTGCCGTAGGCTCCGCCCGTCCAACCAGTGTTGACGAGCCACACTTGAATGTCGGTGCCTTCGAGCTTGTTCATAAGCATTTCAGCATACGCAGAGGGGTGAAGCGGCATGAAGGGTGCGCCAAAGCATGCCGAGAAGGCGGCCTTGGGTTCGGTGACGCCCGCTTCGGTTCCGGCCACCTTTGCGGTGTAGCCACTCATAAAGTGGTATGCGGCTTGGGCTCGAGTGAGCTTCGAGAGCGGGGGCAAGATTCCGTAGGCGTCCGCCGTCAAAAAGAAGATGTGCTTGGGCGCGGGGCCTTGCGACGGAAGCACGATGTTGTCAATGAAGTCAATCGGGTAGGAGACCCTTGTGTTTTCGGTAATAGACTTGTTTTCGTAGTCCGGAACGCCTGCGGCGTTGAGCACCACGTTTTCAAGCAGAGCTCCTGGGCGAATCGCGCGAAAGATGTCTGGTTCTTTTTCTTCAGTGAGGTCAATCACCTTGGCGTAGCAGCCGCCTTCAAAGTTAAACACGCGTCCCGCAGGGGTCCAGCCGTGCTCGTCGTCGCCAATGAGCTGGCGATTTGGGTCTGCGCTCAATGTGGTTTTTCCCGTCCCCGAAAGGCCAAAGAAGAGGGCAGTAGCCCCGTCTGAACCAAGGTTGGCTGAGCAGTGCATGGGCAGAGTTTGGTGCTGGGTAGGCAGCAAAAAGTTCAGCGCGCTGAAGATTCCTTTTTTCATTTCACCGGTGTAGCCGGTTCCGCCCACGAGAATGGTTTTGTCGTCAAAACTCAAAATGGCGAAGTTGGCCTGGCGCGTGCCGTCGCGTTCAGGGACCGCTTCAAAACCGGGGGCGTGAATGATGGTCCACTCGGGGTTAAAGCCGTCGAGCTGCGCTTCAGTGGGGCGCAAGAACATGTTGTAGCAAAACAAGTTGTGCTCTGGGAATTCATTGATCACACGAAGGCTGATCTGCACTGAAGGTTCTGCGCCCGCAAAAGCATCACGCACGTACAGGTTTTTGCCGTCGAGGTAGTCGATCACGCGCGCTTTGAGGGCGTAGTATGCCTCAGCCTCAAACGGAATGTTCACTTTGCCCCACCATACGCGGTTCTCGGTGTGGCGGTCGCGCACGATGAATCGGTCTTCTGGGGACCGACCGGTGAACTTCCCCGTGGGGATGTTTAGGACGCCGTTGGCCGTTAATGTTCCGCGGCCCATGTCGAGGGCGAGCTGGGTCAGTGTTTGAGGATCAAGCTGGTAGCTAAAGCTCGCGCGGTCTAAGCCAGAAATGCTTAAAACGCCTTTAGATTGGGTAAGGCTCATGTAGGGGTCAGTTATCAAGGGTTAATGCAAAATTAAGGTACCTTGCAGCCTCATTCGACCCTTGTGAAAAAGATCGCTGTCCTAGGAGCTGGCCGGTCCGCCGGCCCACTGATTGAGTACTTGGCTACCCATCCCGATGCTTCGGCGTGGAATGTTACGGTATTTGACCAAGATTCTGAAATTTTAGCCCGAAAAACGGCTTCGCTAGCGAATATTACTGTTGAGTCGGGCGACCTCCGCAATGAGGACCTGCTCGATCGAATTGTGAAAATGCACGATATCGTGGTCTCAATGCTGCCAGCGACGATGCACCTTCCTGTGGCTCAGCGTTGTGTACGTGAGGGGAAGCACCTTGTTACGGCCTCCTACATCAGTCCTGAAATGCAGGCCCTCGATTCCGAGGCCCGTGCCAAAGGTTTGGTGTTTGTCAATGAATGCGGCGTGGATCCCGGAATCGACCACATGTCGACCATGGAAATCCTTCACCGCCTCAAGCGTGAAGGAGCTAGGGTGACGTCCTACGAAAGTTTTTGTGGCGGAATCCTCGCACCCGAGAGTCCTACCAATCCTTGGGCCTACAAGTTCACCTGGAATCCTCGAAACGTCGTGATGGCGGGATCGGGTGGGGCAGTGCACTTCATTCAAGAGGGCAAGTACAAGCACATTCCCTACCATCAAGTCTTTCGCCGAACGGAGTTTCTGGAGATTCCGGGCTACGGACGCTTTGAAGGCTACGCCAACCGCGATTCGCTAAAGTACCAGTCCGCCTATGGTTTGGATGGAATCGGAACGATGTACCGAGGGACCCTTCGCCGCCCCGGGTTTTGCCGCGCGTGGGACGTCTTTGTCAAGTTGGGCGCGACGGACGATACGTATCCGCTCGAGCACGTGGATCAAATGACCCACCGCGACTTTCTGAATACCTTCTTGGCCTACCATGCCTCAGACAGCGTCGAGCTCAAGTTGATGCACTACATGAACATCAGCCAGGATTCAGACCTAATGGAGAAGTTCGAATGGCTGGGCCTGTTCACCGACGAGCCCGTTGGTTTAAACGAAGGGACACCTGCACAAGTTCTTCAGCACATCCTGATGAAAAAGTGGACAATGACCGACGCCGACACGGACATGCTCGCCATGATTCACCGCATTGAATACGAGCTAGCTGGAGAGAAGTTTCGAATTCAGTCTTCGTTGGTGGCCAAAGGCCGGTCGGCGGAGGTGACCGCAATGTCCTATACCGTCGGATGGCCTGTAGCTATGGCTACTCGCCTGGTGGCTTTAGACTTGGTTCCGGAGCGCGGAGTTCTCATGCCCAACGTCGCTTCCCTGTACGAGCCCATTCTCAGCGAGCTCGGTGCACGCGGAATCCGTTTCGACGAGCGGGTTCAAAGATTGTAAAGCTCCTCCGGAGCGCAGAGGTAGATGGTGCGCCCGGGCTTGTCCACTCGTTCAATAAAGGGGTCAATTACGGGAATCAGCACATTCTGTTCACGTCCGTCTACCTTGATTTCAAAGAGGTCTTGCGCGGGGTATTCCACAACCTGAACCAAGCTCATTTCAGATTCAACACCTGTATTTACTACACGAAACCCTGGGAGTTCGTGGTAGTAGAACTGGTCGTCATCTAGTTCTGGAAGCAGCGATTCGGGCAGCCACAGTCCACGACCCACAAGGGCTTGCGATTCCGGCTCGCTATCGACGCCTTCAAAGCGCACGATGGCCTCGTCGGCTTTAACCAATCGAGCATTGGCCACAAAAAAGGGGAGGGCCTTGCCGCGCTCTTCAACAAAGTACGCGTCAAGGCCCTGATATGGTGTGGGGTCGTCGGCCGTAAGCCGAACCACCACGTCTCCTTTAAAACCGTGCTTTTTTCGCACGTATCCGACCTGGAAGTAGCCCTCCACGGTCGCCTAGATTATTCTGCGTCGGCTGCGGGAGCCTCTTCGGTAGCGGCTTCAGCAGTAGGAGCCTCTTCAGCGGCTGCCTCAACGGCAGGTACCTCTTCAGCGGCTGCTTCAACAGCGGGAGCTTCTTCAGCGGCTACCTCAACGGCAGGTGCTTCTTCACCAGCAACTTCTTCTGCAACCACTTCAGCTACAGGAGCTTCTTCAACCACCGCGTACTTAGCTGCTACAGCTTCTGCGCGCTTGGCGTTGGTGTCAGCTTCTGCTTTCAGACGATCAGCCTTTGCTTTCTCAGCTGAACTGGTCAAGTTGGTGATTTTGTTGTCAACCAATGACTGCTTATCGTTCAACCACTTTGTGAAGCGCTCTTCAACTTGCTCAGCAGTCAGCGCACCTTTCTTCACACCCTCGAGAAGGTGCTTTTTCATAAGAACACCCTTGTACGAAAGAATTGCACGGGCAGTGTTGGTTGGCTCAGCGCCGCTCATCATCCACTCCAAAGCGCGCTCAAATTTGAGGTCGATGGTAGCGGGGTTGGTGTTAGGATTATACTGGCCCAAGTCCTCGATGAACTTACCGTCGCGCTTTGCGCGGCTATCAGCTACTACGATGGTGAAGATGGGGCGACCTTTGCGGCCGTGACGTTGAAGGCGAATGCGTGTTGCCATAGTGAGTTAACGTTTTAGAAGGGTCCTAAACCCAGATGTTAAGATTAGGGCTGCAAAATTAGTAAAAAAATCTGAATTTCCTAATAGGCTTTTGGCCCTTGGCTGTTGGCTACTAGCCACTCGTTACTAGCAACTTGCCACTAGCTATTCGCTACTAGCCACTCGTTACTAGCAGCTTGCCACTAGCCACTAGCAACTAGCTACCAGTAACACTTGGCCCTACGCCACCTTTACCAATCTCAGCTAATCTTGCTAACCTTGCCAACGAGGCAACGAGCTAACCTCGCCAACCTTGCCAATTAGGCCAACTGCGCCAGCAAGTCGTGCTTGCTCACAATATGGTCGCCATCCGCAGCCTGAACGACCAACGCATTGAAGGCTTCTCCCATAGCGTGGACGCCGTCGAGTAGTGAAGAGGTAGCGGGCAGAACCGGGAACGGTTTGCCCATCACGGTACGCACCAGTTGCTCGATTCCACCGTCGCCCGAGGTGAGGGCAGTAATTACGTGCGACTCGGTAAGGCTACCGACGTACGAAGTGCCATCGTGCACGGGGAGTTGGCTGATTCCGAAACGCTTGAACTGAACGATTGCGTTGTTGATCGGCTCTTCGGGGAAGATGGTGACCAACGGACGTGCAGCGCGACCTTGAACGGCCTCGCCGAGCGTCTTCCATTCTTCGCGAAGGAATCCGCGCTCGCGCATCCAGTCGTCGTTGTAGATTTTGCCGACGTAGCGGCTTCCGTGGTCGTGAAAAAGGACGACGGTGACGGCATCGGCGGGAAGCAAGTGCTTGAGCTGGCGCAGCCCTTGAAAGGCGGAACCGCACGAATACCCAAGCAGGAGGCCCTCGCGGCGCGCAAGTTCACGTGCTGCTAAGGCGCCATCGCGGTCGGTAACCTTTTCAAAGCGATCAATGAGGCTAAAGTCCACGTTTTTGGGAAGGATGTCTTCGCCAATTCCTTCAGTGATGTAGCCGTATATTTCTTGGGTGTCGAATTCGCCGGTTTCGTGGTACTTCTTGAACACGGAACCGTAGGTATCGACGCCCCAAATCTGAATGTCGGGGTTCTTTTCTTTGAGGTACTGGGCGACTCCTGAAATGGTACCGCCGGTTCCGACGCCCACGACGAAGTGCGTAATGCGGCCTTGGGTTTGCTCCCAAATTTCGGGTCCAGTCGACTCGTAGTGCGCCTGGCGGTTGCTCAGGTTGTCGTACTGATTTGGAAAAAAGCTGTTGGTGATTTCGGAGTTCAACCGGCGCGCCACCGAGTAGTAGGAGTCGGGGTGGTCCGGAGCAACGTTGGTCGGGCAAACGTGGATTTCGGCCCCCAGGGCGCGCAGCACGTCCATTTTTTCTTTGGACTGCTTGTCGCTCATCGTGCAAATGAGGCGGTATCCTTTGATAACGGCGGCTAATGCTAGGCCCATTCCGGTGTTGCCCGAGGTGCACTCGATGATGGTTCCACCCGGTTTGAGGCGGCCGTCGCGCTCTGCGTCTTCGACCATTTTTAGGGCCATGCGGTCCTTAGTGGAGTGGCCGGGATTGAAGTACTCAACCTTTGCATAGACTTCGCCAGGAATGTCTTTGGTTAAAGCGTTCATACGGATCATCGGCGTGCGTCCAATGGTCTCTAAAATGTTCTCGTAAATGGGCGGAATTTCTCGGGTCATCATAGGGTACGAAGGTAGGGTGTAGGGCGAAGGATGCCGCGAACTTCTGAGCTGAGTTCGGATTCACGTGCAATGAGGTCCGATAAACTAATGGCCTTTAACGCGTGTACGGTTTCGTTTCGGACCTGAACCAGAGCGTCCTGAACTGCACATGCAGTGGGGTTTGGGCATTCCGAACACGGTTGGTAAAACCGGTGCGAGGCGCAGGGGAGAAGTGCAATGGGCCCCTCCACCACGCGAAGAATGTCTGCAAGTGAAATTTGATCTGCGGGCAATGCAAGCTGGTAACCTCCGTTGCGCCCGGGTTCAGAATGAAGCAGTTCGGCCTCGCGGAGCTCTCTAAGGATTTGTTCAAGAAAGCGGCGAGGACTGTGTGTAAGCTCAGCCAGTCGGGCCGTTGAAAAGCGTTCGCCGGGCTGCTTCGCCATGCGGTGCAGGGCGTGCAGGGCGTAGACGCTCTTGCGGTTTAGCATCCGTAGATGCGGTTCAGGACCATGGCGAGGCGCACGCCGGCTTGCACCAAGCGCTCCTCGAGGCGTGAATAGTTTTCGTAGCCGTAGCGGTAGCTCAGGTTATCAATGCCTTCGGGCGGATAAATTCCGGCCATTCGCAGCGCCTTGGACTCGTTGGCCCAGTCGAGGTAGCTTCCGCTTTGGTACTGCTTTACGCGGTCTTGCGGAGTCGTGCGCATAAGGTGTTGGCTGTATTCGGTGTACGAAAGCTGCGTTCCGTCAATAAGTTCGCTGTCCCAAATGCGGTGAAGGTTGCTGCTTTTTCCGAAGTACTTAATCTTAAAATCGTTGCCGCCCTTGTCGTCGCCACGGCCCACGTGAAGTGGTTGGTGAAGGTCGCCAATGAGGTGAACAAGAACTTTAATTGCAACGGCCTCGCCGCCGTGCGTGAACTTTTTGGTTTCGAGTTCGCGCACGATTTCTTCGAGCTTTTTGAGGATGTCGCCTTGGGTGGGTGTCCCGGCCTCAGCGTAGGTCTGATGGTCGCCGATGGTACAGTAGTGCCAGGCGTCCCAGTGGTCGTAGGCCTTGTCGGACTTGATTTCGTCCATCCACGTCGAGCAGAGCGCGAGACTCTCACCCTGAAGAATGGCAGTAATTTTCTTTTCGGTGCAGGGTTTAAGGTGCGCGGTGGCGATTTCACCGACAATGCGGTGGCCCGTTTGACCCCATCCAAATGCGGAATAGCTCGCGGTCCACGCGAGGAACACAATTCCAAGTAGTTTTTGACGCATGCTCAAAGGTAGTAAGCGCTTAACTGCGGGCGTATCTTCGCATTCCATGGAATCACGTGATTTTTTTGTCCACCCCACCGCAGTGGTAGACGACGGGGCCGAAGTCGGACCCGGATGCAAAATTTGGCATTTTACGCACATCATGCCTGGAGCAGTTCTAGGCCCCGGATGCAACGTGGGTCAGAATGTAGTGATTTCGCCGGGTGTCGTCCTAGGCCGCAACGTAAAGGTTCAGAATAATGTCAGTTTGTACACGGGCGTAACCTGTGACGACGACGTGTTTTTGGGGCCGAGTTGTGTGTTTACGAATGTGACGAATCCCCGTTCCGCCGTCAACCGTCGCGATCAGTACGCCGAGACGCGTGTAGGCCGCGGAGCCAGTATTGGCGCCAACGCCACGATTGTATGTGGCCACAACATTGGTGCCTTTGCATTTATCGGAGCCGGTGCCGTGGTGACCAAAGAAGTTCCGCCCTATGCCCTCGTAGTGGGCAACCCAGCCCGCCAAATGGGCTGGATGAGTGAGTACGGCCACCGCCTTGAGTTTAATTCAGAAGGACGTGCGACGTGTCCCGAAAGCAATGAAATCTACGTCCTGAGCGACAATTCAGTGACGAAACAACAACCCAATCCTTGATCATCATGCATTACCCCATTGAAGCCCAACGCAGCGAAGAGCTCGAACTCATTCGAGCCGCCGCCGCAGAATTCGCCCAACAGCATATTTTGCCCCACGTCATGGAGTGGGACGAGGCCCAGACCTTCCCGAAGCAGCTCTTTCACGAAATGGGCAAGCTCGGCTTTTTGGGCGTGTTGGTTAGCCCTGAATTCGGTGGTGCCGGAATGGGGTACGCCGAATACATCACCATTATCGATGAAATCGCTCAGGTCTGCGGCAGTATTGGTCTCAGTGTGGCTGCCCACAATTCATTGTGTACGCAGCACATCAATCAATTCGGAACCGAGGAGCAGAAGCGCCGTTGGCTTCCGAAACTCGCCACTGGCGAATGGATTGGCGCGTGGGGCCTTACCGAGACAGGTACCGGTAGCGATGCCGGCGGAATGAATACCACCGCGGTGCGCGACGGCGACGGATGGCGTTTGAACGGAAGTAAGAACTTCATCACCCACGCCATCAGCGGTGACGTGGCCGTGGTCATCGCACGCACGGGTGAAAAGGGCGACAGCCACGGAATGACTGCGTTTGTAGTTGAAAAGGGCACGCCCGGATTTCAAGGCGGGCGCAAAGAGAACAAGCTCGGTATGCGGGCCAGCGAGACCGCAGGGCTATTTTTTGACAACTGCTTTGTTCCCGGTGATCAGGTGCTGGGTCAGGTAGGAGAGGGCTTCATTCAGTCGATGAAAATTCTCGACGGTGGCCGAATTTCTATTGCAGCGCTGAGTGTAGGGATTGCCAAAGGCGCGCATGCTGCGGCCGTGCGCTACAGCCGCGAGCGCGAGCAGTTTGGGCAACCTATCGGAGACTTTCAGGGCATCGCCTTCAAGCTGTCTGAAATGGCTACCAAAATTTACGCTTCTGAGCTGATGACGCGTCACGCTGGATCGCTAAAGGATCAAGGCCTCAAAGTGACCAAAGAATCCGCGATGGCCAAGCTCTTTGCGAGCGAAACGGCCGTTGAGGTTTCCACGGACGGGGTTCAAGTTCATGGAGGCTACGGCTACACCAAGGACTACCCCGCCGAGAAGTACTACCGCGACGCCAAACTCTGCACCATCGGCGAGGGAACTTCTGAGATCCAGAAGCTCGTAATCGCTCGCGATTTTAAGCGTTCGTAGATCACAAACTCATTGGGGAGGGCCGTTAACGCGGCCCCCTCGTTCGGCCCCCTCGAGGCTTGGAACGTATAGGGTAATTGTGGTTTCTTTGTAAACTATGATGCGGATTCTACGTTTCCTTACTGCGGCAGCCTTCTTGGTGCTGTCAGCTACACAGGCACAGGCTACCCACGCGTACGGTGGTGAAATCACTTGGAAGTGTTTTACAACCGGGCCGAACGCGGGCAAGTTCAAGTTTTACATGATTCTGTACCGGGACTGCGGTAGCGGCAATGCGACCCTTCCAGGTGGTACTGTGATTTTGAATTCAAACTCTCCGGCAGGAAACATTACACTGTCACAGGTGGGCACCAATACAGATGTATCACCGACGTGCTACATTACCCCGGCTCCGATACGTTGCAACGTCGCGGCCTCGGGACAAGGTGCCCTTGAGGAAGCTCGTTTTGAATCGGCATTTTTGAATTTGAACGGAACTCCTCCTGCGGGCGGGTGGGAGTTTAGCTATTCTCTGTGTTGCCGACCCAATACCTTGACCAATTTGGTCAGTCCAGGTGGTGCCAACCTGTACTTGCGCGCCGTGATGTATCCCTACAGTATCAATGGCATTCAGCAAAACACCAATCCGTGCTACGACTCATCTCCTCGCTTTCTCGAGCCACCAAAATCTGTGATTTGTACAGGTTACGAGTACACGTACGCTCAGTTTGCGTTTGACGACGACTTGGATTCGATTTACTACGACTGGGCTCCCTCACTGAACTCGAACGGTGCGCTGATTAACTACACATCTGGTTACTCGGCCACAAGCCCTCTTCCCAACGGAGGTGTACCTGCCCAACTCAATAACGTGACGGGTAACATTACACTAACCGCGTCATCCGGAGGTTCGTTTGCCACGTCAATTAAGGTCTCTGCATACCGTTGCGGTCAAAAGATCGCAGAAGTGTTCCGAGACATTCCAATGGCCATTCGTAGTGATTGCCCAAACTTGCCGACGGGTCAGCCGAATACGCCGCCGACACTAGCAATTACGAATATCCCTGGATTTCCGCCAATCACACCGGTCATCATTAACAACGATACCGCATACTACGAGGCCACAGTATTTGCTGGACAGCAAGTGAGGTTTAACCTTGTATCTCAGGACCCTCAACTACTTCCCAACTTCCTACCACAAACTATTGCCTTCCAACCGAGCGGTGGTCAGTTTGGGGTTCCCTTTACAAACACAGCCTCGGGCTGTTTAAACCCCCCGTGTGCGACTGTCGTTCCGGTAGCCCCTCAGGCTACGTTGACGAATCCGTTGAACAACGAAGTGCTGTTTAACTGGCAGACTTCGTGCAACCACATTGCCTATCAGGGTACCCAGTGCGGTAGTCCGACGAATCAATACACCTTCGCGATGCGGATGCAGGACAATTTCTGTCCGATTCCTGCAGTCTCGGTGAAGTCTGTCCTCATCAATGTTGTTTCGACAATTCCGGTTCCGCCAGATATGTCTAATGCGTGTGTTTCACTGAACACTACAGGTGGAATTGACTTGTCGTGGGGCTATCCCGTCGATACCGGCATGAACTTCGACGCGTACGTGATTTACCATTCGACGAATCCTACCGCGCCGTTTACAGTCCTTGATTCGGTGTTTAACTACAATCAGTTGTCGTACACGCACAATGCACCAGGCACGGGCGCGCACTACTACTACATCCGAACGAAAGGTGGATGTGGGTACATCTCGGTACCAACCGATACCCTGCAAACGATTCAGATGGCATTGACTTCGTTGCCGCCCACAAATTCGTATGTTGCCGACTTGGCATGGAACCCAAGCTCGTCGAGCTATACCCAAGGCTATGAAGTGTGGCGTCGCCAACTTCCTACGGGGGCATGGGGAATGATTGCCACAACCAATTCGCTGACCTACCGCGATACGGTAAACGTCTGCGGACAAAATTTGGAATACCAAATTCGTACTATCTCGGGCTGTTCGAGCACCAAGGAGTCGGACTTCTTCTCTGATCAAGTGAATACCGACCAGCTCGTTATCGATAGCGTTACCACTCAAAACGCTGAAGTGTTTATGGCCTGGACTCCAGGTTCGAGCAACGACATTGTGGACTACTACGTCCTTCGCCGTGATGCGGCAGGAAGTTGGGTGCCCATTGATACCGTCAAGCCGGGTGCTGCCATGCCGTACAAGATTAAAGGCTCTGTAGAAACAGTTAAAGATTTCTACAAGGTTGTTTCGGCCGATTCGTGCGGAAACATTAGCTCAGACCTCTTGGTTCGTGCGGCAAATAATATTGTTCTCACCGAAAACATGGATCCATGTGAGGGCGTAATGCGCTTGCGTTGGAATACCTACAAGGGCTGGACCGCAGTGAAAAACTACCAAATCTGGATGGAAGAAACGCCGAATGGTGGCGCTACGACCGTGAGCATGATTGGATTGGTCGGGCCAAATGATTCTACGTTTAACCAGCGCAACCTCAACGGTGGCACGACCTACTGCTACTACATCAAGGCGGTGGATGCCACAGAGACCCTGTTCAGTAGCTCGAACCGTATTTGCATCAACAGTCTGGCCGTACAGCGTTCGCGCCTTCTCTATTTGGCAAAAACTAGCGTTCGTGAAGACCGTGCCGTAGAGTTGGTGTGCTTCATCGACAAGGACGCTGACATCGTAGACTTTGACGTACAGCGTGCTGATGAGTTGGGTGGTCCGTTCAAGTCTTTGGGGCGCCTTCCAAAGCCGATTACGGGCCCGTGGGAGTTCCGCTACAAAGACTTTACCGCGAATCCTGAAGATCACCGCTATGTGTACCGTATTGTAGCGACAGATAGCTGCGGAAACATTGACACGGCCTCAAACATTGGACGTACCATGGTCCTTGAAGTTGAAGAGAACGACAACCTCACGAACTTCTTGACGTGGAATCCCTACCAAGATTACATGGGCGGGGTTGATCGCTACGAAATCTACCGTGCCGTGATGCCCAACGGGGGGTACCAATTGATGGGATCCACTGCAGATACGTTTTTCTTGGACAATACCCGTCCCTTGGGTGACTACTCTGGGCTCGTGCAGTACCGCGTAGTGGCGGTAGAGGGTCCCAATCCGCTCGTGTTCCGCGATGCCGACGGAAGCATCTTCCGTTCAACTTCGTCGGTGGCAGTGGCAGAGTTTGCGCCTCGCGTATTTATTCCCAATAGCTTCAATCCGAAGTCAGACGTAGCAGCCAACCGCGTGTGGAAGCCCGCCCAAGCGTACGTTAGCCCCGGAAGCTACAGCCTTGAGATTTTTGACCGCTGGGGTCAGCTGGTATTTGAGACCAAGAATGAGAACAAAGCTTGGGATGGTCGTATGAATGGTGAGTTTGCGCCTTCAGGGGTGTACACCTTCCAGCTTCGCTACCGCAGCATCGAAGGTGAGGTAGTCGAACGACGCGGAACCTTGAATTTGTTGTACTAACCGATAAGGTTCATAACTTATTGTGGAATCCGCCCCGGCAACGGGGCGGATTTCGTATTTTTGCATGCAACTTAATCCCAAGTTGCCATGGCTGATTTCGGCTCCAAATTTCTCGGTGAGTACCTCACCTACGACGACGTCCTACTCGTTCCCGCTTTTTCTGAAGTGCTTCCGCGCGACGTGCGCTTGACGTCACGCTTCAGCCGCAACATTGAACTGAAGGTTCCGATTGTATCGTCCGCGATGGATACGGTGACCGAAGCGGGGATGGCCATTGCCATGGCCCAGGAGGGGGGAATCGGTGTCCTTCACAAGAACTTGACCGCCGAGCGCCAAGCGATGGAGGTGCGCAAGGTGAAGCGGGCAGAGTCCGGAATGATCCTTGACCCCGTCACCCTGACTAAAGATGCCAGTATCGGCGAGGCCAAGAAGTTGATGGCGGAGTACCGCATTGGTGGAATCCCTGTCGTGGATTCTGCGAAGAAATTGATCGGAATCATCACCAACCGCGACCTGCGGTTTGAGCACGACGACACCCGAAATGTGGGTGAAGTAATGACGGCAGAAGGTTTGGTGACCGCGGCTGAGAACACGACGATGGAGCAGGCTGAAGTTATTTTGCAGCGCAATAAGATTGAAAAGCTTCCGGTGGTAAAGGCAGACGGTACGCTGCTTGGCTTGATTACCTACCGCGACATCAGCAAAAAGCGCACGAAGCCGTTTAGCAATATTGACGAGTTTGGACGCCTTCGGGTTGCGGCCGCAGTGGGCG
Source organism: Schleiferiaceae bacterium (assembly GCA_030833905.1). Lineage (GTDB taxonomy): Bacteria > Bacteroidota > Bacteroidia > Flavobacteriales > Schleiferiaceae > TMED14. Next base: position 22,815 of record JAURGG010000006.1, read on the forward strand.
TTACCGGAGACGTACTCGAGCGCGTAGCCGAGTTGGTGGCCGCCAATGTGGACGCGATTGTAGTCGATACTGCACACGGCCATACGCGCGGCGTGGTTGAGGTCCTTCAAAAGATTAAAAAGGCCTTCCCTAAGCTCGATGTGGTTGTGGGAAACATCGCGACGGCTGAGGCTGCAAAGTACCTTGTCGAGGCGGGCGCTGATGCCGTGAAAGTCGGAATCGGTCCGGGTTCCATTTGCACCACCCGCGTAGTGGCGGGAGTTGGGGTTCCGCAGCTTAGCGCCGTCATGGCGGTCGCTCAGGCGATTAAAGGCTCAGGTGTTCCGGTGATTGCCGACGGCGGAATTCGCTACACCGGAGACATCGTCAAGGCCATTGCCGCAGGCGCGGATTGCGTCATGCTGGGTTCCATGTTCGCAGGAACAGAAGAGGCTCCTGGGGACACCATTATTTTGGATGGACGCCGCTACAAGAGCTACCGCGGAATGGGTTCGCTCGAAGCCATGCAGGCAGGATCAAAGGACCGCTACTTTCAAGATGTCGAAGACGACGTGAAAAAGTTGGTGCCTGAGGGCATTGTGGGCCGGGTTCCGTACAAAGGCAACGTCGGCGAGGTGATGTACCAGTTTGTGGGCGGATTGCGTGCGGGCATGGGCTACTGCGGAGCCGCGACCATCAAAAACCTTCAGGAGGACGCGCAGTTTGTGCGCATTACGGCGGCAGGAGTGGCCGAAAGCCACCCGCACGACGTGACGATTACCGGAGAATCTCCGAACTACAGCCGCTAGGCCTAGGGAACCGAAACCTTTTGGCGCCGCTCGAATTCTTGGTAGCAGTCGATGAGGCTGACCAAGAGTTCGTAGTCCGTGGCTGAATGGATTGCGCTTTGGTTGTAGCGGCAAAACAGCAGCACCTCTTCAATACGTGATTCAGTCAAGCCGGTGAGCTCAAAGAGTGCCTCGCGGTTTCGGCTTTCGGCGAGCTGAACGCGGTACTGGTCTGAGTTGACGAGCGCGGCGAGTTCGCGAAGTTGGCGCGGACGGTTGCCGAACTGGTCGTACAAAAAATCAACGGGGTTGGCGAGGGTAGGTGCTTTGGGCTGCGGAACCTGAATGGCGCTTCCGCTCGGCCGCGCAGGCTCTTTGAGGACGACGTCTTTAGGAAGGTTGCTCGTGAGTTTGTAGGCAGTGACGGGGACCTCTTCGAGCAAAAAGTTACGCGGCGGCATTGTTACACGCACCGAATCAGCATTGCGCGCCACGACGTATCGGTAGCCGAATCCGGGTCGGCTAAATACAAGTGTATCGTTGGCTTTGGCACTGAGGCGAAAGCGCCCTTGACCATCTGTTGCCATTCGTTCTTCGCTGCGGGCGTTGACAATCATGACGTCGGGAATCCGTTCAAGAGATTGTTCTTCAGTGACAAATCCCTGAAAAACGACGCGTTCTTGGCTGAATGCCAAGCTGCTGAATAGGGTGAGGGCAAGAAAGAGAAGAAAATTCCGCACGTAGCCCAAACCTACAACATTCATGCCTCGCTACGCCGTCGATAATCGCGATATTTGCAGTTCTATTCGCAGAAACCATGGCAGACGACAAGAAGGTTATTTTTTCAATGTCGGGGGTGAGCAAGATCCTCCCCAACAACAACAAGGCAATCCTCAAGGATATTTACCTCGGATTTTTTTACGGAGCCAAAATTGGCATTATCGGTCTCAACGGATCGGGTAAGTCGACACTGCTCAAAATCATTGCTGGAATCGAGAAGAGTTTTCAGGGAGACGTGGTTTACTCACCAGGCTACAGCATCGGCTACCTCGAGCAAGAACCGCAACTGGACGAGAGCAAAACCGTAATAGACATCGTCAAAGAGGGTATGGCCGAGACCGTGGCCGTCCTTGAGGAGTACAATTCGATCAACGACCAGTTTGGATTGCCCGAGGTGTACGAGAATCCCGACGTGATGGACAAGCTAATGGCCCGCCAGGCTGAGCTTCAGGATAAGATTGATGCGTCGAATGCGTGGGAACTGGACCAAGTTTTGGCCCGAGCCATGGACGCCCTTCAGGTTCCGGACGGTGATACGCCGATTTCGGTCCTTTCGGGTGGTGAGCGCCGCAGGGTAGCCCTGTGCCGTCTGCTGCTTCAGAATCCAGATATCCTCTTGCTGGACGAGCCGACCAACCACCTTGACGCCGAGTCGATTTTGTGGTTGGAGCACCACCTGCAGCAGTACCCCGGAACCGTCATCGCGGTGACGCACGACCGCTACTTCTTGGATAACGTGGCTGGTTGGATTCTCGAGCTGGACCGCGGCGAAGGAATTCCGTGGAAGGGCAACTACTCAAGCTGGTTGGACCAAAAGACCAAGCGTCTAGAGCAAGAAGAGAAGCAGGCCAGCAAGCGCCGCAAAACCCTCGAGCGCGAGCTGGAGTGGGTGCGCATGAACCCCAAAGGCCGTCAAGCGAAGAGCAAGGCGCGTTTGAGCAGCTACGATAAGATGCTCAGCGAAGAGCAGAAAGAGAAGGAGCAGCGCCTCGAAATCTACATTCCGAACGGCCCCCGCCTTGGCACGCACGTCATCGATGCCCTGCACGTGAAGAAGGCTTTTGGTGACAAGCTTTTGTACGAAGATTTGAACTTTACCCTGCCTCCTGCGGGCATTGTCGGAATCATTGGCCCGAACGGTGCCGGTAAGACGACCATCTTCAAAATGATTATGGACCAACTCACGCCGGATGCCGGCGAGTTTAAGGTCGGGGAGTCGGTGAAAATTAGCTACGTCGACCAGTCGCACGCCAAGCTACATGCCGAAAAGTCCATTTTTGAGATTGTGGCCGACGGCCAAGAACAGTTTGAGCTTGGAGGACAGTTAGTGAATTCGCGGTCGTACCTGTCGCGCTTCAACTTCAGCGGAGCCGACCAGTCCAAGAAGATTGGCGTGCTGTCGGGTGGTGAGCGCAACCGTCTGCACTTGGCATTGGCCTTGAAAGAAGGCGGAAACGTACTTCTCTTGGACGAACCGACCAACGACCTTGATATCAATACTTTGCGCGCCCTTGAAGAAGGTCTTGAGAGCTTTGCGGGCTGTGCGGTAATTATTTCGCACGACCGTTGGTTCTTGGACCGCGTCTGTACGCACATTTTGGCGTTTGAAGGAGATTCTGAGGTGTACTGCTTTGAGGGCTCGTTCAGCGACTACGAAGAGAACAAGAAGAAGCGCCTCGGTGGTGGCGTAGAGCCTCGTAAGTTCAAGTACAAAAAGCTGGTGAAGTGAGCCAAGCACGACCCGCCAAAGGAACCCGCGACTTCGCCGCTGCCGACGTAATGCGCCGCCGCCACGTAGTGGGCGTACTTCAGCGTGTGTTCGAGCGCTACGGGTTTGCACCCTTAGAAACTCCGTCGTTTGAAAACCTCGATACGTTGATGGGGAAGTACGGCGAAGAGGGCGACCGCTTGATTTTTAAGATTTTGCGATCTGGCGACTTTATGAAGTCGGTGGCGGACCCGTCGCAACCGAAGGCCTCGGAATTGACGGACAAGGCGCTTCGCTACGACCTGACGGTTCCTTTTGCCCGCTATGTGGCCCAGAATGCAGGTCAACTGGCGATGCCATTTCGGCGCTACCAAATCCAACCGGTGTGGCGGGCCGACAATCCGCAAAAGGGTCGCTTTCGCGAGTTCTACCAATGCGACGCCGACGTAGTGGGTACTTCGAGCCTGTGGCAAGAGGTTGAATTGGTGGCTATGTACCACCATGCTTTTGCCGAGCTTGGTCTCGATGTAGCGGTTCGCGTCAACCACCGCGGTCTACTGGCCGGAATCGCTGAAGTTGCGGGGCTGGGCGATCGCCTGATTGATTTTACGGTGGCCTTGGACAAACTCGACAAGATTGGTCCCGACGGAGTCCGTGCCGAATGGCGCGAACGTGGATTTACCGACGCCCAGTGTGCGGCGCTTGAGCCTGCCCTGCAGCCCATGGGTGACCTTAATGCTACGTTAGACCGAATGGCTGCGTGGCTTTCGGCATCAGAGGTAGGGTCTGCTGCGGTCGAAGAGCTCCGCTGGCTTGTGGCGCGGGCAAGTGCCACGGGTCGCTTGGAGCTCGACGTGACCTTAGCCCGCGGGCTGAACTACTACACGGGCTGCATTTTTGAAGTGCAGGCACTTGGAGTGGCTATGGGCAGCGTCGGAGGCGGAGGTCGCTACGACAACCTTACCGGTATTTTTGGCGTTCCGGGCCTCAGTGGGGTCGGAATCAGTTTTGGTCTTGACCGCATCGTGCTGTGCCTCGAGGAACTCGGTCTGTTGCCAGATTTGGCTTCAGGGCCGCAAGCCATGGTCTTTCAGTTCAGCGAAGCCGAGTCTGACTTTGCCTTTCAGGTGGCCGAAGCGCTTCGCGCTGCAGGAATTCGCACTGTACTTTATCCCGAGCCGGCGAAAATCAAGAAGCAGTTTGACTACGCCGACAAAATTGGCGCGGGTTATGCAGTGATGGCGGGAGCGTCAGAGCAAGCCGAACAGTGCGTGCAGATCAAGAACTTGCGCACAGGAGATCAAGCGCGCGTCGCGTTGGCTGATCTTGCGAGTTTTTCGTGGTAGAATACGACTTAGAGCTTAATACGAGCTCCAAGCCGTACGATTCCAAAAGTTGCATTCAGAGAGCCATTTCGGCCAAAGTCAGATTGCTGGGACCAACCTGTGGTGAACTTCCAGGTTTTGTTGGGTTCCCAGTTCATCGAAGCGGTGTGCCGAATCCTGCGGGGGTCAGACCATGGCGCAAAACTGGACATCCACAGCTCCGAACCCCATTCTGGAGTCAGACGGCCGAATTTGCGTTCTGCATACATTCCGAAGCGAACGCGCGCAGCGCGGTTGACGTGGTAGCGTGTTCCGAGAGTGATGTCGGCGATTTTAGTGCCTTTGTAGCGGGGCTTCCACGACTTTTCTAATGCAATGGTGTGGCGCGGATTCACCTGTGCGTTCAGGGGGGCGCGGAACTCGTAGAAGTACTTCCAGTTGCGTCGCGCATCGCGGGTGAGCCGAAGGTCTGAGAATTGCTGGTATCCCGAGCTCCGCCAGCGCGACTCAAATGAGGCTCCGAGGTCCCAGCGTTTGTTCACCGCGTACTTCACGTTAAGTGCGGTCCAAACTTCGGTTTGGGCATGCACTGCAAGCGCACACGCAAGAGCGGTGGCAACGGCCAGCAACCTCATACTAGAGTCCGAAAAGGGCCGCAGCAAGGAGCGCGCTAAAAATGATGTACAGCAAGGGACGAATCATTTTGTGGACAATGTCCTTGGCGCAGCGCTCGCCCCGAAAGGTGAGGATTCCGCGCGAAGGATCCAAGGGGTGGGGCTGAAGCACCTTTCGGCGGATCATTTCTTGGTGAAGCAGGGATTCGCTCAGGCGAATTCCGCCTTTAGGATTCTCGTAGCGGTACACCATTCCGCGGAAGTAAATCGCTATGATGTGAAGGTCGTGCTGCATTCGGCCAAGTTAGCCACGGCGAAGCCAATGTGCACGAAAGGTCCCGTCGGCGTCGTAGTCGGATGCTTGTTTGGCGGTATTGAAGCGGCGAACGGGGCGCGGATCATTGCCGACTCCCGCGATGTAGGCCCAATTGGCCCAATTGCTTGCAGGATCGTAGTCAAGGAGTTGCGATTCAAAGTAGGCCGCGCCGTACCTCCAGTCCATGCCGAGGTCGTGAATGAGGTAGGACGCCATGTTTTGCCGCGCACGGTTGCTGCTGAACCCTGTTTCGGCCAGTTCGCGCATGCCGGCATCAACAAAATCATCTCCGGTGGTGCCGTCCACCCAGCGTTGAAAGGCCTTAACGTTGAATCCATTTTTTGGCGGAACCTCACGAAATCCCTTCTTCTGGAACAACGTGGGCCCTGCCGTGTATGCTACCCACTGAAAGTACTCGCGCCATAGGAGTTCGACGCGAATCCATTCCACGTCTGGACTGCCACCGAGTTCGTCCTCGAGGTCCAAGCAGGTTTGCCAAATTCGCTGTGGGCTAATAGCTCCCGAGGCGAGCCAGGGTGAAAATTTCGTCGAAAACTCCGTTCCGAGGAGCCCGTTGCGCCGGGTTTTGTACACCGCGGCGCCATCTGGATTCTTAGTGTAGGCATCAAGTCGGGCGAGCGCCGCGGCTTCGCCCGCTTCAAACGGAAAGGCCTCACTCTGTGAAGTGGGGCTGAAGTCGTAGGCCTCAGTATGCAATTCTTCAAGGTCGAACAAGAATGCTTCGCGCTCGATACGGTGCCGAAAAGGGGTGAACGTGGGTGGAAGCCGATCCAAGCCGCCGGGGACTTCGCCAGGTGTCAGTAGGGTATGGGTCCAAAAGGCCCGCGTTGGAATACCGAGCGCATTCACTTCGGATTCCTGGCGCCGTTCTTCAGTTGCTACGGCTCGGCTGTACAGCAAAGTGTGCGGCCGGTTGGCACGTAGCCAATCCAAAATGCTTCCAGGCGTTTGCTGCAGTTCCACTCCGTGGGCCTTGAGCTCGTGAGCGAGGGCACTCAGTCCTTCGCGAATCCACGTGGCCCGCTTGGGGCTCATTCGCGGAATTCCACCGAGTCCCTGAGCGCGGTCAAGGTGATTCCACGCGTACACCGCCCGCAGTTCGTTACCGGTACTGTGTGCGAGTTCTCGGGCGGAATCCCAGCAAGCGTTGTCGCTTAATCTCTGGTCGTGACGCACCCACCAAACGATCATAAATAATTTATTTTAAGTAAGTTGGATTCTGCTTGTTCAAGTAACGATTCACGGTGGTCGGGCTTCATCTTGTCCCAGGTCCGGTACACCATGCCCACACGAGGGTTGCGCTCGAGAAGGTGTCGGTTCCGCGCATAAAAATGCCAGTACAGGGCGTTGAAGGGGCAAGCGCGTTCACCCACTTTTTCGGCAACGGAATAGGCACAGTTGGCGCAGTGATTGCCCTGCTTGTGGATGTAGGCACCGCTGCTGACGTAGGGTTTGGTTCCGACGATTCCGCCGTCGGCGTACTGGCTCATGCCCCGAGTGTTGGGCATTTCGACCCATTCGAGGGCGTCGATGTAGATTCCGAGGTACCAGGCGTCAAGTTCGCGCGGGTCGAATCCGGCCAAAAGCGCGAAGTTGCCCACGACCATAAGCCGCTGGATATGGTGGGCATAGGCGGTGCGAAGGCTTTGGCCCACCGCGACCTGCATGCAGCGCATCTGGGTTTTGCCCGTGTACATCCAGTCGGGGAGTGGTCGCTGGTGGTTGAAGTAGTTCAGCTCGGCGTATTCGGGCATTTGGGCCCAGTAAATTCCGCGAACGTACTCGCGCCAGCCGAGAATTTGGCGGATAAATCCCTCAGCGGCGGGCAGTGGGAAGGTCTCAGGATCGCTCCGCCAGGCCTTTTCAGCCGCTTCAATCACTTCACGCGGATGAAGCATTTTGGTGTTTAGCGCGAACGATATTCGGCTGTGAAACAGAAAATCCTGGCCCTCAGCGAGCGCATCTTGGTAGCGGCCAAATAAGGGGAGCCCGAACTGAATAAAGTGGTTGAGAAGAGCCAAGGATTCACTGCGGTCGCAGGGCCAAGGGAAGTCGTCAGCAAGTGCGTCGCCCCAGCGCGGGATTTCGTGGCGGTCCAGGCGAGCGTCGATCTCGCGTACGTCATGGTGAGCCCGCCATTCGGCCGGAACCGGCTGCTTCGGGTCCCAAGCTGCGCGGTTGTCGGAGTCGAAGTTCCAGGTCCCGCCCTCAGGCTGCCTGGATGCATCGAGCAAAACACCATGGCGCACGCGCATCGCCCGGTAGAACGATTCCATGAGGTAGGTCTTTTTGCCGGCAAAGTGGGTGGCAAGTGTGCCGCGTTCGGTGAGAAAGTGTTCGCTGGGTACACAGGTTCCGATACCGTGAAGCGCTTGATCAACCCGGTATTCGTCGGGCTCTTGGTACTCAACGACCAAGTCGGTGCCCACCGAAAGTTCGCGTTTGAGGGCCTCGAGGTTGGCACGAAGGCTTCCTTTTTGGCGCGGATCGTCGAGTGTCCAGTATTCTACCCGGTGCCCGGATTGGCGAAGGTGCTGTGCAAACTGCTGGATTCCGTGCAGAAATGCCAGCATCTTTTGGCGGTGGTGGGGTGCGTAGCGGAGCTCCTCGCCCGACTCAAAAAGGGCATACACGACATCCTCGCGCACCTCGCGAAACCAGGAATGCAGCGGGTTGAGTTGGTCGCCGAGGATTAGGCGAAGAATCATTCGAGCTGCTTTTTCTTGGATTCAGCGCGGCAGCGGTCCGAGCAAAACTTGACCTGGTCCCAATCGCGTTCCCACTTTTTGCGCCACGTAAAGGGTCGACCGCAGTGGGTGCAGTCCTTTTGGGGCAGATTGGATTTAGCTACGCCGCGCACGGGGTTAAAGCTGCTCAGGATGGGATTCGGGCTGGGCGTAGCTCAGCGCTACCAGCGCGCTGCTGTGGTGGTAGGTGTCGAGTCCCTGGGCCAAAAGGAGGTCGTCAGGATGCTGCACGTGACCTCTGGGGTGCACCGTCGCCGACGGGTGCACGTGAACCTCAACAACCGAACCCAAGACGAGTACGGTTCCGCCTGCGAGCTGGTGTTCTTCAGTGAGCTGCAGTCCGTAGGCCACCACGGCGTCGTGGATCCGGGGCGCGTGAAGCGTTTCAAACGCTTCCCAGTTAAGACCCACCGCGTCCAGTTCGCTTTCGCCCTCAGGGTACTTAGCGCTGCACTGGTGGAGTTGCTGGGCCTGAGCGGTTCCGCCCGCGAGCACGTGAAAGCCAAAGCAGCCTTGGGCGCGCACGTAGCGAAGCCCCTGGTGTTCTGCAGTCAACGGGCGAAAAAGGAATCCGAGCTGCGGCGGATTCGCGCTAACGTGAAGTGTTTGGCTGAACACGGCCGCATTGGCGACACCTTGGGGCGAAAAGCTGGTGAGCAACCCCACCTGCCGCGGGCCGCCCAACGAATTGAAGAACTGTGCGCGGAAGCGGGGTTCCCACGCGTTCCAAGTTTCCGGAGTAAGCATTTAGGGGCGCAAGCTGCTCATACCGCCGTCGACGCCCAAAACTTGGCCGCTGATCCATGGATTGTCGATTAAGGCGAGGCCGGCATGGGCTAGTTCGCCCACCTGACCCACTCGCTTGAGGGGGTGGCGCTCAGCTGCAGCGGCAGCACGTGCCTCGTTGCCCAACAGCTTTGAAGCCAGGGGAGTGTCGGTGAGCGAAGGAGCCACCGCGTTCACGCGCACGGCAGGCGCCCATTCGGCGGCCAGCGACCGAACAAGGCCTTCAACGGCCCCTTTGGCCATGGCGATGCTGGCGTGGTAGCTCATTCCTTGGCCCACGGCCACGGTGCTGAATAACAAGGCGGCACCTTGAGCTGCACGCAAGGCCTTTTCGGCTTTTTGCAGTGCCAAAGCTGCACCCAGTGCATTGATTTCGAAGTCGCTGCGGAATTCTTCTGGTTTGTAGCCCTTGAACGGCTTAAGGTTGATGCTGCCCGGAGCATAGATGAATCCGTCCAGCGCCTCCGGAAGTCCTGAACCGTCCCAATTCAGGATGTCGGCTTGAAATTCTGTTAAATTGGGGTGGACAAGGCCCGATTCGCTGCGCGACAGTCCGACTACGGCGTCCCCGCGGTTCAAAAGGAGTTCCGTGAGGGCGCGTCCGATTCCGCTCCGGTGCCCAACGACAAAGTAGGTTTTCATACCATGGCTAACACCGCCGGGACTACTTTTGTTGAAACCCTTGACCGCATGGCGCAGCACCCCCTCAACCTGACCCACCATTGGACCCTTTCGGACTGGCAGCACGTGGCCGAAGGCCGCGCAGATTTGATGTTGAGTCCGTCCGACCGCAAGCTCGTGGCCGCAAACCGAGCCGCAGTCGAGCGCGGAATCGAGTCCGGCCGTGTCGTCTACGGGGTCAATACCGGTTTTGGGGCGCTTTGCACGACCGCTGTGGCGCGCGAAGATTTGCGTGCACTTCAGCGAAACTTAATCATTAGCCACGCGGCGGGCGCGGGTCCATTGGCCGAGCCGGCCATTGTTCGCCTCATGCTGGCGTCGAAAGCGCGGAACCTTGCACTGGCGCACTCCGGCGTTCGCCCCGAACTCCTCGATGCGGTGCTGACGCTGTACCGTGCTGATGCGTTGCCCGAAGTTCCGCTTATGGGTTCACTGGGTGCGTCCGGTGACTTGGCGCCACTCGCGCACCTGTCGCTTGCCTTGCTCGGTGAAGCCCACGTACTGCACCGCGGGCACCGCAAGCCGGCGGCTCAGTTCTGGGAAGAACTCGGCGTGGAGCCCCAAGTGCTCGAGGCCAAAGAGGGACTTGCGCTCATCAACGGAACCCAGTTCATGCAAGCTGTGGGTCTGGCGTCTGCACTCAAGGCGGCACAGGTGGCTGCCTGGGCTGATGCCGTCGGAACCGCTTCACTACTGGCCTTTGACGGAATGCCTTCGCCGTTTGAGGACCGGGTTCACGCCTTGCGTCCGCACCAGGGTCAAGGAATGGTGGCGCAGAACATTCGCTCCTGGGCTGAGGGATCGCCGCTGTGGCACTACGAAAAGCCGCATGTGCAGGATCCGTACTCCTTTCGCTGCATGCCCCAAGTTCACGGCGCAAGCCGCGATGCATGGCGCTACGTCGTGGGCGTTCTGCAGACAGAGTCCGCATCTGTGACCGACAACCCTTTGGTATTCACTGAAAGCGGAGATGGGGTGAGTGCCGGACATTTTCACGGACAACCGCTAGCACTAGCCTTTGACTACGCCAAAATTGCGAGTGCCGAGTGGGGCAGCATCAGCGAGCGCCGCATCAACCAACTTACGCTGGGCAAGCGCGGCCTTCCGATGTTTTTGGCCGCAGACAGCGGTGTCGAAAGCGGACTGATGATCGTACAGTATGCCGCGGCGGCTCTGGTGAGCCGAAACAAGCAGCGCGCCACGCCCGCAAGTGCCGACAGTATTGATAGCAGTGCGGGCCAAGAGGACCACGTCAGTATGGGCGCCAACGCAGCAACTGATTTGTACGAGGTTTTGGGCAACGTCGAGCGCATTCTTGCCATGGAATGGCTGTGCGCCGTGCAGGCCTCTGAACGCAGCGGTCGAAACCTCGGTCCGCGCCTCGAAGCCCTAAAGCAGGATTTTCGGTCGAAGTACCCGGCCACATCTGGAGATTACTACGCCCACGAGGCGATGGAGGCTTCGCTCGCGTTTGTTGCGGCCGCCAAGCTCAGCAGCCTGGACTCGAGCGCGTTTTAAACGTTTTCGAAGCGCTGGGCAAAGGCAGCCACCGCATAGAGTCCCGCTGTTTCGGTGCGCAGCCGGTGCGGCCCGAGGTGTACTAAACCAAAGCCAGCCTTTTGGGCTTCAGCGACTTCGGCTGCAGTGAAGTCGCCTTCAGGTCCGATGCACACGGCCCACGATTCCTCAGGCGATGCGCGCAGCTCACTAGGTAGAAATGCGGGATTTACCCCATCAACGAGCGCGGCAATCGCCTTTCGCTCTGCAGCGCATTGGGCGACCGCTTCACTGAAGGCGATGGGTCCATTCAGTACAGGTAGGATACCCTTTTGGCTTTGCTTGCACGCGGCCTGCATCACGCGTACCAGCCGGTCGTGCTTCAGGTGCTTGCGTTCGGATCGGGCGCATTCCAAAAGGGTTACCGCATGAATCCCCATTTCCACAGCTTTTTCGAGCAGCCACTCGGTGCGGTCGGCGTTCTTGGTAGGGGCTAGGTACAGGTGTAAATGGCCCGACACCATTCCGTAGTTGGAATGCTCAACCGCGTCTGCGACAACGGCTTCGCGCTTGCCCACAAAGCGAATTGGGCCGTCCCACGCCGACCCGAGACCGTCGAGCACGCGTACCGGATCTCCGTCGTTGAGCCTTAGGACACTTCGCGCATGACGAGCCTCTTCTTCGCTGAGAATGAGGTTGCTGCCTTGGCGAAGTCCCCAAAAATGATGCATCTAGGCTCCGATTTTGTCCTTTGCCTTGGCCTTAGATTGACCGTGGTTGGTGGCGATGTAGTCGATGATGTGGCCCGCCACGTCAATGCCGGTCACGGTTTCTACGCCGCGAAGTCCGGGGGAAGAGTTGACCTCCATAATCAATGGCCCGCGGGCACTTTGCAGCATGTCTACTCCGGCTACCTTAAGTCCGAGCGCCTTTGCGGCCTTGACGGCCATCGCGCGTTCGCTGGCCTTCAACTTAATCGGAATCCCGCTGCCCCCGCTGTGCAGGTTGCTCCGGAACTCGCCTTCGCGGCCTTGGCGCTTGTACGCGGCTACGACCTGTCCACCGACTACGATGGCGCGGATGTCGGCTCCTTTGGCTTCTTTAATGAACTCTTGCACCAAAATATTGGCATCGAGTGAATAGAAGGCCTCGATTACGCTGCGGGCGGCCGTTTTGGATTCCGCCAGCACCACGCCCTTGCCTTGGGTACCCTCTAAGAGCTTGACGACGAGCGGAGCTCCGCCCACCTCTTTAATCAGGGCATCGACGTCCGAAGGCTGCTTGGCCACCGCGGTGCGCGGAATCGCCACGCCCTCTTTGGCCAAAATTTGAAGGGCGCGGAGCTTGTCGCGTGAACGCACAAGGGCGAGGCTACTTACGGGCGTAAAAACCTGCTTCATCTCAAGCTGGCGAAGCATGGCGGCGCCGTAGTCGGTAATTGAGGCTCCGATGCGCGGAATCACTGCGTCAACCCCCTCAATACGATGGTCACCGTAGTAAATATCCAATTCGTTGGCTGATAGGACGGCATAGCTCCGCCCAATATTCATCACCTTGGCGCTGTGGCCGCGCGATTCAGCCGCTTCAACCAAGCGGCGGGTAGAGTAGAGGTTGCGGTTGGCCGAAAGGATGAGCAGGTTCATTGTGGTGCAGAATGCGGGGTAGTTTGCCGCGAAAGGTACTTCGCGGATACGTTCTTTCGGCGGACATCCACGACAAAGCCGCGCTTTAAAAACGTGCGACCGAGTAATATGGGGTGGCGCATGCGAGAACGGTCCGAGAGACTGAATTCCTGGAGGACCAATTCGCCGTAGACACTGAGTTCGAGGTGCACGAGGTAGCGCTCCTGGAGGTCGCCGAAACTCGATTTAACCGTAGCCTTGCGAAACTGAATATGCCGTGTTTGGCGTCCGTTGGCCCAGCTCACGACGAGTTCGGACCCGTCCACGTGGTAGTTGATGCAGTGGATCGCGCAGTGGTAGGCACCGGTGTCCACGCGGGCCTCAACCGAATGCCAATCGAGCTGCGGGAGCGCAACCTCTTCGCTGCGACCTAGGCTGCGCTTAATCATGCTGCGAAGGTACTTCGAGCCGTGCACTCGCTGCGCGCCCTAAGTCACTGAAGCGTTGTTCGCTAAACGCGTAGTAGGCCACCGCTCCGATCATCGCCGCGTTGTCGGTAGCGTAGCTCAGGGGCGGAATTCCCATGGCGATTCCTTTGCGGGATGCCCATTCTTGAGCTTTGCGGCGCAGCAGGCGGTTGGCAGCCACTCCGCCAGCTAGCACGGCGTAGCGGTGCTCCGGGCGGAGCGCGCGTTCAAGTCGCTCCAAGAGCGGTTGAACAAGCGCCTGGCGTGCCGAGGCGCACCAGTCGTTGAGGTCGTCCGTTAACGTGTTAGGGTTTGCCTTGATCTCCTTTTGGATTCGGTACAAAATGCTGGTTTTAAGCCCGCTGTAGCTGAAGTCGAGCCCGGGCGTTTGCATTTTTGAAAAATTAAAGCGGTCCGGATCGCCCAACTCGGCTCGGCGGTCCACTTCGGGTCCACCGGGGTAGGGAAGTCCAAACATCTTTGCAGCCTTGTCGAAGGCTTCGCCGACGGCGTCGTCCATGGTTCCGCCCAAAAGCCGAAAGTCAAAGGGGCCGTGCACGTCAAAAAGCTGGGTGTGACCGCCCGAAACCACCAAGGCCAAGAAGGGAAACCCCTGCAGCGGCTCATCCTGAATTCCGGCTTCGGTCAGGGCGTGGGCAAGCACGTGCGCCTGGATGTGGTGCACCCCAATGAACGGAATTTCAAGAGATTGCGCGATGGACTTGGCGGTTCCGTGGCCGACGAGCAGCGAGCCGAGTAGGCCGGGACCCTCGGTGGCAGCGACTGCGTCGAGGTCCGAAAAACGCACTCCGGCCTGCTGAAGGGCCGCCTCAATCGTCGGAACCACCGTTTGGCTGTGGGCCCGCGACGCGAGTTCTGGAACGACGCCCCCGTACTGCTCGTGCACCGACTGGCTGTACACCACATTCGAGAGCACGGTGAGCCCGCGAAGTACTGCAGCCCCACTGTCGTCGCAGCTGCTTTCGACAGAAAGAATTAAAGGAGCAGTCGCGGCGTTCATGGCACAAAATTAGGGCGCTACCTTCGCAGCATGGCTGCGCGCGGACTACGAATTACGGCATTAGTGGGCGGGAGCCTGCTTCTCATGCTCATTCTTGCGCTCGTGGCGGTACGCGTCCGTCCCGAATTGGTGGTGCGCCCGGTTGAAAATTACCTGCGGAACTATCTATCTATTAATCCGTTGTCGGATTCAGCAGCCATTGATTTTGAACGCATTGAATGGGTTCCGTGGCGCGGAATCCGGATTCACGGCCTGCATGTGCACCGCAATAATGAGGGGGTGTACCTGCGGAGCGTACAGCTCGATGGGGTGGGATGGGCCGACGGTGGCCCGTCAGTCGCTACGTTGGTCTTGGACTCGCTTGTGGTCACAGGTACGCCCAGCGGCGATTGGATGCACTGGTTTGATGCCTGGATAGATCCCAACGACACTTCGTCGACTCCGATTTATGCATCTGTGAATCAAGTAGAAGTGGACTTTTGGATGCGGTCACTTGAGGGCGATACCGTTCTCGCTCCTTCGCAGCTTTCGCTAACTGGAATTCGTGTGGCCGCCTCTGAACTCAGTGTTTCAGGTGACTTTAATGTGTCAGTTCCAGGCGCTGGAGAGCTTACCGCAGAGTTTACGGTGCGGCCTGAGGAATCGAATGTGGTACTCTCGTACCAGCGCTGGCTGCTTGGAGCGCGCTATACCCCAGCTAGTATTGAATTAAAACTTAAAGATGATTCAGTTAATTCATTGAATTTAAATTTATTGCATCAAGATAATTCATGGATTCTTGAACGCACTAAGGTTGCGTGGGATGGAGTGGAAGGAACCGCGGCTGCACTCTGGGGACCGTCCATGCGTTGGCTCGAGCTGGAATGGTCAGGCATCAATGCAAAGGTCCAAGAGCGTCAGGGACGTTGGATGTTGGCTGTCCAGGCCGATTCAACCCAAGCTGATTCAGATGCTTCTTGGGCGGCACACGGGATCCTTAAAGGGGTCTATAGTGAGGGCAACTGGACACTCAATGGCGTTATGTTGCATCTTCGAGCTTCGGATTCTCACTTGAAGTTTGGACCCATTGAAGCGTCTGGTAGTAATACCTCATGGAAACTTCGCCTCTCAGAACAGAATTACGGACGAATTACGGCGCAAGGAGATTACAGCGCGGAATCGGTTACTGCAACGTGGACGCCGGTACAGGTATTTCGGCCCGTCGCTTCGCTTCCTTCACTTGCGTCGCTTGACATCAATTGGTCGTCGCGTGCCCCATGGGACCTGCAGCTTACGGCACGCGACAGCTCGGGTATCGTTGGAGGTGCGACAGCATCGTACCGTTCTGAATTATGGTCGCTTGCGGGCAGTCTCGGAGGGTATCGAGTGAGTGCGGAATTTGATCGGACTCCAGATCGTTGGTCGATTCCTACTCGGGAACTGCACCAATGGGCAGAACTTGCGGTATCTCGCCGTTTGGATGTCCTTGATTCTGTGGGGCTCAAATCCCTTTCAGTCAAAGGCCCGGAACTCAATGCCTCGGTCAACCATGGCCTGGACCAAACCACAGCATCAGCGTTTTATTCGCACGACGAAACCACTGCAAGTTGGCGCTACACGGCGTCCGAGAGCAAGGCAGAGCACTTTTTGGATTGGACGGGAAGTGAAGCGGCGCACCTTCACCTTGTCGGTCGCTCACGGGATAGCCTTCGCGTGACTGCTCAGGCAACGGCTCCGCATTCTCGAGGCGGAACCGCCGAGGTCTCAATGTCCGTTTGGCCGCACCAGTCGGTGTGGTCGGGATCCTTGAATTCGGGTTCTGCATCTGCCTGGTACCGTCCAGAAGATGGCGATACTTTAGAACTAACGGGCATCCTCACCGGTGCACAATCATGGACCTATGACTTCGCCAACCAGCGCTTAGCGCTTGACGATCCCTTGTCGTGGAGCAGTCCAGAGGGCAGCATCGCCGTGGGCGGAGCGCTCAGTTCCAACGAGGGAGAGGTTTTGCGCGTTCAAGCACGCAACGTAAACCTACCCTTTTGGTCGCACATTGCAGGCCTTTCTGGGGTGGGTCTTGGAGGTGCGCTTCGTCTCGATGCCATCGTGGTCGGTCAGCTTTCGGGTTGGGAGGTTTCGGGCGGAATCCGTACCGAGAACCTAAGCCTTCGCAACCAGTCAGTGGGTGAGGTGAGTCTTGAACTTGACTACCTTCAGGACGCCGCGCACACGGACCTTAGCGTAATTTGGAACCACCGCGATACCGTGCTGCTCGACCTTCGCGGAGTCCTTGACGCAGATCATTTTGCAGCACAAACGCAGGTGCTGAATATCCCGGTGCGCTGGGTCCGACCCTTTGCAGCAGGGGCTGTTGACGAGCTTGACGGTCGCCTCAAAGGCAAGGTCAACCTCGAATCCAAGCCAGATTTCAGCGACTTCAACTGGTACGGTAGCGGATTTTGGGCCAATGCCAACCTGGAACTGCCATCCATCGGACTCGGACTCAAAAGTTCGACCCCGTGGACGCTCACCAAGAGCGGTGTTGTCCTCGGGCCCGCCCGATGGGCCGACCACCGTGGCGTAGGTTCGGCTGAGATCCGAGCAAAAGTCGCCTTTGAGGGCCCCGAGTTGGTCGACCTCACGTTCAAGACCGAGCGGATGCTCGTACTCGACCTACCTCCCAACTCCGACTTTTATGGCTATGTAGTGGGATCTGGCCAAGGTCGCCTGCGCGGAACGGCCAACGCCCTTCGCCTAGACATTCAAGCCAAATCGGCCGACTCCTCGGTATTTGTGCTTCCATTGGATGCGCCGGTATCTCTAGATGAAGTTGAATTTCTGCATTTTAAATCCCGGTCTTCTCCGGACGCTCCGCGCGTTAGGCGACGGCGCACCGACGATTTTCGATTTGACCTGCACCTCGACCTCGAGGTTACCCCCGACGTGTTGGCGCGGCTCATTTTGGACGAAACCGTGGGTGACGTGATCGAGGCGCGGGGTGCGGGGCCGCTTCAGTTGGACGTACCGTGGGTGGGAGACATGGCGCTTCGCGGCAATCTTGTGCTCAACCGCGGAACCTACCTCTTCACGCTGCAAAACCTTATTAACAAGCCGTTTAGTCTGCTTCCCGGCGGAACCATCAACTGGACCGGCGACCCCTATGCGGCTCAAATGGACCTCACAGCGGTGTATAAAACACGAGCAGATGTGCGGGACTACCTTGCTTTGCCTGAATCGGGACGCCAGAATGTTGACGTTGAATTGCACGCCACTGGACCACTTTTTCAGCCGCAGTTAGCATTTGGAATTCGGCTCCCCAACGCAGGAGAACTGGCGCAAGCTGCGCTCTCAAGTCGCTTGAGCTACCCCGACGAACGCACCACACAGGTGCTTAGTTTGCTCACCATCAGTTCATTTTGGGTAGGTTCATCGCCCTTGGCCGCACAGGGCATGCAGGCGGTTGAGAGCAATACTTCGCAAGTGCTGGCATCTCAGTTCACCAACTTTGTGACCCAAGGTTTGGGAGCAGATTGGGACGTCAACCTGGCCTATTCGACCAATACAGCGGCGGCCCAGCGTGAAATGGAAGCCAGTATCGGCCGCAGCTTCTTAGACGACCGCTTGAGCATTCAGACAGAATGGGGAATTCCGATTGGGCAAAGCCAACCCAGCATTGGATTGGGTGATGTTGAGGTCAGGTACCAGCTCTCTGACGACGGTCGGTGGTCAGCAAAGGCCTACCAACGCCGCAACGACCAGAACATGCAGTCGGGAGTGGTGGGTTCGCAGCGCCAAGGTGTCGGACTGCGCTGGGAGCAGAGCGGTGCCTCCTGGAGCGACCTTTTGCGCCGCGGGAATTAGTACAGCGATTCGTTGCGTACAATGTGCAGCCCGTAGCCCTCAATACCCACGCGGCGCATAGGGTTTTGGGTGAGGAGTGCGACATTCTGAAGGCCGAGTCCATGCAAAATTTGTGCGCCCACACCATAGTCGAGTGGGTCGTTGCCCATTGCGCGTGCAGGAGCAGGAGGGGTTTGGGGGTTCCACTCCGTCCAGTCCGGAGCAGATCCGCGCTGGTTGAGGCACACGATGCACCCTTGGCCTGCCTCGGCAATGCGCTTCATTGCGGCTGCGAAGTGGTCGCCATCCGCACTAAACGGCATACCGAATGAGGCCCACGGTGTGGTTCCAAACGGACCGCTTTGCATGCGGACTAATACTTCATCGCCCTCGTGCCACGAACCGAAGCTAAAGCTGGCATGGCGCTGGTCAGAGGTGGTTTGCGCATAGATGCGCACCTGCCATGGTCCGTAGGGACTGTCAAGGCGGTATGTTTTGATCTCGTGCACCAGGCGGTCCCGTTCCATTCGGTAGCGAATGAGCTGCTCGATGCTGATGATCTTCAAGTTGTGCTTTTCTGCCATCACCGCGAGTTCTGGAAGGCGTGCCATGCTTCCGTCCTCGTTCATGATTTCGACGATTACGCCTGCAGGGCGGCTGCCCGCCAATCGGGCTAGGTCAATGGCGGCCTCAGTGTGGCCGGCGCGACGGAGTACGCCCCCTGGACGGGCTCGAAGCGGAAAGATGTGGCCTGGGCGCCGAAAGTCGCTGGCTTGAACGCCGGGGCGAGTCAGTGCATTGATCGTTTTGGCGCGGTCGTGCGCAGAGATTCCGGTCGTGACACCTTCGCCTTCGAGGTCGACGCTGACGGTGAATGCGGTACCATGGGGATCCGTATTGCGGTCGACCATGGCGTGAAGGTCGAGCTCGTCGCAGCGCTGGTCCACCAGCGGAACGCAGATGAGGCCTCGCGCATGCGTGGCCATAAAATTCACGGTTTCAGGGGTAATTCCCTCGGCCAGCGCCACCAAGTCGCCCTCGTTCTCGCGGTCTTCGTCGTCGACCACAATGACCATTTTGCCGGCGCGCAGGTCGTCTAGCGCGTCTTCGATGCTTGAAAGCGAAAAATTATCCATGTGTTCGTGGGGTGGGCTCCCAAATGCCAGAAGTTCCGCCGCGAAGGTAGCGAACGAAGCCGAGCGCCAGCGCCAAGTTCATCAGCAAAAGGTGGTGCAGGGTGCGCAGTCCGGGGACGTGATTGAGTGCCGCTGCCAACCCTGCGCGAAGCAATAGGGTATAGCCGACCAAGGCCGTGAACAGCAGCCAGACGCGTTGGCCCAGCTCAGACCATTCGGGGCCGGGGCCCAGACCGAGTAGGATTCCGCCCAAAACCAGTAGCGGAGTGAGCCAGCGCAAGAGCTTGTGGCCTACAAACACCGCCAGAACGCTAGGGCGAAGCGTCCACATAGACGTGGCGAATCGCCCGATGTTTTGCCAGTTGCCGTGGGCGATCCGGATCTTGCGGCGAAATTCCTGCTCACTGTCGTGGCTGACGTCCTCGCTTCCGCGGGCTGTTAATGACCAAGCGACGTGCTCGCCACGCAGCATGGCCGAGAAACTCAAAAAGAAGTCTTCCATGAAGGTTCCGGGCGGAATCGGCCGAAACGCATCACGGCGAATCGCGTAGAGGCCGCCCTCGACACCCATGGCACAGCCCGTGCGTTCGTACTCTACGCGCTTGGCGAAGTTCTCCCAGTTCATGTACCAGCGCTCTTCTTCGGCAATGCTGGCCGGGGCGGAATGGTTCATTCCGCGGTAAAAAAGCGAACCACCCACGACGCTGGCCTTTGGATTGCGCTGGGCTTCGCGCATTAATTCACGGGTGCAGTCGGGGGCAAAAAGGATGTTGGCGTCGGTACCAATGATCCAGTCACTCTGGGTTTCGGCCACGAGGCGGTTGATGATTTTTGCCTTGCCGGACCGCGATTCCATGCGGATCCAGTGGACGCGGGCGTCCCGGGCGGCGTATTCGGCAAGGATGCTGTCCGTGCGGTCCGAGCTGAGGTCGGAACCGACCCACACTTCGAGGTTGCCGGGGTAGTCCTGACTGAGCAAGCTGTCCAGCTTTGCCGCGAGCACTGCCTGTTCGTTGTAGGCCGCAAACACGACGGCTACTGATGGCCAGTTCTCGTCCGATGGCGGAACCGCTAGGGCGCGTCGATCCCTTCCCACCGCACGAACGACGAGCGGAAAGAGGGTGTAGGGCACCAAGGCAAGGCTCCAAAGCCACCACGCAATCGCTTCCATTAGGGTGCAAATGTCGCAAGTTCGCGGGCAATGCCTTCAGCCGCACTTTGATCTGAAAAGTGCATTCGGGCGTGGCGGGCTGCTGCGGCCCCAAGCTTGGTGCGCAGTTCGGCGTTGTGGTGGAGTTGGTCCATCGCCGCGGCAAATTCAGTGGGAGAATCGGCCAAGAGTAAATGCGTGCCGTGAATTGCATTCAATCCTTCGGCCCCAAGCGAAGTGGTGACGATCGCTTTGCCCCGCGCCATTGCCTCGAGGAGCTTGATGCGCATTCCGCTTCCGCTGCGAATGGGGGCGATAAACATTCCGTAGTCCGCAAAGTTGGGCTGGTCCGCGCGGTAGTGTACGCCTTTGGGCGCGGAACCAAAGGGCCACAGCCGGCTGTACACGTCCACTTCGGCGTGGTGAAGGTGGGGAGCCACCTGGTCGAGGAACCACTTCATACCGCGTACGTTGGGAGTCCAGTCCAGTGCCCCCAAATGGTAGGCCTTCGGCGCCGAGGCCCCCGACTCGGGCCACGAACCGTGCACGGGGTCGTAGGTGCATGCCAAGGTGTGAACGGGGCCAAAATCGTGAAACCAGCGAGCGTCCTCTGGGCTGATGGCCCAGATTCGGTCCACGCGCTGGGCCACTTGGGATTCCCAAATTTTGAGGCGTTTGGCCTGAAGGGCCACGTATCCCCGGCGGAACCACGGTTCATCACTCAAGCCACGCATCCAAATGGCATGTTCGACGTTGTGTGCGCGCAGTACGGTCGGAACCGAACCCACTTCGTCGAGGTAAACCGCCATAAAAAGACTGTCAAAGACCACCACATCTGCGGTTTTAGCCCGCGTGCGAACGACTTCCGAAACCTCGGGAGTCCAAAACCTGCTGGCATAATAGCTCGCGCGCGAAAAGAGGTTGGCGAGGGCCGTGCCCACACTGGGCTTGGTGGACGCTGAAACGGCTTCGAGCGTCACACCCTGAATGGGGCTCGCGGGGTGCTCGACCCAGTGCTTTTCGGTATTCAAGGCAACCACATGCACCTGGTGGCCCAGGGATGCTTCGAGGCGAATCAGCGATTCCATGGCTAAGCTGCTGCCGTCGCGACCCGGAAACGGGACCTTGTTGCACAGGTGAAGAATCCTCATCCCTTAGCCGTTCGCAGTCGAAGGGTGAACTGTCCGTCACGAGCTGCCCACACGGTGAGTGCAAGCGCAAAGGGCCCGAGTACGAGGTTGGGTCCCCACATGGCCCAAAAAGGGCTAAGTACCCAAGTGCGGCCGAGCTTTTCAGCAACCATTGTAAGCACGTAGTGCAGCAAAAAGAGCAGTACGCTGGCCACAAATGCCCATCCGAATCCGCCCCGCTGAATGATGCTGCCAAGCGGAGCCCCAATGAAAAACAGCAGCACGCAGGCCATGGCTACGCTAAATTTCTTGTGCCACTCGAGGTAGTGGCGGGCCAGGTGCTGGTTGCGCCACTCGAGTTCTGACCCAATTTGGCGCATGTAGTCCCGGTTGGTCTGTGCGAGATTCAAGGCGTTTTGCGTAGCGCGGTACCGGTGAATGGGCTGGATTCGGTCCCATGCGGAATAGTCTCCGCCCCAGTCCGCACCACCCGCATTAGCAGCATTGATGCTGTCGGAATTCCACCCCCCGAGCTTGCGCTGCATGCTGAGGCTAACTTCGCTCATGCGCTTCGAAATCTGACTGTTCAGCTCGGTGATAGAGGTGTCCAATTGATTAATTGTGAGCATATTGTACTCGTTGCTACGCTGGAT
>JAURGG010000070.1 GCA_030833905.1 Schleiferiaceae bacterium
GAAGAGTTTTGGGACGGAACGATTAACGGCAAACCCGCACAACAGGATACCTACGTCTACCGTTTCGAGACCGAGGACGGCCCGTTGTACGGGACCGTCAATGTGATCCGTTAGTCTAGTTTTGGAAGGTTCTGCAGGGCGTGCACGAATGCGTCGATGTCGGCGCGGGTAGTCATGCGCGAGAAGCTGATGCGGGTTCCGCCGGGTGACTTGAGGCCGCCCAGTACATGAGATCCGCCCACCGCACCGCTGCTGCAGGCGCTGCCGCCTGAAACGCAAAACCCTTGAAGGTCGAGTTGAAAGTTCAGCATACCGCCCTCGTGGAGCTCGGGCACGTAAAAGTTGAGCACCGTGAAGAGGCTCTTCTCGAGGTCTCCAGAATGTCCGTTGAAGTGAACATGCGGATAAGCCGAGCGTAGGCGATCAATGGCATAGGCCTTAACGTCGGTCATGTGCGCGGCGTCCTCCTCCAGCTTGGCCATCGCGGTAGCAAAAGCGGCTCCGAGTCCGGCGATGCCGACGACGTTTTCGGTTCCGGCACGGTGCCCGCGTTCTTGAGCGCCGCCGCGAATGAACGGCTTCACCCCGGTTCCTTGCTTGATGTAGGCAAATCCGATGCCTTTGGGCCCGTGAAACTTATGGGCACTGCAGGCTGCAAACTCCAAAGGTGTCGACGTGAAGTCCAATTTGAGGTGGGCCATAGTCTGAACGGTATCGCTGTGAAGCAGCGCTCCGTGGTCACGCGTAATTTTTGAAAGGCGGTCCAAGTCGGCGAGGTTGCCGATCTCGTTGTTGGCGTGCATCAGACTTACCAGGGCTTTGCGGCCGGCCTGTCGGTCTGCGGCAAGTTGTGCCTCGAGCCACTCCAAATCATGGTCGCCGTGCGCGTCAAACGGTATGGCAACCGCCTCAATGTGCTGGGCCAATGCCTCGACCATGTGGGTTACCGCATGGTGCTCTAGCTCACTGTGGTACAGCTTTGTAGCGCCCAACACATCAACACTTGATTGAAGTGCCCAGTTGTCTGCTTCGGTTCCGCCCGAAGTAAATATGACCTCTGCCGGAAGGCAGTTCAGCGCCGCCGCAATCTCTTTGCGCACCCGCTCCACGAGCGCTTTGGCTTTGCGGCCCTCGGAATGGGTTGAACTCGGATTTCCGTACAATTCAAGCGCGGCGATCATCGCGTCCTTGGCTTCGGGGCACAAAGGCGTCGTGGCGGCGTTGTCGAGGTAGATGCTCATCAAGGGGTGATTGTTTTGTTAACGCAAAGAACGCAACGCCTTCCATAAAATTGGAGGGGTACACATTTTGGCGAACTCTAGGAGGTTGCCGCGATCCAGACGTAGGAATGCCTTCCGGTCGGCATTGGACTGAGGACGCGCAACGAACTTTGTTGTCGCACTCACATTTGCCACGTCAATTTCAGATTTTGGACGACCGTTACTGTAGTAGTACAGGGCTATTGAATTGCGCGTGCGGTGATCCGGGCACGTCAACGGATCGGGATGACCGTGGTAGCTAAAGTCTGTTGTAGAAAAAACCACTAAACGGTTAAAAATGGGTAGAACACGTTGAACGCAGCCCTTCATACCAGAATCCCAAAACTCTAAATGCCCCCCAAATGATTCATCCCAATCCTCGTTGAGGTAGACCAAAACATTGACACGGCGGTCCAATCCAAGCAGACGATGCTTGTTGAAATCCGCATGAACCTTAAGCATTCCTCCCGCTCGAATTTGATGCAAGCCGCCTCCAACCAAATAGGGATCACCCACCAGGGTCTCCTTGATACCGGTTAACTTTTGAATGAACGTGATAAACGGTTCCGCATTCATAAACCGAATGAGCTCAAGGTGCTTTTCAGGAATTCCTCGTTCGAAATGCGAAGCAGACTTCACTTCTTTTTGGTTGCTGAACTGTTCCAGGTCTGGATTGCCCAACAAATTCGGAAAATCACGTGCAAGTCCGCTCAAGTACTCGGGATCAAAAAAACCATCGAGTAGGATGTGCGGAAAAGGTTCGGCCTGCGCATATGCTGCGGCATGGGCTTCGGCGAGCCGACTTAACTCCGAATGGTTTTGTGGTGAAATCATTGGGCATTGGCCAATTTAGCGACGAATTCCGAGGCAAGCGCAGCCGCGTCAGCCTCAGTCGGAGCCTCAGTATAAATGCGCACGATCGGCTCTGTGTTGCTCTTGCGCAGGTGTACCCAGCGGTCGGCAAAGTCGATTTTGACTCCGTCAATGGTCGACAGATTCAGGTGCGCGTGAGCTGCTGCGACACGTGCGAGCAAGGCGTCGGTGTCGACTCCGGGCTGAAGGTCAATTTTCTCTTTGGCCATCGCGTAGTTCGGGTAGGTCGCGCGGAGTGCGGAACAGGTTCCGCCCCTTTTCGCCAAGTAGGTTAAGAAGAGCGCCACGCCCACCAAGGCGTCGCGGCCGTAGTGCAGCTCGGGCAGAATGATTCCGCCGTTGCCCTCGCCTCCAAGCACCGCCTGACGCGCCTTCATTTCAGTGACGACGTGCACCTCTCCCACTGCGGATGCGGAATAGGTGGACTGGTGGCGTTCTGCGATGTCGCGCAGCGCCCGACTTGAACTCAAGTTGCTCACCACATGGCCAGGGCGGTGCTGAAGCAGGTAGTCGGCTACCGCCACCAAGGTGTATTCTTCGCCAAAGAGTTCGCCGTTCTCGCTGACAAACACGAGGCGGTCGACGTCTGGGTCTACGACGATTCCGAGGTCGCACTTCGTTTCGGGGACAAGGGCACAGATCTCGTCGAGGTGCTTGCGCAGGGGCTCGGGGTTGTGCGGAAAGTGCCCCGTGGGCTCGCAGTAGAGCCCTTCGATGCGCTGGACGCCAAGGGCCTCGAGAAGCATGGGGATTGCGATTCCGCCAGTCGAAGCCACGGCGTCGAGGGCGACTGCGAAGCCGCGAGCACGGATCGCTTCGACGTCGACGAGGTCGAGGTTTAGAATGGCTTGGATGTGGCGCTCGATTCCGTCGGTGACCGCAATGCGGCGACCCAGTTCGCTGACTGGAGCAAATTCAAACGTGCCTGCGGCGCGGGCCGCGAGAATTTTGGCTCCGTCCTCGGCACTCAAAAATTCACCGCGGGCATTGAGCAGCTTCAGCGCGTTCCACTCGCCGGGGTTGTGCGATGCAGTGAGAATGATTCCGCCGTCGCAGCCTTCCCAGGGCACCATCATTTCGACCGTGGGAGTCGTCGATAAGCCAAGATCAAGCACATCAATACCTTGAAAGCGTAGGGTTGAAACCACAAGGTCGCTCAAGGCCTCGCCGGAGATGCGCGCATCGCGACCTAAGGCCACCCGAAGGCGGCGGTCACCACCCGCTTGGGTGCGCAGCCACTGGCCGTAGGCGCTGGCAAAAGCCACCGCGTCGACGGGGGTTAAGTTGCTTCCGACGGAACCACCGACGGTTCCGCGTATTCCTGATACCGATGCGATTAATGCCATGGCGAGGTTTTTGGTGTGCTGCAAAGGTAGAACCGGCGCCGTCCGGATTCCGAATCGGTGAATAACGTGGTGAATAACGCGTATGCATTGCGACGAAATCCGCCCGAAATTTGCTTAGGTTTACTCTGCCTGATGTACGAAAGCGATTCCGACCCCCTTATTAGCCGTTTTGAGCAAGCGCTGCGCGAAGACGCTCCGCTGTTTTTTGACGTGGAGGAGTTTGAAGAAATCGCAGACTACTACCTTGAGACGGGCCAGCTCCAGCGGGCGCGCAAGGCCATTGACATGGGCGGAGCACAGCACCCCTACGCCACCGTGTTCGCAGCCAAAATGGCCCGCTACCTCGTTCAGGCGTCCCAGCTCGACGAGGCCGAAGACGCGATTCAGCGCGCCGAGGGCCTGAGCCCCAACCACCCCGACATTGAGTGGGCGCGGGGCATGCTGCTCATGCGCCAAGGCCGCACCAACGACGCCATACAGTCACTGCGCAAGGCGATTCAAAATTCCGACGACCCCTTCCCTATTCAGGGCACGCTGGCCAGTATTTATTCGGGTGCAGGCATGTTTACGCACGCCATTCGCACGCTCAAGGCGATGCTTCAAGAAGAGCCCGAAGATGCCCACTTGCTCTACCTGCTCGCGATAAATTTTGACATGTCAAACCGGGACGACAAGGCCGTCTCGTTTTTTGAGACCTACCTCAACGACTACCCGTATTCAGAAACGGCCTGGTACCACTTGGGAGTGGCCCAGTTTCGCCAGGGGCAACTCGAGCAGGCAAAGCGCAGCCTTGGGTTCGCGACGACGATCGATGAAAAATTCAGCGCAGCCCTCTTTGACCTCGGACGCATTCACGAGGACCAAGAGGACTGGACTCAGGCCATCGACTACTACGACCAGTCCATGCCCGAAGGCGAGCGCAACGGCTACACACTCTACCGCAAAGGGGTCTGCCTTCAGTCGCTCGAGCGCAACCCCGAGGCCATGAGTGCCTTTCAAGAGGCCATCGAACTCGACGAAGAACTCGACGAAGCGTGGATTGAACTCGCCGTGCTTCACGGTGAAGCTGGCAACACCCTGAAGGGAGCCCAGTTGGCTCAAAAAGCTATTGCCCTCGACCCCGACAACCCCGACTACCACATGGTGGCACATGACCTGTTTGTGCAGCTCGGACTTCAGCGCGAAGCCGCCAAGAGCCTACAGCTCATTTTGCATACGCTGCGGGTCGAAAACCCCCGCGGACTTTTGGAGTACGCTGGAATCTTGGTCGAAATGAACCACATCGAATCCGCGATCACAGTGCTCGAAGCGGGTGTTCAGCGCTACGCCGACGACCCTGAAATGTGGGCGGTTTACTTCGGTTTTTTGTGGAACCTAGCAACTGACTTAATCGCCGCGCTCGAAGGCATCGCCCACTCGTGGCAGCGCTTTGGCGAAGCATTTAAAGCGGCACTGACGGAACTTT
>JAURGG010000071.1 GCA_030833905.1 Schleiferiaceae bacterium
CAAACTCTCCAATATTTCGCTGACCCTGGCTTGTCTGTCCACGGGCCCATTATTCACAGCCTTTCTCGAACCGCTCATTTTTAAACGTCGGATCTCTTGGGCTGAAGTCGCGGTCAGTTTCGGAGTCGTCGTAGGACTACTCCTCGTAATTGGGTCTGTTGAAGGTCAAGGCCTTGCCATTTTTGTGGGACTAACCAGTTCAGCACTTTCCGCTCTGTTTTCGGTACTTAACGGCAGAATTGTGCGCCAAATGGAACCTGCCTCGATCTCATTTTGGGAACTCCTGGCGGGATTTGTTGGGCTGAGCATCGTCCTTGCTGCAACGACGAACCTCGCACACGTCCTTGCTGCTCCGAGTCCAAGCGACTGGTTTTACCTCGCGATTTTGGCGAGCTTTTGCACCGCCTTCGCCTTTGTCCAGTCCGTCCGCATTATGCGCTACCTCAGCCCCTTCACTGTCGTGCTCGCCATTTCGATGGAACCCATCTACGGAATCATCCTCGCCCTCCTCGTTTTTGGGGCGGACGAAGCCATGCCAACCTTGTTCTACCTAGGCTTCGCCGTGGTGCTTAGCATGCTCCTGGCAAATGCGTGGATTCAGCGGCGGAACCGCCTGAAGTTATCCACATCCACCCCATCCGCCGGCAAAAAGTCGTAGGTTTGACCCCTTCAGCACATCCTATGGAATACTTAGATTTTGAAGCGCCCATCCGCGAACTCGACGAGCAAATCGCCAAGGCCGAAGCCCTTGAACTCGAGACCGGAGTATCGATGGTGCAGTCCATTGAAGAATTGCGCAGCAAGCGCGATGCCACCTTCCACGATCTCGCCTCAAGCTTGACGCCGTGGCAGCGGGTACAGCTCAGCCGCCACCCGAACCGTCCCTACACACTTGCCTACATTGAGTCAATGACGGGCGGTCAGTTCACCGAACTTCACGGCGATCGCCAAGTCAAAGACGACAAGGCAATGGTAGGGGGCTGGGGTTGGCTCGACGGCGAGTCCTTCATGTTCATAGGCCAGCAAAAAGGAGTCAATACCAAAATGCGCCAGCTCCGCAACTTCGGAATGGCCAATCCCGAAGGCTACCGTAAAGCACTTCGCTTGTTTAAGCAAGCCGAGAAGTTTGGTCGTCCCATCGTGACGCTGATTGACACTCCAGGGGCCTTCCCGGGACTTGAAGCTGAAGAACGCGGCCAAGGTGAAGCTATTGCCCGCAACATCATGGAAATGACCCGACTCAAGGTTCCGGTAATCTGCATCATCATCGGCGAAGGTGCTTCAGGCGGAGCCCTCGGAATCGGCGTAGGCGATCGCGTGCTCATGCTCGAGAACACGTGGTACTCTGTAATCAGTCCAGAATCCTGCTCGTCCATTCTGTGGCGCAGTTGGGACTACAAAACCACCGCAGCTGAAGCGCTCAAGCTCACCGCCCCCGACATGCTCGCGAACAAACTCATCGACGGAATCGTCCCCGAGCCCCTCGGCGGAGCACACCGCGATCCCGAGGCCATGTTCGAGACGCTCAAGTATGAAATCCTCAAGCAGTACCGCGCGCTCCAAGCTTTGGATCCGCAGGAACGCATCGCCCTGCGCATGGACAAATTCAGCGCAATGGGAGTCTACGAAACCGCCTAACGCACAACCATGGAAGCCAACCAGCCACTGCAGCGCACCTCCGCACGCCGCCCCAACCCGGGTAGTGTCGCATTGCCGTCTGTAGCCGGTAAACTGCCCCCTCAAGCCATCGAGCTCGAAGAAGCGGTACTCGGTTCGCTCCTGATCGACCGAAATGCCCTTTCAAAGGTCATTGACATCTTGACGCCCGAAACCTTTTACGTCGACGCCCACCAAGCGGTGTTCTCGGTAGTCAAGGATTTGTTTGCAGAGTCTCAGCCGATTGACATTCTCACCGTGGCTCAGGCTTTGCGCAAAGCGGGGCAACTCGATCGCATTGGGGGCGAAGCCAAACTGATCAACCTCAGCACCCGTGTTTCGTCTTCTGCCCACATCGAATACCATGCGCGGATCGTCGTTCAAAAGCACATCCAGCGCGAACTCATTCGAATCGCCTCAGAGCTCACCGAGAAGGCCTACGACGAATCCACAGATGTCCTTGACCTACTGGACAGCGCTGAACAATCGTTGTTCAGCGTCTCCCAGGGTAACCTCAAGCGGAACTACGAATCCTCTCTCAACCTTGTCAAGCAGGCGCTTGATCGAATTTCTGCGATCTCGCAGCGCGAAGGCTTGTCGGGTGTGCCGAGCGGATTCCGAGATGTGGACCGCGTAACCTCTGGATGGCAAAAATCCGACTTGGTCATCTTGGCCGCGCGCCCTGGCATGGGTAAGACCGCCTTTGTCCTGAGCATGGCGCGAAACATCGCGGTCGCTCACAAAGTCCCTGCCGCCGTGTTCAGTCTTGAAATGTCGTCGGTCCAGCTCATCACCCGTATGATCTCTTCAGAGACCGGAATCGGAGCCGAAAAGCTTCGCCGAGGCAACCTAGATGCCACCGAATGGGCGCAACTTACCTCTAAGGTGAAGACCCTTCAGGACGCACCGATTTACATCGACGACACCCCCGGTTTGAGCATTTTTGACCTTCGCGCCAAGTGCCGCCGACTCGTTTCGCAGCACCAAATCGGAATCATCATTATCGACTACCTCCAGCTCATGACTGCAGGTAATTCCAAATCTGGCGGAAACCGAGAGCAAGAAATTTCATCCATTTCGCGCGCACTCAAATCCATTGCAAAAGAGCTCGACATTCCGGTGATCGCCTTGTCGCAGCTCTCACGTGCCGTCGAGACCCGTGGAGGCTCAAAGCGCCCCCTTCTCTCTGACCTCCGTGAATCGGGCGCCATTGAACAAGATGCTGACATTGTGTCGTTCATCTACCGTCCAGAATACTACGGTATCCACGAATGGGACGACGACTCTGGTGCTCCCGCCGACGGCCAAGCAGAACTCATCATTGCCAAGCACCGAAACGGCTCGCTTGAAAACGTTCGACTCAAATTCGAAGGTGCGATGGCCCGATTCTCAGACTTGGATTCCGGGTACAGTGCACGCGGCCCAGTCACATCTGGTTCGAGCTCAAGCAGCGACGCTTTGTTCGAATCCAAGATGAACCACGTCGAACCCAACGAGGGAGACGAATATCCGCCGTTTTAAGCGACTACTCAAACATTCTCCACCGCAGGAACCACCGAAGCGTGGCCGGCGGAACCGGGTAGTTTTGGGCCACAAACACCGTGTTTGGAATCCACCCTTGGTTGGCATTTTGTGCAATTACGCCAAGTTGCGCCTCACCGAGGTAGACCATGGCTGCCGCGTGCACTAGCCCGCCTGCAGGCATAGACTCTCCGTTCGTGGCATATCCGAACAGCCCCTTTTCTGCTACCCACACAGGGCGCTGCCAGCCTCCCGTCCATCCCTGGCCCATAAGTTCAAGCTGTACACGCATGCCTGGGTACAAATTCGGAACCTTTGCTGCGTACACCAACCCGAGCTCCCCATAACCGGGAGCCAGCCCTAACTCGGTCTGAGAGGCCCAACGACCCTGCAGCAATGTCCGCACCGACCAATTGGGAGAAAGCTTGGCGCGCCCCTTCCAGTCCACACCGAGCATTGCCCACGGATCACGGGCGACCCACACCGCACTGGCATCTGACCAATCCGCAACCGTCAGCATTGGATCACTACTACTAACCTGGGCGCGAACAATCAGCTGCTCCAAAGGCTTGATCTTCACCTCGCCACGACGCACGTGCGAAACCGCACTTCCTTGCCACGGCAACGTCCACCGCTGTGCCAACTCCACTTCTAACCAAGGATTGGAACCAAAATCCAACCACCGTTGTCGGCCGTAGCGGAACTCTACCGCCCGGCCCCCGAGATCAACATCAGCGCGCAGCCGGTTCCGCCGCCCTGGAAACTCCAACGAGCCGACCGGCGACCACCTCGGGACCTGGGACGGAACCATCCACACCCCACTCTCCCAGTACTGGGCATTCACAAATCGTGCTCCAGCTGACCATGTTGGCCGTACCCTCGGAAGCACATCAATCACACTTACCCCACGCATTGCGGGTTCAGACCATCGTGCTCTACTACTGCGAACCACTCGAACATCAAGCACTGCGTAGACCACAGAATCCACGGACTGACCCGATCCCTGAAATCCAGATTGATTATGGCTCCAATTCAGCTCGACACCCAACCTACTGCGGGCATGAATCCATTCTGCCCGAACCTGACTCGATTGGCCCACACGCTCAGCTTGGCTCCAGCGCGTGGTCACTAAATCTCGGTTGGGTTGCCAAAACTCAGCCTCTGTCAGTTGTGCCACATCCACCACACCACCGGCCTCGCCATCTACAGTGCGCTGAAGCCCTACTTGAACACTATAATTCCAGATTCGTGCGGAATCTCTTCCCCAAAAAGAAGTCCGCAAGCGATCCCGAAAATGATCCTCCGTCAGCAAACCACCACTCATTTGCAAGCGGCGAAAATCAACCCAAAAATGCTGGTAGTACTTGGGTGACGCACTCGCGACGATGCCAAACTCTTGGCCACGACCGTGTGCTGACTCACCTACCCAATCGACCACGGGCAAGGGCCCTTTGCGGACATTCCAATCTTGAGGAACCTCCCGTACTGCATTCATCCAGTACGGAACCCCCACCGGGCCCACCAACCCCGAAAGGCCTTCACTAAAATTCCACGTAGAACTTCCGAGCGCACTCACGCCAACGCGTGCAGAACCAATTGGAACGCGCAGAACGCGATCTTCCGGAGACTCACTCCGAAATGCCTCTCCATCCCATACCGCAATATTCCAAGGAACCGGCCTCAGCGTATCCTGCATACGAACATCACGCACTGATGTGGAATCCGTTACTACGTCTTGAGCCAGTACCGAAACCTCTGAAC
>JAURGG010000072.1 GCA_030833905.1 Schleiferiaceae bacterium
AAGAGTTTGCAGCTCACCCAGAGGCTCCCGAGGTGATCAAGCCGTTGGTTGAGGCGGTAATGCCCCAATTCGAGCACATGACTTCGCGCGAACTTATTGAGCGCTTCTTTGCCGCAGAACTCCACGAGCTCGTGCAGCACTACGTGAACGAGCAAGCTGAGGTTCCGTCGGTGCGTCCCCAAAAGGACCGCAAAGAGCGCGGAGGTGATTTTGAAGAGCGCGGATCCAAGCGCCAGCGCGGAATGGATTCCCCACAGGAGCAACGCTTCTCGATCAACGTGGGCGAGACCCACGGCTTTACGTGGTTTGCCCTTAAAGATTTCTTGCGTGAATCTGCTCGCCTCGGCGAAGGCGAGGTTCAAGGTGTCAACTGTGGACCCGAGCAGAGCTACTTCAACGTGCCCTTGACCCGCATCGATGAAGTGCAAATGGCCCTCAATGGAGCTGAGATCAAAGGAATAACCGTAGAACTCGAGGCCGTAGAAGATCAAGTTGGTCGTTTTGAGCGCGAGCGTGGACCCCGTAACGACCGTTTTGGCGGCGGACGCCCTCAAGGCAAGTTCGGTGACCGTGGCGGATACCGTGGCGGAAGCGACCGTGGCGGCTACCAAGGTGGCGGCGGAGGCGGCTACCGCGGAAGCAGTGACCGCGGAGGCTACCAAGGTGGCGGCGGAGGCGGCTACCGTGGCGGAAGCAGTGACCGTGGCGGCTATCAAGGTGGCGGCGGAGGCGGCTACCAAGGCGGTAATTCAGGCGGCTACCAAGGTGATAAAAACCGCGGTGGCTCATGGACCCAGCGCCAAGAGACTCCAGATTGGGCTCGCGGTGGAGATGACCGTGCCGACGCATTCAACCGCGGCGCAAGCGATACGTCGTTCAATGGACCCGACCGCAAACCACGTTTAGGCGGTAAGCCCGGATTCGGCGGCAAGCCCAGCTTCGGCGGTGGCGGCAAGCGCTTCGGCGGTGGCCCCGGCGGCAAGCCTAGCTTCGGCGGCGGCAAGCCAGGCGGACGCAAGCGCATGTAATCCACGCCTCATGGCATAAAAAAAGCCGGCCCCAAGGGGTCGGCTTTTCTTTTGGTACGTACAGCGATGTGTCCTAGTGGAACTCGGCGAGGTAGCGCTCTGCATCGAGTGCGGCCATACAGCCGGTTCCGGCCGCAGAAATCGCCTGACGGTAGACCTTGTCAGCCACGTCGCCGGCGGCAAAGACACCGGGCTTGCGGGTTTTGGTGCTTCCAAGTTGAATCTGAAGGTAGCCCACCTCGTCCATGTCGAGTTGGCCTTTGAAAATGTCGGTGTTGGGCTTGTGGCCAATTGCCACAAAGAACCCGGTGGCTTCAATCACGTCTTCGACGCCCGTTTGAAGGTTGCGGACTTTGACGCCTTCCACGCCTTCATTGCCCAGAAGTTCAACCGTCTCGGTATGCCAGCGCACTTCGATGTTCGACGTATTCATGATTCGGTTTTGCATGGCCTTAGATGCGCGAAGCTCGCCCTTGCGCACCAGCATCGTCACCTTTGGGCAGAGCTTGGCGAGGTACGACGCCTCTTCGGCGGCCGTGTCGCCTCCGCCCACGATAACTACGTTTTGGCCCTTGTAGAAGAATCCGTCGCAGACGGCACATGCGCTCACGCCGTGGCCCATGAATTGTTCTTCGCTCGGAAGCCCGAGGTACTTCGCCGTGGCACCGGTGGCAATAATCACCGACTGCGCTTGAATTTGCATGCCTTCATCTACGGTCAGGGTGTGGAATCCACCTGGAGTATCTGAAAATTCAACGGAGCTAATCATGCCCCAGCGAACGTCGGTTCCGAAGCGTTCAGCTTGGTTTTTAAGGTCTTCCATCATGGCGTTGCCGTCGACTCCCTGAGGGTAGCCCGGGAAGTTGTCCACCTCGGTTGTGGTGGTCAGTTGGCCGCCAGGCTGCAGCCCAACGTACATAATGGGTTTGAGGTCAGCGCGTGCAGCATAAATGGCCGCAGTGTATCCGGCAGGTCCAGATCCGATAATGACGACATTGTGTTGTTCCATGCCTCAAATGTACGAGGTGACTTCGCACCGATGCGGAACCGAAGTCCCATTTTACTGCTTCAATTCGCGTATATTTGCCGCCCCAATCGGGATGTAGCTCAGGTGGTAGAGTACACGTCTGGGGGGCGTGTGGTCGCAGGTTCAAGTCCTGTCATCCCGACAAAATCCTCTTAACTTCGGTTAAGGGGATTTTTTGTTTCGCTGAACTATGGTACAACATCTGTTTTTAATGAGTTGATTTACAATGTTTTGAAAGCGATATTGCGCCCGTGGTATTACTTATCAACCGGGCTTGCGCGCCTCAATTAATTAGCTAATTTCATAGAGCGCAACAGGCGAAGCCATCGCTACAGATGGTCTGAGCTGGACGGCAAAACTTAGGTTAAGTTGTTCGCGTTGAGGTAGATGGGTAGCGCTCCTGCGCATCAGTTTGGGAAGGCCTTGCTTGGTACCCCATAAAGTCTACTTCACTAGGTTGCCACTGCCCGACGACGGTCGGAACCTCAGTGTGCAGTCCAAGAGGGGGGCAGAGCCCCTCGGCCAATCTAGATCGCCTTAGGGCGAGGGAGTGAGCTCTCACTAGATTGCCCCACCAGCGTGTCCGGAGTTTCGACGCCTGTGCACGCCGCAGAATGAGCTGCGAGCTGGCACGTACAGCTTGGACGGGGGAGAACAACCGCTCACGGATCCTTGGGATAGAGGATCGGCAGCCTCTGGCGAGAGGAAGGTGCTTGGGCGAGTGGGTTCATTGCTTGGTGCGCCAAAGTCAGGCTTTTGGCGAGCACATCGAGCACAGACCGTCCTACGGGACGTGTGGGATTGATCCACCTCCACTAAGGTGTTCCCGCTGGGCGCGGTACCGCAAGGTGCCGCGCTTGTCTTTTTTGGGGTGGTGTATGTTACTATTGTGTAACCCGGTACACTTATTGCATCTCGCATTCTAAATTTGTCCCTATGAGCATGCGTATCGATTTTGACCCTTCAGATTTTAATGTGGCGTTGGCTACCTCAGTCGTCGTATTTGGCTTTGATGGCGACCAGCTCGTTACGTTGTTGGCGACCAAAGTGGGTGAACCTTATGAGGGTGCACATATTTTGCCGAGTTCGGTGATTCAGCCTGCAGAGGCCCCTGAAAATGTCGCCAAGACGTTGCTTCGAGAACTCACAGGACTTGATAACTGGCCACTTGAGCAGCTCAATTCGTTCGCAAATCCCTACCGAAACCCTTCGGGTCGGGTGGTCAACATTGCCTACTACTGTTTGGTGCGATTGTCTGACGAGCTCAAGGCAGGGCTAGATGCCAAGGGCTATGTGTGGGTTCCGGTGCAGAATGTTCCGTCGATGGCCTACGACCACGACGAGGTCTTGGCATATGCCCGCGAACGCTTTAAGCGACGCGTCAAGCGCCGTCCGGTGGGTTTTACGCTGCTACCGCGTGAATTCACGCTCAATGAGATTCAGCGACTGTACGAATGTGCGCTGGGCAATAAGTTTGACAAGCGCAACTTTCGCCGCAAGGTGCTTAAAAGCCAACTGCTGATCGAAACCGGCAATAGTGTTCGGTCGAGCGCGAAAGCTAAGCGCCCCTCGCGCCTCTACATGTTTGACGAAAAGAAGTACCAGACGCTGACCCTCAAGGGCTACGACATCGTGTACTTCTAACCTCACCTCCGTCCAAAAGAAAAGGCCCCGAGTGGGGCCTTTTTTATGCGGTATGCGCTGCAGATTAGTGGATTCCGCGCATGAGCTTGCGAAGCAGCGGCGTCAGGGCGAAGAGCAGTGCGGCACCCACAGCGGCAGTGATGGTCAAGAACACGAATAAGTTCATGTCGGGCGCGATTGAGTGCAGGAGGCTTTCCATGATTCCGGCCAAGTAGTTGGCGAGGGCCATCGAGGCAAACCACAATCCCATCATTACGCTCACGATTTTGGGCGGAGCCAGCTTGGTTACCATCGAGAGGCCAATCGGCGAAATGCAGAGCTCTCCAAACGTGTGAAGCACGTACACACCAATCAACCACATGGGGCTGATCAGGCCTTCGCCTTCAGCGGCAAAGCTTGCAAACGACATTACGACAAAACCAAGGGCAAGCAGTGTAAGCCCTAGGCCAAACTTTGCAGGGGTGGAGGGGTTCATGTTGCGGGTAGCGAGGTTGACCCAAAGTGAGGCAAACATGGGGGCAAAAATGAAGATGGCCAGCGCGTTCACACTTTGAAAGAGTGAGGCGGCAATCTCGTAGCCAAAGACCACACGGTTCGTCTCCTCGGCGGCAAAGAGGTTAAAGGTTCCGCCGGCCTGCTCGAATCCGCTCCAAAAGAAGATGTTGGCGACTGAGAAGATCAAAATAGCTCCGACGCGGCTCCACTGCTCGCCACCAGAGGTTCCGTTGTAGATGATGTAGGCGATGCCAAGAATGGCAATTGCGCCCACAACCTTGAGCGCGAGCGACATGGCGTCCTCAGAAATGGCGTCCTGAAGGGCGAGAAATCCGTAGACCGTGGCAACGCCGCCGGCGACGTATGCGGCGATGGTTCCGAAGTCAGCCGCACCGAGGCGAACGCCTTCGCGGCCGGGAGGCATTCCGCGACCCTCGAGCTTGGGCTCCTCGACGTAGAGCCATACGGTGGCCAGAAGCATTCCGACACCGGCGCTTCCAAAGCCCCACATCCAGCCTACTTGCTCACCGAGGGTTCCGCAGATGATGGGAGAGAGAAAGGCGCCAAGGTTAATACCCATGTAAAAGATGGTAAAGGCGGAATCTTTGCGCGGATCGTTGTCAGTGTAGAGTGCGCCGACGATGGTTGAAATGTTCGGCTTAAAGAAACCGTTTCCGACAATGAGCAAGCCAAGACCCATGTGGAACATCCACTGGCGCAGGGCTTCGTCGGCGGCAAAGGC
>JAURGG010000073.1 GCA_030833905.1 Schleiferiaceae bacterium
TTTAACCACGGGGAGCCCGCTTGGTTCCTATTGGCTGAGATTGGCTCGTTGGCTCGTTGGCGAGGTTGGCGAGGTTGGCTAGGTTGGCGAGGTTGGCGAGGTTGGCTCGTTGGCAAGGTTGGCTCGTTGGCGAGGTTGGCAAGGTTGGCTCGTTGGCTCATTGGCGAGGCTGGCGAGGTTGGCAAGATTGGCGAGGTTGGCTCGTTGGCTGTTGGGCTGATGCGGAAGGGGGTACGTAGACAAAGGCGAGCAGCTCGAAGCTAGAAGCCAGCAGCCAGAAGCTAGTGGCCAGTAGCCAGCAGCTAGTAACTAGTAGCCAACAGCTGTTGTCTTTCGTTTGCACACGATTAGCCCTCGTCGGGTCGTGGCAGCTTTGGGTCATGAAGCAGACAGTCCTACTCCCCGCATGGCCCCTGATGGCCACCCTACTCTCTTATTCGGCGATGGCCCAGACGAGTTTCTGGACCGCGACCGAAACCACCTTTCGCGGCAGCCGCCTCAGCGACATTGCCGATACTGCCTACCTCCTGCCTTGGGATCTTGAGGCCCTTCGCATGCGCGAAACCCACCTTGCCCGCCAGTGGTGGACTGACGACGAGGGTCGATCGGTCACTGCGGCTCAGGAGTTAAAGGGGGATCGGGACCCATGGATGGGTCCCGCCCCGGCTGCGTCGGCGCAGCCGGGGGAGGCGCCCCTGCGGGCGGCCGTGCCGCCCGCAGGGATTCCGCTCGACCAACCGCTCGAACTGGGCCACGGGTGGACCCTCACCTGGAGCGCCTCCATCCCCCAGCAGACCTACGCCAAGGACGACAGCAGCATCGCGCTGACGTGGGCGGCAACGGGCAACCAGTGGTCGGTCGTAGCAGAGGAACGAAGCTTTCTGCGGCAAACCCTCAACGGGCTGTGCATGCACGACTGGTCGTTTACCGAACGCAGTCCGCTCGTAGGCTATGGCCCCAAAGGAGCTGAATCACGCCCCACACTCTCCGTACAGCCGAACCCAAGAGGACGCCAAGAACTAGTGCTCGAACTCGTTGGGCACGACGGGATCTGGCCCTCGGCCGTGCGCTGCGTCGACGCCCAAGGACGCCTGACCGAATCCCAGCCGCCGCAGGGCGCTCTGCCGCTTCGGTGGAATCCCGTTGGCCTTAACTCTGGTCGCTACATTATTCAAATTCAGATAGGTAATCAAACCTACTCTGTAGCTTTTATTCAACAATAACACCCCATTCCTATGCCCAGTTCTAGCCAACGCGCCGACTCTCCGGCGCCCATCGCCCTCGTGGTAGGGCTCATTCTCAGCCTCACGCTTTTGCTGTCGTGGTCCGCGGCGGCGCAGCCCTGCAGCAATCCGGCCTCGCTTCCGGCTATCGAGGCGGCTCCGGCGGTGCGCGCGGACTTTGTTCCGCCCACTGGATCGCTGCGGTGGTCCAACAAAACGGCCACCAACGGAGACCGCATCGTGCACTTCATCCACGGCCTTGGCGGCAATGCCGACAGCTGGAACCTCGTCGCAGCCCGAACCGCTGCCATTGGAACGCCCGGCTACCCCGCCCGCGAAGTCGTGTACGCCAACCCGCCGACCTACCTGCAGACAGGTTCGACGCTCGATGCGGCCATGGATATTCACGGATACCTGACCGCGACGGGCGGGCCGCTTTCGGCGCTGCATGCGATTGACGTCGAAGACAACTTCATGGTGGCGCATTCCTACGGGGGCGTGCTGTCGCTGCTGCTCGACAGCCTGTACGACGACCCTCAAACCTTTACGCGGCAATTTGGCGGAATCGTCGCCTTCGGCTCCGCCATCAACGGCGCCTACCTGGCCAAAGCGCTGCACCCCACGGGCGACAACTTGGCCGTCGCTTTTGTCGAAGAGGCCTGCCGAGCCCTGAGCGATCCGCGGCTTGTGGCGCCGCAGTTCCCGGCGCTGCGATGGATTCCGGGTCTGGATCCGCTGCTGCGCACCGCTGTCGACAACGCCTGCGGTTTGGGGAGCAGCTTTGTGCCCTTTGCCCTGCAAAAATTCAACAGCCCGGGTATGGTCGAACTGTTTCCGTCCGCGCCGCTTGCGCAACGCCTGGGCAAGCGCAGCCCGTCGGTGCCGGTGGTCCTCGCCTACGGCGTCGAGGACGAGCCGGTGTTTTGGCGCACCGCGACGTCGATGTACCGCAGCGATTCCGTGGGCCTTGCGCTAGCCACCGACCCCTTTAGTATGGACGGCGACGGAGACCTCGTGACCTTCGCCACCCAGCAGCACGACCGCTATGCCAACCAAAAGGCGCAGGCGCTGCAGCGAGCTGCTAACTTTCGCATTGCCGCGTGGGCCCTTTCGCCTACCCTTCTCGGTTCCTTGATTGCCGAGTGGCAGGCCGTGGTGGCCGAGCGCGAAGCGGCCGCGGCCGACAAAGCCGCCCGCTGGTACCGGGATGCCAACGACAGCTACAAGCAGCTCGTCGGAGCCCGTGTCATGCAAGTCAACGCTGAGGGCTACTGGTGCCGCTGCCGCGACGAATACAGTGCCCCCACGTGGTACCCGGTCAACGACCCCGCGGACTGCTTTGGCGACGGAGACTGCCTGACCTTTCCCATCTACGAGTACCAGTTGGTCGAAAAACCGAGCGACGGCGTCGTGTTGGCCGAGTCCGCAGGCATTTTGAACGGAGCGGTGGCATCCGTGCTCATGCCCAGTACCAACCACCAGCAGATGCGCAACTCCTCGGTGACCAAATCCGTCCTCAACCGCGTCATGAACGGTCAGATTCCGGGCGGAGCCTTCTTTGCAACCCCCACCCGATGAGTGGCGAAACCTCTGCCGGGCGGGCGCGCCTCAAGCGCGCGTCCGCCTTGGCGTGGGGCCTCTGCGGCCTCGCCGCAGCGGTATTGGCAATCTGGGGCTGCCGGCCTGCTGAGATTCCCACACCCTCGGCACCTGGAATCATTTGGTCGCGTCCCCTCGAGGGACCCAGCTTTGGCCCTTATGCATTGGGCCAAGGCACGTCTGAAGGCGCCCTTTGGAGCGACGGCGACAGCCTTCGCTGGCTGCGCGCAACCGACGGCCACCCCCTGCAGTCCTGGCCATGGCCTGTTGGCTTTCGCGACCTGTCGTGGGGCCAAGAAAACGTGATTGCCCAGCCGGACGCGGTCGTGCTCTTCGGGGCGCAAAGCCTTGCACTGATACAGCCGGGGCACCCGCTGCACCTCATCCCCTACCCTTCGGGCGGAGCAAGTTTTCGTTCCGGCCACCGCGATCCAGAGGGCGGAATCCTTTTGAGTTGGCGCCGCGATTCCACAAGCCTTGGACCCGAGGCCAACCAAATCCTTCGGTGGTTTCACGGTCAATGGACCGTCCTTGCCACAGCGCCCGGCCGCAAAGGCCTCTTTGATGCGCCCCGCAGCTGGAAGCGCGGCTGGCTCGCAGTCCTTCGGCGCGGAACCTACTGCGAACTCTGGTGGACCGACCGCAGCCAAATCAGCCACCAACGCCTCGTGGGCGGCGACGGTACCGGCCACCCGCCCGCTGTCGCGGGCGGCGTGGCCTACTTTGCGAGCCAAGACAGTGCCCTGGCGTTCGACCTGACTAAGGGGCAACGGCTGTGGGCCCGACGGCTTCCGGGCGGCTTTGACTTTGGCGTCCACGGCCTCAATCCAAGCACCCAAACGTGGGACCTGCTCAGCAGCCGAGGGTGGTGGGTTCGCCTCAATCCCGCTACCGGAACGCCAGACGACCAAGGCCAACTCGAGCCCCTTTGGCTGGACCGCTGGCAGGGCTCACCATGGACATTTACCAAATACAACATATTGTATTTGTGGAACATTGACAAACCTATGCCTTCGGTTTTGCCCAGCGATGCCAGCGGACTCAACAGCGTTTTCTTCAGAACGAGCGTCCTCCTCAACCTCGGAACGGCGGCCACAGCCATTCAGCCATAAAAAAGGGGGGCGCCCGCCCCCCTCATTTGTGAAAAGCTCTGAACTACTTGAACTCTGCCAAGCCTTGCTCGGTCATGAGCCAGGTCTTGCCGCCCATGTGTCCGTCCCAAATGTCTTCAGTGTTGGCCACATCGTCGAGGTACGGAACCGTCGTGGCATCCAAAAACACACTGTGCCCAACTGGTAGGTAGAGCACGAGCTCTACGGTTTGGCCGCGAAAGCGGTCTGGTTTTGGGTAGTGAAGTAGGTCGCCAATTAAAATGCGTCCGGTACTATCGCTGCGCACCTCGTAGGTAACCGCAGCGGCGCGCTCGCGGGCCGCGCGGCGCGATCCCCCTTGGGCTTCTGCAGTCCATTCCAAGCTGGGCATGTCGCGAAACGTCGGACGCACATCCACGTCGATACCGTCAAAGTACACCTCTGAATCCGTGAGAATCCACGAGCTTTCGTCCGTATCGTCGTCGCTGAAGTGAAGCTTGGTTCCGCCCTCGACCGGAGTCGTGGCCATCACCATCGTCCACTGCTTGATCCCTTGCGGAAGCGCCTCCACGTGCACGACGGTCGCCTCCTCGCGGAATTCCGAACCGAAGCGCGTGCCCAGCACGCCCATCAGAGCGATTCCGACAATGGACAGCATCAGCGCTGTGCCCATAATCGCACGGTGTACCGGTCCCTTTTGGCGGAACAGCAAACGGAGCGCCAGCAGCACCAAGGCCACCACAGGCCCGACGAGCACAAGAGCCGTCGCCGTCCAGAAGTACGTGAGGCCGTAACCAGCGGGCAAGAAGATACCCAAGAGTTCCGACACGGATAGGTGCGCCCCGTCAATGGTGATTCCGTTGCCAAAAACAGCAACGAGAATGGTTGATCCGAAGAAGAACGCGATGACCAAAAACAGTCCGCCCAAAAAGCGACCAAAGCCCACCAAAATGCTAGTGATCACGTCGCCCACACCTTGAGCTGCCCGACGCACTT
>JAURGG010000074.1 GCA_030833905.1 Schleiferiaceae bacterium
AGAGAGTCCTGGGCGCTGAGCTTGCCAAGCGTTCCTTCGCCGTTGGCCATTCGTCCCGTTACGACGTCGAGGTTATGTGAGGTGCGCTCGAGCGCAAGCATCGTTTGGCCGACGTTGGCCTTGCCGAGTGAATCCGAAATGTTGGCTACGTTCTCAAATACGCGTTCGAGTTTGTCGCGGTTGTCAGCGAGTGACTTCGAGAGGCGTTCAAAATTTTGAGTGGCGCGGCCGAGCGACTCGCGGTTCTCGACCATGTAGGTCGATAGCTCCGTGGTGATTTCGTTGAGGTGGATTAGCGACTGGTTGATGTTGCTGAACGACGAACGGAAGTCGTTTTCAACTCCGCCCTTCAAAAATCCAGTGAGAATTTGAATCGCGGTATCGAGCGATCCGATAAGCTTTTCGGTCTTAATCTTGACCGGGAGCACCTCTTTGTTGATGGCGTCGCCAAGGGATTCTTCGATGGCGCTGCGCAGGGTGTCGCCGTCTTCGACGAGTACCGACCCGGTGCCGATTTCGAGCGAGATTTCTTTAGCGCCCAAAAGATCGCTGGACTTGATTTGCGCCAAGGTCGTCACGGTGATGGGGTACTTGGTGTTAATCGTCATTGCAACTACTACGCGTCCTGACTGGTCGGGGTGAAAGTAGATATCTTCAATACGTCCAACGGCCAGGCCGTTAATGGTAACGGGCTGTGAACCCATAATACCCTCTACTTTGTCGTATACGGAGTACAGCGTGATTCCCTCTTTGAACAGGTTGCTGTTTTTGAGGTACGAAATTCCGAAGTAGAGTACCAGCCCTGCAATCAGGACCACAAGGCCGGCTTTGAGTTCACGAGAAAACATATGGGTACAAGTTACGGCTTCTTAAGTGCTTGGTCGGCCTCGTCGAGGGTGATGCGAGTGGTCCCCCGGTAGGCGACCATAAAGGCGTCTGGGAATCCCTTTTGTCGGGCCTCTTGGAGCGCCGTAAGCGCTGCGTCGCGAGATACATAGCGACCATATAGGTAGCGGTAAAGACGGCCATCTTTGACATAAAACACCCCTCTCAGCGCGTCAAATGGGGATTCAATTACGCTTTTCAGCAGTCCGCTCACGCTGAGCTGGACGGTGAAGTATACGTCGCTTGCCGCAGCATTCGCCGAAACTTCGGCAGGAGCAGGCTTCGATTCGGCCGCAACAGGCGCTGATTCGGGCTTTGGGCTTTCGACCTTCGGAACCTCTTGAGCCGCCGGCTCGGGTTGGCGAACCTCAGGTTTGGGCGTTGGTGGAACGACGGGTTCTGTGGCGGTAGCGGTTCCGCCCTCACGACGCACCTTGTACTGGGCAAACGAGCGGGCAATGGCCTGGGCCATTTGGTCTTGGCCGTCGTCGGTCATCAAGTAATCCTCTTCGGCGCTGTTGGTCAAAAATCCGAGCTCGATAAGGATAGCTGGCATGGCGGTGCGGCTGGTGACGTAAAGCGGTTGCTGCTTCACCCCGCGGTCTTTGCGGCCTACGTCATTGCGAAATGCGTTTTGAACGGTCTGAGCCAGGTCTACGCTCTGCTGAATGAAGGCGTACTGAAACATCGTCAGCATGATGTAGGATTCTGGCTTGGTGGGGTCAAACCCCTCGTAAACATCTTGGTTGTCTTCTTGCAGAATTACGGAATTCTCGCGCATAGCGACCCGGTTTTCGTCGTCGTGATCCTTACCCATGACGTAGGTCGACGATCCGTAGGCAGAACGGTTTTCGGCAGCGTCGCAGTGGATTGAAATGAATACGTCGCCCTGGGCTCGGTTGGCGATGACGGTCCGTTCGTGCAGGGTGGGGTAGGAGTCGTCGCGGCGCGTCATCACCACCTTGATGCCGGGAAAGCGCTGCTTAATGTACTGTTCGACCTTGAGGGCGACCGAAAGCGATACGTCTTTTTCGGACTTTTTGTAGCGACGGGTTCCGAGGTTGCCGGGGTCTTTGCCGCCGTGCCCCGCATCGATGACGACGGTGCGAACTTCATCACTCATTCGGGCTGCAGGCTGAAAACCTGTATGCGGAATCGCCAAAAGGGCAATCAAAACCCAGGCTAGGCGTTGGTAGGTACTACTTTTGGTCACTGATTTCATGAACGTCGCTTCA
The DNA here is from genome assembly GCA_030833905.1 of Schleiferiaceae bacterium. GTDB lineage: Bacteria > Bacteroidota > Bacteroidia > Flavobacteriales > Schleiferiaceae > TMED14. The sequence continues at coordinate 2,121 of JAURGG010000074.1, forward strand.
AAGGTACACGCTTACGCCGCAATGATTGCGGCATTTTTATCGTTTTCGGCGGTGGCGCAGGGCGTTTTGGATGGCGACGGAATCACCTATTCCTCGGAACGCCAAGGAACGCTCGTTCCGGGCAGCAGCACCATGAACCTTCAGGGCAAGGCCCGTGCCGAATCCAAGGACTTTACCCTCGAAGCCGAAACCATTGAAATCGACTGGGGACGCCGCGAAATCAAAGCCTACGGGGCGCGTCAGGCAGACGGTAGCTACCTCGGGCGTCCGATCTTTACCCAGGGTGACCGCCGAATCGGTGCCGACACCCTGCGCTACAACTACGGAACCCAAAAGGGCTGGGTCTACCAGTCCTCGAGTCAAGAGTCCGGAGGCTTTTTGTTTGGCAAGCAGGTCAAAATGATCAGTGACTCAAGCTACTACATTGGTGCTACGCGCTTTACAACCTGCAACCACGCCGAACCGCACTTTGCCATCGTGGCTCCTCAAGCCCGGTTTGACGTGGGTAAGCGCATTGTTACGGGGCCTGCATACCTTGAATTGGCGCACCTTCCGACTCCGTTGGCACTTCCGTTCGGATTTTTTCCGATGGCCGAAAAGCGGGCCTCGGGATTTATACTCCCCAACTTTGCGGACCGCCGCGAATGGGGCCTTGGTCTGACTGGATTTGGACACTATTGGGCGCTGAACGACCACCTCGACCTGAAAGTTACCGGCGATTTGTACACCCGCGGATCGTGGGGAGTCCAGGCGCAGTCGAACTACCGCTACCGCTACCGCTTTTCAGGCGGATTCACGGTTCAGGCCAACCGGACGCGCTACGGGGATCCGCGCTATGCCGACTACGGACAGTTTTACGACGCCCGGGACTACCGAATCTCGTGGAACCACAACCAAGACCCCAAAGCGCATCCGACTCGCACTGTTTCGGCCCGGGTAGAGCTCGCCACTGGAAGCTTCTTCAAAAACACGACGACCAACCCAGATGACTTTCTCAAGAACGACCTCTCGTCGTCGGTGAGTCTCGTACAGCGCTTCCCGGGAACTCCGTTCACCTTCACCGGAGCCCTTAGGCACCGCCAAAACAACCAGCAGGGCACCATCGCGCTGTCACTGCCTGAATTCACCCTCGGAATGGCTCGGGTGCAGCCATTTGCCCGCAAAGTCCGCAGCGGAACGCCAAAATGGTACGAGGGGATCGGCTTGACCTACGCCATGAACGGGCGCAATGAAACCCAGGGATTGCTCGAGGAACTTCAGGATCCCGCTGAGCTCTTTGATCCGGCACGCCTGCGCAGCGGAATTCAGCAGTCAGCGTCCGTGAACACCAACCTGAAGCTCCTGCGCTTCATCACCATCAACCCGAGCGCCGACTGGGCCGAGAAGTGGTACCCCACCGCACTCAACTACTCGTGGGACCCGGATTCGGGCGAAGTGCGCACCGACACCGCCCGCGGATTTTTTACGGCCCGAGAGTTTAGGGCATCGGCATCAGCCAACACCACGCTGTATGGCCTCTTTCGCTACCGCCGCGGCCCTGTGTCGGCCCTGCGCCACGTGATGTACCCGTCGGTGACGGCGATTGCGCGCCCTGACTTTTCGGATCCGCGCTGGAACATCTACCAAGAAATTCAAAGCGACACCACCGGTACGCTCAAACGCTTTAATCGCTTTCAGGGCTATACCTACGGGTCGCCGGGCCCTGGTCAGCTCGGAGCGGTGCGGGTTAGGCTTCGCAACACGCTGGATGCCAAGCTTCGCGCCTCAGGTGACTCTGGAACCGAGCGCAAGATCAACCTCATCGACGACTTGAGCCTTGAAACGGGGTACAACGCAGCCGCGTTGAGCAATCCGTGGGAAAATATGGCGGTACGGGCCTCATCCTCATGGGGTAAGGGCGCCTACCGGGTGAGCTATCAAGGTCTTTTTGATTGGTACGGCCTTGATTCTGTAGGGGTCCGCACCGAAACGTTTGCCGCGGCCTTGGGCCAGGGCTGGATTCGCCCGACGATGCACCAGTTCAGTGCGGACGTACGCCTTAGGGGCGGAACCGCCCAAGGCCGGCGCGGCCCTAAAATCAACGACTTAGGTCTCGAAGAAAATTTTTACAGCGACTACTACGCGCCCTTGGACCACGTAGCATGGGCGGCTCCGTGGAGCATCAACGCGGGCTACTCCATGCGCCGCAGTGCGGTGGGCACTACCTACCAAACAACCCATTCGGTTCGGGTTGACGGAACCTTCGACGCGACCCAAAACTGGAAGATTCGCTTCGCCAGCGGCTACGACCTCGCCAAAATGGACTTCACGTTTACCTCATTTGATGTGGTACGCACGATTCACTGCTGGCAGATGAACCTGCGCTGGGTTCCGTTTGGCTACGCCCGCAGCTATACGATCGGAATGGGCGTGACCGCGCCCCTGCTGAACGCCCTAAAGGTGCAGCGCCGGCGCGGACTTGGAGATTATTAATTTTCATCTTCGCAGTCAGGACAATCACACTCTCCATCGCCGATCCAAGCAAGCTCAATATATGTTCCATTCTTGCATGTGAATTTTGACTTTTTTGAACCGGAAGTTTGGGTGAATTCTTCTTGATTGCTCGGTTCGTCCAT
>JAURGG010000075.1 GCA_030833905.1 Schleiferiaceae bacterium
TGCAGACCGGGTGCGGGCGACCTATGCCCTGAATGTGGCCCTGATCGAAACCTTTGCCGCCCAGCGCGCCGAAGCCGAAGCGGCCCGCGCCGCCCAGCGCGACGCAGAGGCCCTCGCAGCGCGCCTGCCCATTGCATGGGCCATCGACACGACCCAGGTGAACCGGGTTCCGTTTTTGGGATACCAGCGCGGATTCAAGCCCTCAGACGTCAGCGGGCAGCCCCGGCTCTTTTATGACCGCAGCAAGCCCTACACGGTGAATGTGCCCTACCGCGACGTGGCGGTGGCCACCGACTGGGCCGACGTGCCGCAGGCCTACGTGGTTCCGCGCGGATGGACCGAGGCCTGGCAGCGCCTGACCGCGCACGGAATTCGGTTCCGCGAGCTCACCCGCGACACGACGCTGCGCGTGGAGGTGACCTACATCGAGGGCTACAAGGCCGCGCCGCAGCCCTATGAGGGGCATTTTACGCTGCGCGGAATCCAAACACGCCGCGACACGATCGAGGTCCGATTTTTAGCGGGCGATTACCTGATTCCGGCGAACCAGCCCATGCGCCGCTACCTCGCAGAGGCCCTTGAGGCTGACGCGCCCGACGGCCTGCTCGCTTGGGGATTTTTCAACGCGGTGCTCCAGCAAAAAGAGGGCTTTAGCGGCTATGTGTTTGAGGACACGGCGGCCAAGCTGCTGCGCGAGCGTCCGGCCCTAAAGACGGCATTGGAAGCCAAAAAAGCGGCAGATTCCGCGTTCGCCAGCGACGGCGACGCCCAGCTCAACTGGATTTTTCAGCACACAGAATATTATGAGCTGCGCCACCGACGCTACCCGGTGTACAAGCTTTTTTAGCGCACCGTAGCCCCCACCGGCAGGTCGCTGTCGGGCTGTACAAAAGCCAACTTGCCCGTTTCGGGATTGTCGGCCATCAGGATCATTCCTTGGGACTCGATGCCGCGCATCGCCCGAGGGGCCAGGTTGGCCAGCAAAATCACGCGGCGGCCCACCACCTCTTCGGGGGCGAAGTGCTCGGCGATTCCACTCAGAACGGTGCGGCGATCCAAGCCCGTGTCAAGCGTGAGCTTGAGCAGGCGGTCGGCCTTGGGCACGCGCTCGGCCTCGAGCACGAGGGCCACGCGCAGGTCGAGCGGCGCAAACTGGTCGTAGGTGATTTCAGGCGCCAAGGGCGTAAGTGCGGGCTGTTCCGGTTCCATAGGTGCAGGTTGGTTGGCCGCAGCGGCGGCTTCGAGCTTGGCGCGCTGTGCGGCCACTTGCTCGTCTTCGATTTTTTGAAAGAGCAGCGAGGCCTCGCCGAGGGCGGTACCGACGGGGATCCACGGACCGGCGGTCGCGAGGTCCGCCCACGTGAGGGCGGGGGCTCCGCCGAGCATCGTTCGGATGCGGTCCGCGGTAAACGGCATAAACGCTTCAAACGCGGTCGCCAGGGCGGCCACGAGCTGCGTCGCCACGCCGAGGATGGCGGCGGCGCGATCCGGATCAGTTTTCACGACCTGCCAAGGCGCCTCGTCGGCGAGGTACTTGTTGCCCACGCGGGCCAAATCCATGGCGTGGCCAAGGGCCTCGCGGAACTTAAACGCTTCAAGCGCTTCACCGATTAACGCAGATTGGGCCGCCACAGCACCCAGCGCCTCGCGGTCTTGAGGCAGGACACCGGCCGCAGGCACGGTTCCGCCACAGAATTTGTGGTTCAGCACCATCACGCGGTTGACCAAGTTGCCGAGCACGGCCACCAGCTCAGAATTGTTGCGCTGCTGAAAGTCTGCCCAGGTAAAGTCGTTGTCCTTGGTTTCGGGCATCGTGGCGGTCAGCACGTAGCGCAGCACGTCCTGCTGGCCCGGGAAGTCCGCCAAGTACTCGTGCAGCCACACGGCCCAGTTGCGTGAGGTCGAAAGCTTCTGACCCTCGAGGTTCAAAAATTCGTTGGCCGGAACCTGGTCGGGCAAGATGTATCCGCCGTGCTGCATCAAAATCGCCGGGAAAATCACGCAGTGAAAGACGATGTTGTCCTTGCCAATGAAGTGCACCAGGCGGGTCGACGGGTCCTTCCACCAGGTTTCCCACTGGTCGCCCATAAGCTCTTGGGTGGCCGTGATGTAGCCGAGGGGGGCGTCAAACCACACGTACAGCACCTTGCCGTCGGCGCCTTCGACCGGCACGGGCACGCCCCAGTCCAGGTCGCGCGTCATCGAGCGGGGCTGCAGGCCGTCGCCGGCGTCGAGCCAACTCAGCGTCTGGCCGTAGACGTTGGGCTTCCATTCAGGATGCGAGGTGATGTAGCGGCGCAGGTCGTCTGATAGCTTGTCGAGCGGCAAAAACCAGTTGGTGGTGGGCTTGAGCACAGGCGTGGCACCGCTCAGCGTTGACCGCGGATTGATGAGGTCGGTCGGGTTTAGCGTCGCTCCGCACTTTTCGCACTGGTCCCCATAGGCCGCGTCGTGGCTGCAGCGCGGGCAGGTTCCGGTAATGTAGCGGTCGGCCAAAAACTGCTGGGCCTCGGGGTCAAAGTACTGGTCGGTCTGGCGCGCCTCAAAAACACCCTTGTCGTACAGTGTTTTAAAGAATTCGGACGCGACCTGCTTGTGGCGGTCGCTGCTGGTCCGCGAATAGTGGTCAAAGGCGATTCCAAAGTCAGCGAGTGCGTCGCGCATCACGACGTGGTAGCGGTCGACGATTTCGCGCGGAGTCACCCCCTCTTTGCGCGCCTTCATGGTGATGGCCATTCCGTGCTCGTCAGATCCGCACACAAAGGCAACCTCGTCGCCTTTTAAGCGTTTAAAACGGACATAAATATCTGATGGCAGGTAGCAACCCGCCAGGTGGCCCAAGTGGATGGGACCGTTCGCGTACGGCAGTGCGGCCGTGACCAAAGTGCGCTTGAATTCTGACGCCATATCTGCAAAGGTAAACTACCTTGGGGGCCGCTATGCTGCGCATTCCTGCCTTCCTTAAGCCCGGCGACCAGATCGCTCTGGTCAGTCCAAGCCGCTTTGCGGAACCTGAGCAAATCATCTCCGCCCAAACGTTTGCAGCCGCGCACGGTTGGGAACTTGTGTTGGCCCCTGGCTTGGGCGATTCCGACGGTCAATTGGGCGGAACCGACGACGCCCGAGCCTCCCAGATCAATTGGGCGTTGGAGCAGCCGTCGGTGCGTGCACTTTGGGGTGTTCGGGGAGGGTACGGAGCCGTGCGCGCCGTCGACCTCGTCGACTGGTCCCTGCTCGACCGCGATCCCAAATGGCTCGTGGGATTCAGCGACTTCACGGTGCTTCTCAGCGAAACATTTTCGCGCGGAGTCGCCTCGATGCACGGTCCAATGTCCATTCAGCTCGCTCGAAACGCCACGCCCGACTCGTTTCAAGCGCTTGCCGACGCCTGGAACGGATCCCCCTGGACACTCAGCGGCCGCACCAAAGCACCCGACTTCAGCGTGAGCGCCCCTCTTGTCGGCGGAAACCTCTCTGTCCTCTACAGTCTTTTGGGTTCTCGAAGCTTTCCTGACCTGCGCGGCTGCATCCTCGCCCTCGAAGACCTCGACGAGTACCACTACCACCTCGACCGCATGATGCAGGCCCTACGCCGTGCGGGTATTTTCGACGGCGTGCGCGCCGTCGTGGCTGGCGACTTCAGCGACCTCAAAGACCACGAACGCCCCTTCGGACGCTCTTGGTCCCAAATCCTTCGCGAGGCGGTTCCTATTGAGGTTCCCGTCATTGAGCACCTTGGTTTTGGCCACGAGAACCGTAATCTTACGTTTATCCACGGCTTGCCGCACGCCCTCGCCTCAACTTCGGGGCATGCCACACTCCGACCCCTCCTGCCCTAGCACCGCAGTGCCCGCCAATCCGTTAGTTCGGGCACTGGCCCCTTCCGCACGACGTTCCAGAGGCCTTGAAGCTGAAGACGCCGCCCTCGCCTACTACACCGCTCAAGGCTACACACTTTTGGGGCGCAATTGGCGCCACCATCACTTTGAGGTGGACCTCATTCTCACGGTACCCGGTGGCGGAACCTTAGTTGCCGTCGAAGTCAAGTTTCAGTCACGCCTCACCGACTTCGCCCCTTGGAACCGACCCCAACTTCAACGCATCCAGCGCGCAGCCGCAGCCTTTGGCCGATCCTGCCGGCATCAGGGATCCTGGCGCATCGATCTCGTTCGCTGCCACGGGAATCCCGTTCGAGTCGTCGAAGTTCGCGAAAACGGGTGGGTTGGTTTTTAGCTGCTGGTTACTTGTGGCCCTTCGCGCCTTCGGCGCTCGGGCTAACGCGCTTCGCGCTAGGGCCCCTTCGGTGCTTAGGCTGCTTTGCAGCTATGACCGCTGCGCGGCCACTAGTAGGTAGAAACAAGTAACAAATTGACCAACAGCCAACGAGCCAACCTTGCTAACACGCTAATTTGCCAAAACACTACCTTTGTACCGTGAATTCACGCAAACCACGGCCTAGCGACGCACCAGGTGCGCCCAAGCCCAAGCCCGCTGCGAAGCGGCCTGCCGCACGAAGTGAACGTCCTGACTCTGAAGGGTCTGGTGACGCTCAGCGACGCGCATCCGCTCGCCCCAGCAACCGAAGTTTTGACCGCGCTCCCCGCGAAGACCGTCCCTCTGGAGACCGTCCGCCCCGAGCTGACCGCCCCTACGGCGACCGTCCGCCACGCGCTGACCGCCCCTACGGCGACCGTCCGCCCCGCGCTGACCGCCC
>JAURGG010000076.1 GCA_030833905.1 Schleiferiaceae bacterium
AGATTAAGTAATTCCGCGACGCGTTCCAAGTTTTTGTACTTCAAGGTGGCAGAACTCATGCTCTGCACGCTTTGTGCGATTCGCGACCGTAGGGCCGGTTCCACCGCGGCCCACGGCGTCATTTCGACCCGAACACTAAATCCGGCCCAACCTTCGCCAAGGGACTGCAGTACCTGAAATTCGGTGCGGAACCACAGGTCGTTCAGGTTCATCGGTTGGGGCCGGGGAAGATCCGGGTGCTGGCTTAAACTGGGACGTGCTGTGAGCGTCCAGACGCCGCGCTCAAAGTGGGCTCCCGGCCGTTTCATCGCCGCGGTGATGCCGGCGCTGGCGGCCCGCAGGGCTTCTCCGTCGGCGACGGGGGCGTGGACCGTGGCAAAATCGCGACCCAATTTATCGGTCGGCCGAAACCCGCTGGGGAAGGCAAAGGCAATCGCCTGAAGAACGCCGTCGTGGAGCAGAGCTAGGTCTTCCGTGCACTGTAGGGCTAGGAATTCGAGGTCGCTTTCTGGAAGCCCAAGCGCGTTGGCTAGCCGCGGAATGCCGTCTTCCGCCGCGGGAAGGGCACCCAACAGGTCGTGGCGCCGCGGACCGAGGAACTCCGATTGCTTCAGCGCCTGAAGCTCCGCGCTCGGGGCGCCCGCACGAAGTGGGGCCGACGACCGAAAAAGATCTGGCTTGACCTCATAGGGAACGGAGACGAGCTCCATGGAGCTTAGTGCGTGAGGACGATTCGCTGCGCGATCGGTCCCCACGGGGTGCCGGCACGAACCACGTAGATTCCAGCGGGCAGGCCCTCTGTAGCTAGGTTCGAATTCCCTGTGCGCAGGACGCGGCCCTGCAGGTCCAGGAGTTCCGCTTCGTCCACCGCAGCGTTGCTCGACCACGTGATGGGTGTTCCGCTTGATGCCGGATTGGGGCTCAGGTGCAGCTCCAGTGGGGGGAATTCAGCTGTGCGCAGCTGGCTGGCGTCAATGACCTGAAGGATGAACCCGGCTTGTGTTTTAAAGACCATAAAACCAGTGCTGTCAATGGTAATTGAATCGCAGTAGGTGTCCGAGCATGAGTATCCGTTCGCGGTACTCGAAGCCAGGGTTACGCACACGTTGTAGGATCCCGGGGCCGTGTAGAAGTGGCTGGGGTAGGCGCCTGTGGCGGTTCCGCCGTCGCCAAAGTCCCAAGCATAGGCGGTGGACGAAGTCGTGGCCGGCCCAGAATAGCTCGTTGTTGAGGCATTGACTAGGTATACCAATCCCGCCGCAACTTGATTGGAATCCGGGTAAAATGAGGCCGTGCAGCTCAGCGAGGTGCCGCCAGTTGACCCCGAAGCACACCACACAAACGGAGCGTTCATGGTGAGTACTGATCCCGAATTTGGGCTGTAACTAAATGATTGCGAGAGAGTTGTGCCGTTACAGTCGAGCATAGAAACGCTTACGGTTCCTGAAATCCCGGGAAGTAAAATGGAATCCCCATAGTATCCTGAGGTCGAGGTGGTGTAGACGCTGGTGATGGGGCTGCCTGCGGTTCCGGGAGTGGGTATGGCGTTGAGCGTCACAAGTTGGTTCGCCACCGGGCTGCCGAGCGAATCGGTTACGGATCCCATGAGCAATCCTATGGGGCTTTGAGCGTGCGCCCAGGTACTGAGTGCGGCAAACAAAAGGGAGTACACTGTTTTCATGGGGTGAAGGTAGGTTTGGTCCCGTAATGTTGGGTCGATCTAAGGGTTTCATCGCGCGATTTCGGTGGTTTAGCACGAATATTGCACATCCAATCGCGTCAGTTCAAGCTCTAAGTGCACGTTCAACTTTTTACCAAGTCTCTTTTAAAACTCATGGGGGCTGCACTTGCGGCAGTATACCCTTTGCGGAGCCTGGCCCAGGTTTCTGCCCCGGTGGCAGACACGCTGGACCTGCGCGAGGTGGTAATATCTGCCTCGCGCTGGAAGCAGACCGCAGAGCACATCCCCTCGCAGGTAGCTGTGGTGCTGCCGAAGCAGATTGCACAGTTTCAGCCCCAAACAGCTGCAGATGTACTGAGTCTTTCAGGGAAGGTATTTGTTCAAAAGAGCCAGCAGGGCGGCGGGAGCCCAATGATACGGGGCTTTGCAACCAACCGCTTGATTTATTCGGTCGACGGAGTTCGCATGAACACGGCCATTTTCAGAGCCGGCAACGTGCAAAACGTCATCAACATTGATCCGTTTGCCCTAGAGCGCACCGAGGTTGTCTTTGGACCGGCAAGCGTCATGTACGGAAGCGATGCGGTAGGCGGCGTGATGAGCTTCACCACGTTGAATCCCCAAGTGGGTCTGAAAGGGGTGCGCGGAACCGCTCAAGTGCGCCATTCTACGGCAAACCGTGAGAAAACGGGTCACGTAGACCTTCGCTACGGAGGCCGAAAGTGGGCCGGAATCACCAGCTGGAGCCAATGGGACTTCGGTCATTTGCGCCAGGGCCGTTGGGGTCCGTCAGACTATGTTAAAGCGCGCTACGTTTTGCCATCGCCCGACGGCGACTCCGTGGTGGTTCAAAGCGATTCGCTGCTCCAAATTCCGTCAGGATACCAGCAGACCAACGCAATGCAAAAGTTGGTGTACCGCCCCAAAGCAGGCTGGGAACTCCAGTACGGATTTCACCATTCGGCCACCTCGAACTACGGCCGCTACGACCGGCACAACCGAGAGCGGAACGGAATGCCCCGCTATGCAGAATGGGATTACGGTCCGCAGCGGTGGCAAATGCACAACCTTGCCGTTCAGCGGGATTCCGGCATGCGGTATGCCGACTCGTGGACCTTGCGTCTTGCTGTTCAGCGTTTTGACGAGTCACGCATTGACCGCAGCATCAACAATCCGTTGCGCACCACGCAAACGGAGCGCGTTGACGCGTATTCCGCCAATTGGGATTTCAGTAAAAAATGGGGCGCTCGGCACCAATTTTTTTACGGAATCGAAGCTGTCGGCAACGCGGTTCAATCAGATGGGGAGGTGCAGAATGTGGTAACCGACGAGCGCAGCCGTACCTATTCACGCTACCCAAAGTCAACATGGTACTCATTGGGCGCGTACGCGACAGAGGCCTGGACGGCTTCACCCAAAACGACCATCACGTGCGGAATCCGCGCCAGCACCGTTGGACTTGATGCGGACTTCAGTTCCAATATGGCCTTTTTTCCGCTTCCGCAAGCGAGTGCTCGGGTTCGGGATGCTGCCCTTACCGGCAGCCTCGGGGCCACGTACCGTCCGTCGCACGTTTGGATCGTCAAAGGCAACTTAGGCACGGCCTTTCGGGCGCCCAACGTCGACGACCTTGGAAAGTTTTTTGATTCGTCCCCGGGCATGGTCGTCGTCCCCAATCCGGACTTGAAGTCAGAGTACGCCTACAACGCCGACATCGACATTGCCCGTTTGGTCGGAGCCTGGCTAAAGCTTGATGTGGCGGCGTATGCGACGTTGCTGCAGAATGCGCTGGTGCGCCGGGCCTTCACCTTCAACGGTTCTGACAGCCTGGTCTACGACGGGGTACTCAGTCGGGTAGAGGCCATACAGAACGCGGCATGGGCACGCGTTGTTGGCGCGTACTTTGGGGTTGAGGCCAAGATGTCGGACGCGCTTTCGGCCAAGCTGTCGTACAACGTTCAGCACGGAGTCGAAGAGCTTGACAACGGGGATGTAGGGCCGTCACGCCACGCTCCCCCCGCATTTGGGTTGGGCCGAATCACGTACCAAAGGGGTCGGTTTCGAGCCGACCTGACGTCGCAGTTTCAGGCGGGGCGCCGCAACGACCAGCTCGCCTGGGAAGAGCGCGCCAAGACCGAACTGTATGCGCTCGACGCCGACGGAAACGCATACTGCCCGTCGTGGTACACCGTGAATGCCCGTGCAAGTATGGAATTGAAGCACGGAATTACACTGAATTTGGGGCTTGAAAACCTAACGGACCAACGCTACCGACCCTACAGTTCGGGAATTTCGGGGGCCGGCCGCAATGCCGTGGTGGCCTTAGCGGCGAGGTTTTAAATCGATTCTTGAGGGCAATACAGGTCTCAAGAGCAATTCAGTACGATGTTTTGAGGCCGATTGGAATTAAATCGCCGACTTAATGCGCGCTCCAATCAATTCAATGCTGCGCAGCAGTTTTTCGCGCGGAAGTTCAGCGTTGTCCATCTGAAAGGTCACGCGGTCTACACCACCGAGCGCCGCGGCATGGCGCAGGATTTTTTCACCTACTTCGTCGGGGTCGCCGATCAAGAGAGCCCCTGTCGGGCCATTTTGGGCGTCGAAGCGCTCGCGCGATACCGGGGGCCATCCGCGTTCACGGCCGATGCGGGTAAAGGTTTTGGCGTAGCCGGGGAAGTAGTCCTGGACCGCCTCTTCGCGGCTCGGAGCCACGTAGCCCAGCGAGTGCAGGCCCACCTTGAGCTTTTCGGGAGCATGCCCTGCCTGGGTGCCCGCGGCCCGGTAGAGGTCGACGGCGCGTCGAAAGCGGTGGGTTTCGCCCCCGATCACGGCTACCATCAGCGGAAGTCCGAGTAGGCCAGCGCGCACGAAGGACTCAGGGGTTCCGCCCACACCGACCCAAATGGGAATTTCGGGCTGCACGG
>JAURGG010000077.1 GCA_030833905.1 Schleiferiaceae bacterium
CCCCAGTGGATTGCGCGCCTCGAGGCGGCAATTGACCGCATGGACCTGGACCTGGAACCGATGCGGAACTTTCTGCTCCCTGGCGGACACGTGCTGGTCAGCCAGTGCCACGTGGTGCGCACAGTAGCCCGCCGCGCCGAGCGATGGGTGGTTCAACTTCACGACCAACTGGGCGCCGACGACGTCCAACTGCCCGAGCCCACGGTGGCCTATTTGAACCGTTTGAGCGACTACGCGTTTACCCTTTCAAGGTGGCTGGGCAAGCAGCTTGGAGCGACTGAAATCCCCTGGGTTTCAAAGGCATAAATTTTCGCTTGCACAGCTCCCGAAAAAAACTACTTTTGCGCCATGTACTGGACTCTTGAACTTGCATCGTATTTGAGCGACGCCCCCTGGCCCGCCACGAAAGACGAACTCATTGACTACGCCATCCGCACGGGGGCTCCGCTTGAGGTTGTGGAGAACCTCCAGGCCGTCGAAGAAGAAGAAGCCGAAATCTACGAGTCGATCGAAGACATTTGGCCCGACTACCCTTCGGACGAAGACTTCCTCTGGAACGAGGAAGAGTACTGATTTTCAGGCCAAGCAGACAGTCTGTCTGCAAACGTTTAGGTGGCACAGAGGTTGTACCTTTGGCGACCTATGCTCGACAAGATTTTAAAGGTTTTTTTGGGTGATCCCTCACAGCGCACGCTGAAGGAGATCCAGCCCTACATCGACCAAGTTCACGCCGCCGAACAGACGCTGTCCGGACTGACTGACCGCGAACTCCGCGGAGAGACTGAATCGTTCCGCGCCCGACTGCGCACCGAAACTGAAGTCAAGGCCGCCGAGCGCGACCAGCTTCGCCTTCAGGCCGAATCCGAAGTGGACGTCGACGCCAAAGAGGCCCTTTACCGCCAAATCGACAGCCTCGACAAAGACATTTTGGCCGAAGAAGAGCGGATTTTGCTCGAAATCCTTCCGCGTGCCTATGCCGTGCTGCGCGAAACCGCGCGTCGCCTATCTGAACGCCCGCTCCGCGTCCCCGCCCAAGATTGGGACCGCGAACTTGCTGGCCACCTCGACGCCGTCAGCATCGAAGGCGACACCGCCGTGTGGAACAACAGCTGGTCCGCCGCCGGCAACCCCATCACCTGGAACATGGTCCACTACGACGTACAGCTTTTTGGCGGCGTCGTCCTGCACAAGGGCCGCATCGCCGAAATGGCGACGGGTGAAGGTAAAACCTTGGTCGCTACGCTCCCCGTCTACCTCAATGCCTTGAGCGGACGCGGCGTACACCTCGTAACCGTCAACGACTACCTGTCAAAGCGCGACTCTGAGTGGATGGGCCCCCTCTACCAGTTTCACGGCCTGAGCGTCGACTGCATCGACAAGCACCGCCCCAATACTGAGCCGCGCCGCAAGGCCTACCTCGCCGACATCACCTTCGGAACCAACAACGAATTCGGTTTTGACTACCTGCGCGACAACATGGCGCGCGAAACCGCCGAACTCGTGCAGCGTGGCCACCACTACGCGATCGTCGACGAGGTCGACTCCGTATTGATTGACGACGCGCGGACCCCGCTCATTATCAGTGGGCCCACCCCCAACGGAGACCAACAGGAATTCGACTACCTCAAGAACTTTGTCGTAGGGCTGGTGAACCAGCAAAAGACCGTCGCACAGGACGCCCTGACCAAGGCCAAAGAGGCCCTTGCCGGCGGCGACAAGACCGAAGCCGGATTCCAGCTGCTGCGCTCGCACCGCGCCATGCCTAAAAACAAGGCACTCATCAAGTTTTTGTCTGAAGACGGCGTGAAGGCGCTGCTGCAAAAGACCGAGGGCGTCTACCTGCAGGACCAGGGCAAAGAGATGAAAAAGATCGACGAGGCCCTGTACTTCACGATCGAAGAAAAGCACAACCAAGTGAACCTCACCAACTTGGGCTTGGGGTACTTGGCCGAGCAAACCAACTCTGACTTCTTCGTGCTTCCGGTGATTTCGGTCGAACTGGACCGCATCGAGAAGGCCCACGACGACGTGGCCGAACGCGCTGCCCGCAAGGACCAGCTCATGCGCGAGTACCGCGCCAAAAGTGAGCGCATCCACAGCATGAACCAGCTCCTGAAGGCCTACTCGCTCTTTGAAAAAGACGTCGAGTACGTGGTCATGGAGGGCAAGGTTAAAATCGTCGACGAGCAAACCGGCCGCATCATGGACGGTCGCCGCTATTCCGACGGACTGCACCAAGCAATTGAGGCCAAAGAGGGCGTGACCATTGAGGCCGCCACGCAGACCTACGCGACGATTACGCTTCAGAACTACTTTAGAATGTACCACAAGCTCTCGGGCATGACCGGTACGGCCGAAACCGAAGCGGGCGAATTCTGGGAGATCTACAAGCTCGAGGTGACGGTGATTCCGACCAACGTAGTCGCCAAGCGCGACGACCGCAACGACTTGGTATTCAAGACCAAACGCGAGAAGTACAACGCCGTCATCGACGAAATCGAGAAGCTGCGCAACGCCGGCCGCCCCGTACTCGTGGGTACGACCTCGGTCGAAATTTCGGAGCTGCTCAGCCGCACGCTGAACATCCGCAAGATTCCGCACCAAGTACTGAACGCCAAGCTGCACCAAAAGGAGGCCGACATCGTCGCCGAAGCCGGGCGTCCCGGAACCGTAACCATCGCCACCAACATGGCCGGCCGCGGAACCGACATCAAACTGACCGCCGAGGCCAAATCAGCGGGCGGACTCGCCATCATCGGAACCGAGCGCCACGATTCGCGACGCGTCGACCGCCAGCTGCGCGGACGTGCCGGACGCCAGGGCGACCCCGGATCGTCGCAGTTCTTTGTTTCGCTTGAAGACAACCTGATGCGCCTGTTCGGATCAGAGCGCATCGCCAGCCTCATGGACCGCATGGGCCACAAAGAGGGAGACGTCATCGAGCACTCCATGGTCACCAAGAGCATCGAGCGCGCCCAAAAGAAAGTCGAAGAGAACAACTTTGGCAGCCGCAAGCGACTGCTTGAGTACGACGACGTGATGAACGCGCAGCGAAGCGGAATCTACCGCCGCCGCCGCAACGCCCTCTCAGGGGAGCGCCTCGCGTTGGACCTTGCCAACAGTGTCTACGACGCCGCCGAGGTCCTTGTTAGCGGAACCAAGCCCAGCCGCGACTTTGGCGCCTACGAACTCGGCTGCTTCGAAACCTTTGCGATGGCCACTCCTGTGGATGCTGCCGAGTTCGAACGCCTTTCGGCCGCCGACCTCACGCAAAAAACCTATGCTGCTGCCCAAGCCGCCTACCGCGCCAAGTGCGACCGCATCGCCTCCCAGGCCCTGCCGGTACTCGAGAACGTGCTTCGCGAGCAAGGAGGTCAGTTTCAAAATATCATGGTTCCGTTTACCGACGGAATCAAGTCGATCCAGATTCCAACCAACCTGCAGCACAGCGTCGAAACCCGCGGCCAATCTCTCACAACCGACCTCGAAAAAGCTATCGTGCTGAGCATGATCGACGAGCATTGGAAGGAGCACCTACGCAACATGGACGACCTGCGTCAAAACGTTCAGGGCGCCGTGTACGAGCAAAAGGATCCGCTCCTGGTGTACAAGCACGAGTCGTTCAAGCTCTTCAACGACATGGTCGACGAGATGAATTCGAGCATTTTGGGCTTCTTGTTCCGCGCCGGCCTACCTCAAGCCGAAGCCGGCCAAGCCCCTGTACGCCAAGCTCCTGCCGCTCCCGCGCGCCCTGCCCAGCAGCTCACCACCTCGGGACCTGGCGCCGAAGAGGCTGCCGCCCCCCGCGGAACCGCTTCACGCTCCACCACTCCGCCCCCGGCCGCTGCCCCCAAGCAGGCTCCAGCCGTGAGCACCAAAAAGTACGGACGCAACGACCAAGTCACCGTCGTCAACCTGATGACAGGCGAGCAAAAGCAAGTGAAGTTCAAGGTCGCCGAACCACTGCTGGCTCAGGGCTGGCAAATTCTAGGATAACCAGTAACTGGTAACTAGTTACTGGCTACGGGCGCTGTGCGCCCGCTAGCTAACGAGCTCCTTGTGCACCTCCGCAAAGGCCTTGATGGCCTTGTCGATGTGTTCGGGAGTATGGGCGGCCGAAAGCTGAACGCGAATCCGCGCTTGGCCCTTGGGGACCACAGGGTAGAAAAATCCGATGACGTAGATTCCGCGCTGCAGCAAGGCATCGGCAAAGCGCTGGGCCAAGGCTGCGTCGTACAGCATCACGGGAACAATGGCCGACTCGCCATCTTTGAACTCGAGTCCGGCTTCGCGCAGGCCGGCCTTGAAGCGGGCCACGTTGTCCATGAGGCGGTCGCGCAGCTCCGTCGTGCGGTCGAGCAGGTCAAGTACGGCGAGGCTGGCTCCGACAATGGCGGGCGCAAGGCTGTTGCTGAACAGGTAGGGGCGCGAACGCTGGCGCAGCATTTCAATCAACTCCTTGCGGCCGGTAGTGAATCCGCCCATGGCGCCGCCGAGGGCCTTGCCGAGGGTTCCGGTGATGATGTCGACCCGGCCGAGCACGCCGCGCAGCTCGATCGAA
>JAURGG010000078.1 GCA_030833905.1 Schleiferiaceae bacterium
CATAGCTCAGCGGTTAGAGCAGGGGACTCATAATCCCTTGGTCGCAGGTTCAAATCCTGCTGGGCGCACTAAACCCGTCACCCGCAAGGGTGGCGGGTATTTTTTTGGGCCGCAGCGAGCTAGCTCAGGCTGCGGCATAAAAAATACCCGCGAATTCGCGCAGCGAATACGGGTTTAGTTTTAATCGATAGCCCCCATCAGGAACAGCGCAGCTAATCTACTGGGCGCACTAAACCCTCACCCGAAATGGTGAGGGTTTTTAGTTGGTGAACTTATTGTTTTACAGCATTTTAGCAAGTGAGCTAGGCGTCTGGTTTAACAATAGTGCTAAGTTAGGTAATAGTCTCAAGTACTAAGGCCGATTGGTATAAAAGTGTACTTTTCGATGCACTGAGGGTTCAAAACACCATAAGCCACCCTGTTGCTAAGGTGGCTTGATGGGACGATAGAGACAATAAGGCAGCCTTACTTTTTCATGAACTGACCTTTTTGTACTCGGACGATCACTTCATCATTGATTAATGACTTTAGGTAACGTGTAATGCTACGGTTATCCGGAAGTACACCACGTTGCCTTTGGTACTCATCCTTGAAGTCTGTTGTAGAGAAAGAGCTACCCAAAGCTTTTACTATTGAAGCATGCGGGTTAGTTGCTGTACCTTTCACAAGTAAACGTTTGGTTGCCGTTTTGAGGAATTATCCAGGTGGTGAACGTGGCACTTCCGGCCGTGTTGGTGCACGAAATCACGGGGTTGACTGGCACCCACGAGGGCATCAAGTAAAGGTTAAAGTTTTGGCAGGTCCCCGGATTGTTAAAAGGCGGGTACGGCCCGGTTCCAAAGGCCCAAATCGAGCTGTTCTATTGGCTGACGCTGTTGGGCAGCAGGCCCGTCGCACAGTACGTCAGGGTCACGGGCAGGTTGCCCACGGCGGTGTCGGGCCCAGTGATTTGAACGGTTTCAGGCAGCGAGTCGAGCGACGCGAATCCGCTTAAAGTCAGTAAGATGGCAAGCACTATGGGCAATTTGGTTGGCTGAATTGAAAGTTCCGAACCAGCCCGTTGAAATAAATGCCACGCAGCCCGTGGATTTTGGCATTTTCTGCGAAACCCATTTTGTGTTCAAAAGTTCGGTACCTTTGCACCGCAGTTGCTAGGGCGGCTGCCTTCACACCGGAGGGAGTATTAACCTTGGTGCGGCCGCTTCCGGTGCGGCGCTCCGCCTCCCTTAGGGAATATGAAATTTACAGATCTCGATCTGAACGCAGACATTTTGGATGCGCTTCAGGACCTGGGCTACGAAAGCCCCACACCGATTCAGCAGCAAGCGATTCCGCCGGCCCTCGAAGGCCGCGACGTACTGGGCACCGCCCAGACCGGAACCGGCAAGACCGCCGCATTCGTGCTTCCCATTATTGAACTTTTGAGTCGCGAGCCCATCGACACGCAGCGCCCGATTCGTGCACTCATTTTGACTCCGACCCGTGAACTCGCGATCCAGATCGACGAGAGCATTCGCGACTACGGAAAGTACGTCGACGTGAAGCGCGCCCTCATTTTTGGCGGAGTCGGCCAGCAGCCCCAGGTGGACGCGCTGCGCCGCGGTTCCGAAATCGTGGTCGCCACCCCAGGCCGCCTGCTCGACCTGATGCAGCAGGGCCATGTGGACCTGCGCGACCTGACGTGGTTTGTGCTTGACGAAGCCGACCGCATGCTCGACATGGGCTTCATCAACGACGTGCGCAAGGTGATTGCCAAGCTTCCGCGCGAGCGCCAGACAATGTTCTTTAGCGCCACGATGCCCTTTGAGGTGCTTCGCTTGAGCGACGACCTGCTCGTGGACCCTGTTCGCGTTTCAGTGGCCCCCGTGTCGAGTACGGCAGAGAAAATCGCCCAAAAGGCGTACTTCGTCGACACGAACGCCAAGCGCGACCTGCTGGCCCACGTGCTGAAGTCCGACGACGACATCAAGTCGGTCCTTGTTTTTTCGCGCACCAAGCACGGAGCCGACCGCATCTCCAAGGATTTGGAGCGCCGCGGAATTCCGGCCCTCGCCATTCACGGCAACAAGTCTCAGAACGCCCGTCAGGCGGCCCTTACCAGCTTTAAGAAGGGCAAGACCCGCGTGCTTGTCGCTACCGACATTGCCGCGCGCGGAATCGACATCGACGAGCTCACGCACGTAATCAATATGGACATTCCAGATGTGGCCGAAACCTACGTGCACCGCATCGGCCGCACGGGCCGCGCCGGAGCCTCTGGTGTCGCCTACTCGTTCATCGATCGCGAGGAGTACGGCAACTGGCAGGCCGTCCTCAAGCTCATCAACGTCGAGGTTCCGGCTGAGCGCGAGCATCCGTTCCCTTCAGTTTTGTCGACCCCCGACTCATTCGGAATGGTTGCCAAAGCCGCCGCAGGCGGAGGCGGACCGCGCCGCCCGTCGCGCCCCCAGGGCCGCCGTCGCTAGGTTTGGGTCTCTTAAATGCAAAAGCCCCGAGCGCGAGCTCGGGGCTTTTTATTTGGTGCAACTACCAGCCTACCAAGAAGCAGGCAGACTCGCGTACTTCTGCGTAAAAGGCCGCCAGACTTCGGCGTGCCACGTTGCGATCGCCTTGAGTTGGGTTTCGGTGGCAGCCTTGGCTCCCTTCCATGCGTTGAGGACGTTGGCCGACGGGGCGCCGCGCAATCCCCAGTAGTGACTCGAGAACTGGCCGTACTTCCACTCCCAGGTTTCGGGCTGCTCGAAGTAGCCTTTGACGTCTTCTTTGCCAAATAGGGCCATTCGGCGTTCTTCGATGGACTTGAGTTGGGCCTTTAAGTCGGCGCGCAACTCTTTGGTTTTGGCGGTATCGTCGTTCGCAGCCACAAATTTTTCGATCAGTTCCAGGTGCTTTTTGGCATCGCGCAGTAGGGTTACGGCACTGTCCAGTAGGGCCATTTGGCCGTTTACTTCGGCGCTGAAGCCTTGCTGTGCAGCCCAATCGGCATCGGTGCGGACCGCGCGCGGATCGTCGTTCACCGTAACGTAGGCACTGTCGCGGTGCGGGCCGAACTCGTACACCATCAGGTAGCGTCCGGGTACGACTTCGGGGCCATAACCTGGATCGTTGGCGTTCTCGCGCTTGCTGCGGCTCATGCTGGGGCGCTCGGTGCCGGCGCTTCGCAGGTTCCAGTTCCAGCGCTGCAGCCCGTTTTCAGTCGGAACCTTCGTTTCTATCCGGCGGATTCGGGTTCCGCTCGGATCGTAAATGTCAACGCGCAGCCACTTGACTTTTTTGAGTTCCTTGTCGGCCGTGTCGCGCTGCAGCATGTAGCTCATGCGGGCTCCGCCGCTGCGGTTTTCGCCCTGAAACATTGCGTGCCCCTGAAAGCGAATGCCGTCAGACTCGGCGTAGATCCAGTGGTAGGCGTCGGGCGCATCAAAGGCGGTAAGGACCCGGCCCTTAGCTGATGCAGCCTCGCGAAGCGGACGCAAATCGTCCAGGATCCACGCCGCGCGGCCAAAGGTTCCGAGCACCAGGTCGCCTTCGCGCTCTTGGATGGCGAGGTCCTGCACCGGCATCACGGGAAGGCCGGTCCAGCGCTGCCAGTTCTTGCCACCGTTGGCGCTCACGAACAGTCCGGTCTCTGTGCCCAGGTACACCAGCGATGGCGACGCAGGGTCCTGAAGTACGCTCAGGCAGTGGCCCATTCCTTCGGGGCGGTTGCTGGCTATAAGGTTGGTCCAGGATTTTCCAAAGTCTTTGGTATGAAAGAGGTAGGGCGTGAAGTCTCCTTGGCGGTAGTTGTTGACCACCACCCAAGCCTCGCCCGCGTTTACGGTGCTGGCGCGAACTTGCGGAACCCAAGCTCCATCGGGGAGGCCTTTGATGCTGCAGCGGGTCCAGCTGGTGCCGCCGTCGCGGGTGAGCTGCACGGTTCCGTCGTCGCTGCCCGTCCAAATCAGACCCTTTTGAAGGGGAGAGGGGGCGATTGCCAGCAGGCAGGTGTGCATTTCGGCTCCGGTCACGTCAAAGGTGAGGCCGCCCGACTCAAGGTACTTCTGCTTTTCAGGGTTGTTGCTGGTGAGGTCCGGCGAAATAATGCTCCACGACGACCCGCGGTCGGTAGAGTAGTGGACGTGCTGCGATCCGTAGTAGAGCGCGTCGGGATTAAAGGGGTCGGCTGCGATGGGGCTGTTCCAGTGCCAGCGCAGGGGCTTGCCGTCGGGGTGGACGGGCTTAATGAAGCTCTTTAATCCGTTTGAAACGTTTACCCGGGCCAAGTAGCCCTCTTGGGCCATGGCGTAAACTGTCGAGGGGTCGGTAGCGTGCGGAAGCACGTCAAATCCGTCGCCAAAGTAGAGTTCGGTCCAGTCGCTGTTTCCGATTCCGCCCTTGAGGTGGTAGGCCGGGCCCTTCCAGGACCCGTTGTCCTGCATTCCGCCGTAGACGTTGTACGGAAGCTGGTTGTCCACGCTTATGTGGTAGAACTGCGCGAGCGGAAGGTTCTCGACAAAGCGCCAGGTTTCGCCGCCGT
>JAURGG010000079.1 GCA_030833905.1 Schleiferiaceae bacterium
CGCTGGTCGAATGGATCAAGCGAGCTCAGGACAGCAGCATCGAGTACTTCCAAAGTGTCGCGGAATCGTTAATCGCACACTGGGAGCGCATCGTCGCCTTCTTTACCAACCGAAGCACCAATGCCCACGCGGAATCACTCAACGCCCAAATCAAGCTCTTTAGGTCTAACCTACGTGGCGTGACCGACACCAAATTCTTCCTCTTCAGGCTTGAGAAAATCTTCGCTTAAACCCTCCACTCCCCAGAAATATCCGCTGATCCTCGAAATGGTCGCTCCCGTGATCTTGTGCCGCCATCTGCGGCGACGAAGCTTTAGGAAGACGGCGTGGCTACGAATCGGAAAGTCCTGCACCCGACGCACTATAAAGTCCTTGCTCTCGTAGTCTTGGCGAGCGTAGCCGTCCGGCAATTCATTCTTCTCTTCAAACTCTACTTCTAGGAATTCACCATGCTCACCCATCTTGATTTGACTACTGCGGTACTCAAAGTGATCAAGCAGCTCGACGGGAAAGAAGTGCTTGATAAGGTCTGCTTCCATAAGGGGATTTTATTTCCCCAAACCTAATCCCTAGACCGCTACTCCCCAGAAAAATCCCGTGACCCGCGTTTCCTAAACGCTAGATCCCAGTTCGATTCTGGGCGGGGCTACTAAAGGTGGTTGTCCGTGCGCCAGACCACCTCCACCGCGACCTCGTTCCGCCGATTAATCACATCCCACGGGGCGTTGTACCCCATGTACATAAAGTCAGACGCCGGCTCGATTCCTTGCTCGCGAAGGGTTTGGGCCAGTTCGTCGCAGTGGGCGCGTATGCTTCGGTCGTTCGAGAATCCGCCGAACTGCACCACCGCAAGCACTTTGCTGGCGACCTCGGTAATCTTAACGGATGAAGAATTGGGCTGGGGCAAATCCGCCCGCCCGTACTGCTTGGGCATCACAAAATACATCGTCGCGGAATCCCCCATATTCATCACCACCGGAGCCGTCATGGCTATTTTTTGGTTGCGCTCGTTTCCGCCAAAAATGTAGTTGGCCACGGTGCGGAACCCGTTCGATCCCGCCGCGTCAAACGATGCCGATGCCATGGATGTCTGAGCCACAAGCATTTGGGGGTAGCGCCGAATTTCAACCTCGCCATAGCGCTGCAGCACCTCGTAGTCGGGCGTTTCAATGCTCCGATCGCTGAATTTCGTGGCGGCCAATCCAAGGACGGCGGCTGTACTTAGGGCGGCAAGGATCCACATGCGCTTACGGGTTTTGGTCATACTTAAATAACCTCAAAATCAACGGCTTGGTTCGCGCACGAATCCGCGTACGAAAATGCTCGACTTTTGCGTTGTTCCCTCAGTACCCGATACATCCGTTTATGAAACCTTCCTACCTCTACCTCGGCGCTGCAGCGCTGCTCGCCATACCCGCCGTGAACATGCTGCTGGGCGGTGAGTTTAATTGGTCCGCCGCGGATTTTGCCGTAGCGGCCGTCCTGCTTTTTGGCACCGCGGGGCTAATTCACCTCGCCATCCGCACCATCAAAACGGCTCCAATGCGCCTCATGGCGGTGGCGGCGGTGGTGATTTCGCTGGTGCTTATTTGGGCTGAACTCGCCGTGGGGATCTTCGGAACGCCCTTTGCCGGCAGCTGACCCTACTTCATTTTTGCGAGCAGCTCCTCGCTCGAATCAAGTTTTCCGCCGGATTCCGCAATAGCCTGCTTGGCCTGCGCTTTGGCGGATTTTTTGTCGCCGGCGCGGAACAGCAACCACGCGTAGGTGTCGCGGTAGGACGGATCCACCCCGTCCACCATGCGGGCTGCAAAAACCTTGGCAGCCGCCTGCGCGACCTCAGGAGCGATGCCCTCGGTCTCGGCAATAGGCCAGAGCATGCTGTTCAGAAACGCAACGTCGAGGTCCTTGGCCCAATCGCCACCCAGTAATTCCGTCAGGTAGGCCCAGTTTTTTGTGCGGCTGGCCCACTGCGCGGTGATCATGTTCAGGTTCAGGTCGGGTCCGCCGTGGGCCGCAGCAAATTCCAATGCGGGCCCAAGTTCTTCAACCGTGGGCACGGACATCACCCGGCGAAAAATCTGGCTTTCGACAAAATTGTTCACGGCCGCCTCGCCGGCAAATTCCGCCCAACGGGCGCGTTCGGCGATCACTTGCTCGGCGCGTTCCGGGGTCAGGCTGCTGAGCGACAGCACGGCCCACTGCACCTCGAGCGGCGCATCGGGATGCTCGTTCAGCCAAGCTTCTACCGCTTCGGCGGGTTGGGCCTTCATGCGGGTTTTGCTGTAGCGGCTGCGCACAAAGTCCGGAAACTCCGGATTCGGCTGGTCCGGGCGGAACCCAATCGCCCCGGTCGTGCCCTCGGCGTCGGTTTTGAGCTGGGCTAGGTATTCCGCGGCATTGGCGTTGTAGCCCACGTAGTAGGCGGCCCGTTGGGGCTCCGTCCGAGGGTCGTACATCACCACCGTCGGGTAGCCCGTGGGGCGAAAGCGCACCGCGACCTCGCCGCCCTCGCGCTCGGCGTCGAGCTTCACGGCCACCATGTAGTTGTTGACGTAGCGGGCGACATTCAGGTCGGTCCACGTCGTGGTATCCTGAACCTTGCACCAGCCGCACCAGTCAGTGTAAAAGTCGATCAGCAGGGGCTTGTTTTCAGCCTTAGCCCGCTCGAGGGCTTTGGACCAATCGTGTTCAAATTCAATGCCTTGGGCAAGGGCGGCGGAACTCAGTACGGCCGCAAACAGGGTGGTTAGAAATCTGCGCATGCTCGAAGGTACCGAAAAACTCACTGTCCTCGATCGGCAGCGAGGCGCTGTGCGTTCCACGCCACCATGCGTTCCAGCAACCCGTAGGGCACGGGGCGACTCCACGGGAACTGCACCGAGCCTTTGCCCTGCTTAAATCCGGTGAGTTCCGCGGCAAATTCCGCATGCGCCGCCGGCAGGGCATACACCCCGAGGTGGTTTTTGAACGCCGCGAAGTAGACCAAGGGCTTGCCGTAAAGCTTGTAGCCCGGCATTCCGTAACCGAAGTATTCCTCGGCCTCGGGCGCCGCCCGAACGATGAGGGCGCGAACTTCGTCCGCAATGCGGCGTTGGGCATCGGGAAGGTTGGCGAGGTAGTCTTCGACGGTCACAAGTAAAAGTCGGTTGACAAGAAACTGCTCGTTCGCTCGCGCAAGACGCCAGACACCGTCTCTTTATTGTCGGGTGTTGCGGGAAAGGCCACCATGCTCCGAATCGAAAAGGCCCTTAGCGCATCGTGCACGCTGAGGGTGCCTTCGGCAGAGTCCTTACGGCCCGTGAACGGAAACGCATCAGGACCTCGCTGCGCTTGTGCGTTGAGGTTGATGCGTCCGACCTGGTGGGCACAAGCATCAACGAGCGGTCCGATTACTTTGGGGTCGCGACCAAAAATGCTCACCTGCTGCCCAAAGGGTGAATTAATCAGGTAATTCAAGGGCTCTGCCACCTCGTCAAATGCCACCACCGGAACAATTGGGCCAAACTGCTCTTCGTGGTAGATCCGCATGGTTGGGGTTACTCCGACCAGCACTGTCGGGCTGTAAAACGTGGCGGAACGCTGTCCTCCGCTTGGATTAGCTACCTGTGCCCCGTGCGCGAGGGCATCGTCAACCAAGGCCTGCAGGTAGTCTGTTTTTCCGTGTTCCGGAAGCGCGGTGATTTTCACCCCAGAATCCCACGGGGCACCCCACTGAAGCTGTTCGACCCCTTCCACGAGCTGGGCTACAAAGGCGTTATGCAGGCTTTGGTGCACCCACTGAATTTTTAGTGCGGTGCATCGTTGCCCATTGAAGCTGAGCGCTCCCGCAAGTGTTTGACTCACGGCTAGGTTGAGGTCGGCGTCGGCGAGGGTAATTCCGGGGTTTTTGGCATCAAGGCCCAAAACGGCGCGCAATCGGTGGCTGTGCGGGTGCAGCCGCTTGAGCTCGTTGGCGCCTTGGTTGGTTCCGATAAACGACAGTACCGAAATCTTGCCCGAGGCCATAATGTCGCTCACGGTTTCGCGCCCTTTGCCAAACAGAATATTGACAACTCCTGGCGGAAAACTGTCGCAAAACGCCTGAAGGAGCGGAGCAACGAGCAGTACCCCATACTTTGCGGGTTTAAACACCACCGTATTGCCCATGAGCAGGGCGGGAAAGAGTGTAGTAAACGTTTCGTTGAGCGGGTAATTGTAGGGACCCATTATGAGCGCGACTCCCAACGGAACCCTGCGCACCTGGGCCACAAATCCGGAATCTTCGCCAAAGCGAACGGCATTTCGGTCCATCTCTTTGACGCTTTGAATCGTGTCGCGCAGGTAATCGACCGTACGGTCA
>JAURGG010000007.1 GCA_030833905.1 Schleiferiaceae bacterium
CACGGTGGTAAGCTTAAAAGCCCTGCGGGCTGCTGGATTTTTGAAAGCGTTTCACGAGCTTGACAGAGAAACGTTTAATACGTTTATCGACCGCGGAACTGCCGCCTGGTCTGCGGTTCGTGCCGAAGTTGCGGGCCTGTATGCCGAAGGTTCCGCCTGGGAAGCCAACCCAAAGCGAAGCACCTGCGAGCAACCGGCCGCAGCCGTTGAAGCCGTACTGCCCGTGCACATTGGCGACTACACCGATTTTTACGCATCGCGCCAGCATGCCACGAATGTGGGCATGATGTTTCGCGACCCCGATAACGCGCTGCTTCCCAACTGGCTTCACCTGCCCGTAGGCTACCACGGCCGCGCCTCAACCGTGGCGGTGAGTGGAACCGACGTCGTGCGCCCCAACGGCCAGCGCAAAGGCCCCAATGATCCGGCACCCGTTTTTGGTCCGTCGGTGAAGATGGATTTTGAGCTCGAAGTGGGCATCATCCTTAAGGGCGGTCCTCGCGACGCTTCGTGGATTCCCGTTGACCAGGCAGAAGATCACATTTTTGGACTCGTCCTGTTCAACGACTGGTCGGCCCGAGATTTGCAGCAGTGGGAATATGTTCCGTTGGGTCCATTCTTGGCAAAGAATTTTGCGTCGACGATGAGTCCGTGGATTGTTCCGTTTGAAGCTCTTCAGGGCAGTCGCTGCGCGGGCGAGGACCAGAGCAATCCCGCTCCCCTGCCCTACCTGCAGCAAAACCGTTCAGGTTCGCACTGGGATCTCGATCTTGAGGTGGCCATTGCATGCTCCGACGGAAGCGAAACCGTGATTTCGCGGTCCAATGCCAAGTACCTCTACTGGAGTTTTGCACAGCAGATTGCCCACCATACGGTCAATGGATGCATCATTCAGAGCGGCGATTTAATGGCCTCTGGCACCATTAGCGGAAACGAGCCCGGTTCGTACGGATCCATGCTCGAGCTTACATGGAACGGATCCAAGCCGATCACGTTGGCCAACGGGGATACGCGCGCATTTCTCGAAGACGGCGACACACTCATTTTGCGAGGTTGGACTTCGGGCGGAACCCGAATCGGTTTTGGCGAGTGCCGCGCCACACTGTTGCCTTCAAAGCCATGGAGCAAGTAGACTACGCCAAAGTCGTTCGGAGCCAGTACCGAGCACTCCTGAAATCCGCCACCGAACGAGGGGCGGACAAGGAGGACCTCGCGCTGATACGAAAGGCATACAAAGTAGCTGAAGATGCCCATAAAGATGTGCGGCGCAAGTCCGGCGAGCCCTACATCACCCACCCACTGGCGGTGGCGCAGATTGTTTCTCAAGAGATAGGGTTAGGAGCCCAATCCATCGCCGCAGCATTGATGCACGATGTCATCGAAGATTCCGAATACACTCGTGAAGACCTCGACCGAATGTTTGGCTCTAGTGTCGCCTACATCGTCGAAGGCCTCACCAAGATTCAGGGCATTTTTGACATGCAGACGTCAATGCAAAGCGAAAATTTTCGCAAGCTCTTGGTGAGCATTAGTGACGATGTTCGGGTGGTACTTATCAAGATGGCGGACCGACTGCACAACATGCGCACGCTTGATTCCATGGCCCATGCCAAGCAGTTAAAGATTGCATCTGAGACGATGTACATCTTTGCCCCCCTCGCTCATCGCATGGGGCTGTATACATTCAAGCAAGAGTTTGAGGATTTGAGTTTAAAATACTTAGAGCCAGAAGTTTATGAAGAGCTTGAAGACAAGCTAGTTCAAGCCGAAGAAAACGATGGAGCCTACCTCGAGCGCTTCGGACACGGGCTGGAGGACCTTCTCAAATCTGAAGGCTTGGCTTTCTCATTAAAGCGACGAAACAAAGGTGTGTTTAGCATCCGTCGAAAGATGCAGAACCAAAATGTTCCGTTTGAAGAAGTCTACGACAAGTACGCCGTACGCATCATTTTGGATTCTTCGCCCAAGCGCGAAAAGTCAGATATCTGGAGGGTATACTCACTCATCACCTCAATTTACCGACCGAATCCACGGCGATTGAGGGATTGGGTAACGACTCCGAAGGCCAACGGCTACGAATCTCTGCACATTACTGTAATGGGCCCCGAAGGACACTGGATTGAGATTCAAATCCGCTCTAAGCGAATGGATGATGAGGCCGAGCGAGGCTACGCCGCACATTGGCGCTACAAAGAAGACGGTTCGGGAAGCGCCGCGCTCGATTCGTGGATCGAACGGATTCGCGATGTGGTCGAGGGACACAGCGAAAACGCGGTCGAGTTTGTCGACCAGTTCAAGCTACAGTTGTTTTCTGACGAGATTTTTGTCTTTACACCACAGGGCAAGATGGTGACGCTACCCAAGCGATCTAGTCCACTGGATTTCGCGTTTGAAATCCACACCGACCTCGGAATGAAGACGTTGGGCGCCAAAGTGAACGGGCAGCTCGTTGCCTTGAGCCACCAGCTCCAAAATGGAGACCAGGTTCAAATCATTAGCTCAGATACTCAGATTCCGCAGGAATCCTGGCTAGATTGGGTATCGTCTCCAAAAGCAAAGTCCAAGCTTCGCTCCTACTTCAGAGATCGTGCTCGCACCCAAGAATCTGATGGCAAAGAGCGCCTCGAGCGAATGCTCAAAAGGGCCAACATCGAACTCAATCAGTCCACTACGCAGAGAATGCTGAACTTTTATGCCGTTCGCAACCCCAAAGAGCTCTTTTTAAAGTTTGGCAAGGGCGAGCTCGACAGCGAACGTTTGAGGGATTTTTTGCGCGAGGACAGCGGTGGGTTTTACCAGTACATCCTTAGAAGATTTCGCCCAAAATCCAAAGAAGGTGCCGTTAAGGACGTGCCAAATTCTTCAAACATTGTTCTTTTTGGCCCCGACGAGGTAGTGCTTGAACACCGCCTTGCTCACTGCTGCCGTCCGATTCAAGGCGACGGAATTTTTGGATTTATTGAAGAAAATGGCATCGAAGTACACCGTACGGACTGCAAGCATGCGGTAAAGCTTCAGGGTCAGTTTGCCGAGCGCGTGATCAAGGCCGAATGGAACCGAGGTTCCCGCCAAGGATTCAATGCGGTGCTCCGCTTTTCAGGTATTGACTCCAAGGGCTTAATACTAAAGGTCACCAAAGTGATTACGAGCGACATGCAGATCGACATACGGGCCTTTCATATCGACGGAAGCGATGGTGTTTTTCAGGGTACCGTGAGCGTGCACGTCGCCGACCGAAGCCACTTGAGCGACCTCGTGCAGCGACTTAAATCCATAAAAGGTGTGGAGCGCGTAGATCGCGAGATTTCTGTACGTTAAACTCGATTGCCCGATTAGGGCATGCCGATATATTTGTGCGTTTGCAACCCCAAGCGCCAGTTAGGATTGCTCTCGAGAAAATCGATGATTTTTGGAATATTCTTATCTCTTCGCGACCATTCGGGCTGCACAAAGAGTTCGACCTCAGCGCTGCACTGTGCCGCATGCGTTGCGGCCCACTTGAAGTCGTCGTCGTTGAAAATTATCACTTTCAGTTCGTTGGCCAACGCATACCATTCGGCGAGGGGTGCCTTAGTCTTTTTGGGCGATAGGCAAACCCAGTCCCATTCGCCGGTAACTGGGTAGGCCCCACTCGTCTCGAGGTGAACACGGAATCCGCGCGCTCTTAATCCCTCGGTCAATGGACCCATATTCCACATGAGGGGTTCGCCTCCAGTAATCACCACGATGGAATCCTGATCGCCAGGTAGCTCGAGAAGTTGATCTAGTGGAGTCAGCGGATGCTTGTTCGCATCCCAAGATTCCTTGACATCGCACCAGTGGCACCCCACGTCGCATCCACCGATTCGCATAAAAAAGGACGGGCGTCCCGTGTGCGCTCCTTCGCCCTGGACGGTGCGAAATGCTTCCATGAGAGGAAGGGCGGTACTATGAGCCGGCATGTAGGGTATTCATGAGCAATCCAACCCGCGTCATCAGCCCAACCCCTCCAGGAACCGGAGTTATCGCGCCAACGATGGGCTCCACAGCGTCAAAATCAACATCTCCGATGAGTTTTCCGTCTACACGGTTAATTCCGACGTCAAGGATGATGCTGCCGGGTTTCACCATGTCAGCCGAAATGTACTTGGCTTTACCGATGGCCGCCACCAGGATGTCTGCACTGCGGCATACTTCAGCGAGGTTGGGCGTGCGGCTGTGCGCCAAAGTGACGGTCGCGTTACCCATTTTTGTGTTGCGGCTCAGAAGAATACTCATTGGAGAACCCACGATATTGCTTCGTCCCACGACCACCGCATGCTTGCCCTCCGGAGAAAGTCCATAGTGCTCGAGGAGCAACAGCATTCCGTAGGGTGTTGCCGGCAAGTAGGTAGGCAAGCCAAGCGCCATGCGTCCAACGTTTTCAGGGTGAAAGCCGTCGACGTCTTTGAGAGGATTGATCGATAAGAGAATTTCGTTGGAATTCAGGTGGGCCGGCAACGGAAGCTGCACAATGAATCCGTCTACCTCGGGATTGCTGTTTAGGTCAGATACATGCTTTTGAAGCTCTTGCTGGGTGGCGTCGGCCGGAAGCGTGATCAAGGTCGATTTGAACCCAACCTCTTCGCAGTCCCGCACCTTACCCCTCACGTAGGCCTGACTCGCGGGATCTTCTCCCACCAAAATGGCGGCGAGGTGCGGAGCGCGCTTGCCCTGAGCCCTGCGGCCTGCTACTTCCTTTCGGATGTATGCCTTCCATGCGGTTGCGGCATCACGGCCACTGAGAATGAGTGCCATCAGCGCATTTTGTTCATCATGGACATAAGTTGGCTGCGTCCGCCCTGCCCCTGCATCATTTTCATCACACGGCTCATGTCGTCAAATTGCTTGATGAGCTTGTTGAGTTCGGTCACATTGCGCCCGCTACCTGAGGCGATGCGCGCCCGGCGGCTGCCGTTGATGATACCCGGGTTGCTGCGCTCTTCAGGAGTCATGGATCGGATCATGGCCTCGACGTGCTTAAATGCATCATCTGGAATGTCCATTCCTTTCATCGCCTTACCCACCCCAGGAATCATGCCCATGAGGTCCTTCATATTGCCCATCTTTTTGACCTGTTGAATCTGGTCTAAAAAATCGTCAAATCCGAATTTATTGGTTGCGATTTTTTTATTGATTTTGCGAGCTTGCTCGACGTCAAACTGTTCTTGGGCGCGTTCAACCAACGAAATGACGTCACCCATCCCCAGGATGCGGTCGGCCATACGGTCGGGGTGAAAGACGTCAAGGGCGTCCATTTTTTCGCCGGTTCCGATGAACTTAATCGGCTTTTGGACCACGTGGCGAATACTCAATGCGGCACCACCGCGGGTATCACCGTCGAGCTTCGTAAGGATTACCCCAGTGTAGTCGAGGACGTCGTGAAAGGCCTTCGCCGTGTTGACCGCATCTTGACCGGTCATGGAATCCACGACAAAAAGAATCTCTTCGGGCGAAGTCTCCGAGCGAATCGAAGCGATCTCGCGCATCAAAGCCTCGTCAACAGCAAGTCGGCCCGCGGTATCGATTAACAGGTAGTTGAATCCGTTGGTTTTGGCGTAGGCTTGGGCTTCTCGGGCAATTCGAACCGCATCTTTTTCGCCTTCAAGGCTAAATACTTCGATTCCGATCTGTTCACCCAAGGTTTTGAGCTGATCAATCGCCGCGGGACGGTAGACGTCAGCTGCCGCGAGTAGGACTTTACGACCCTTTTTGCGCTTGAGGTGGTTGCCCAACTTCGCGGTGAACGTCGTCTTACCCGAACCTTGAAGCCCCGCCATAAGCACAGTCTGAAGGCCGCTGCCACTGGCGATTTCGGTGGCGGAACCACCCATCAATGCCGCCATTTCATCACGCACCACCTTGACCATCAACTGGCCGGGCTCGAGCGACTTGAGTACATCTTGGCCCATCGCCCGGTCTTTGACGCGGTCGGTGAACTCTTTGGCTAGCTTGTAGTTTACGTCCGCGTCGACGAGCGCGCGGCGAATATCCTTGATCGCCTCGGCGATGTTGATGTCGGTAATCTTGCTCCGCCCCGATAACCGGTGCAATGCGGAGTCAATTTTTTCACTTAGGGATTCAAACATGATCCCTGCAAAGTTAGGCTATAGCGGGGAGCCGAAGGGGAACATCCATCGCCAAAATAAAGCAGTCAGTCGTTGCGGTTACTGGCACTTCATCAACTTCTGAAACGCCCAGTCCGTCGCGAGATTCGAGTGCGTGCCCTGCAACATGCGCAGCTCCTTCAATTACAAAGAAGTAGACCCCGTTTTCGCTTCGCTTGGGTTGGTAGTTGCGCACAGCTCCTGCCGGAATTTTTGTGAGTGAAAACCACGCCTGCTGGTGAATCGGCATGGCATCACCTTGCCCCATTGGATTCACCACCGTATGCCATTCGTTGCCGAGGGCCTCAACGTCGTAGAAGCGCTGCTCGTAGCGAGGTTCCACACCACGTCGCTCGGGAATGATCCAAATTTGAAGCAGCGAGCATGGATCGGTCGTACTTGCGTTGTACTCGGAGTGAAATACGCCGGTTCCGGCGCTCATGGCCTGTACTTCTCCCATGTGCAGCACTTCTTTGTTGCCCATGGAATCTTGGTGCTCCAAAGCTCCGGTTAGTGGTATAGTGACAATCTCCATGTTATCGTGCGGATGTTTGCCAAAACCGGTTCCGCCCGCAATCCAGTCGTCGTTGAGCACGCGAAGCACCCCGTAGTGGATGCGCTCAGGGTTGTAGTAGCCGGCGAACGAAAAGGAGTGCGCGGTCTTGAGCCAGCCGTGGTCGGCGGTTCCGCGCGATGAAGAAGCGTGAAGGACTGTGTTCATAATGCAAATATATGTTTAAACATTTATAAATGCACAAACCAGTAAAGAAGTCTCGTCGGTCACTTCTTGAGCGTGCGTTGAGGATGTAGTCATTATACACAGATCTAAATTCGTGTGCGGACCGAATTACTGCGTGCCACACTTTATCGCGACAGAACCGTACGCGGAGCCGCTCAAAAAAAACTACATTTGTGCTCGGCTATGACGATCAATGCATTCATTCTGCCGAGCATACACGTGGTGGATCCTCGGTCACCTTTTCACGGTCAGACCGTGGATGTGTTCATTAAAGACGGACAAATTCAGGCCATGGACAGCCCCGGAGTTCTTGAAGGAGCTCCCGAGGTCGCTTGGGCCAAAGGAATGATGCTCAGCCCAGGATGGATCGACGGCCGCGCTCGAAGCGGAGCCCCCGGCCACGAAGAACGTGAGACCTACGATTCCCTCGCTGCGGCCGCACTCCATGGCGGATTTACCCATGTGGCCCTCATGCCCTCGACCCATCCGGCGCGTGATAACCGTCCGGCAATTGAAGCCCTTCCAGAGTTTCCGCACGTCGTGTGGATCCCAGTGGGAGCCCTGACTCAAGGCCTTAATGGCGAAAAACTTGCCGAACTTGCCGACATGCGGGCGGCAGGAGCTTTAGCATTTTCAGATGACAAGCACCCCGTGGACCGGCCGCATACGCTGCAGCTGGCCCTGGAGTACGCTCAGGGTCTTGACGCACGAGTTTGGAGCTTCCCGATGGAGCGCAACCTCTGCCCCACCGGCGTTGCCCACGAAGGCCTCTCTGCGTTAAAATCAGGAATGGCCCCTATTCCAGCCCTCGCCGAAACCATTCGCGTACAGCGCGACCTCGCAATCGCCGAGTATGCTGGCGGAGGCCTTCACCTCGCAGGACTTTCGTGCGCCGAAAGCGTCGAGATGGTGCGTGCAGCGAAGGCCCGCGGTCTCGACGTGTCTGCCGACGTAGCAATTGCCAACTTGGTCGGAACCGATTCCGATATCGAATCCTACGACACCGCCGTGAAGCTTATGCCACCCTTGCGTAGCAGCATTGACCAGAGCGCTCTTTGGGAAGGGGTCCTTGATGGCAGCATCGACCTGATTGTCAGCGACCACGACCCCATGGACCACGAACTCAAGAACTGCGAATGGGGCAGCGCGAGCTTTGGGGCCGCAACCATTGAGCAGTGCTTTTCTTGGTACTGCGCCGTGCGTTCAGACCGCGCCGCACTTGAGGCGTGGGTCGAAGCTGTGGCACACCGTCCGCGAACGTTGTTCGGACTTGGTTCGGTGACAGTCAATATTGGGTGTCCTGCAGATTTCACGCTCTTTAACGTAGAGGGCCAGCAGTACGGATCTGCCTCACTTGGAGTCAATGTGCCATCGTGGCCCCGTCAAGGTGGTGCAGTGGGCACAGTGCTTGACACAGAAGTGTCTGCCTGCTAAACCTTTAGCTTCAATCCGTCGTAGGCTAGCGCCATCCCCTTGGGGAGTTCGGCATTGACCTCGTGGTGGTGCCCCATATGGTGGCTAATGTGGGTGAAGTAGACATTCGGAACTTCGGTTTCGAGGGCAAATTCCACAGCCTCCTCAAGACTGAAGTGCGAAATGTGCGGTGTTTTTCGAAGCGCATTCACCACAAGTACTTCTGCGCCTCGAATTTTTCTTCGTTCCTCTTTATCCATCCCTGAGACGTCGGTGAGGTATACGATGTCCCCGATGCGGTAGCCGAGCACCGGCCAGGATCCGTGCTCGCCGAGAATCGGAATCCACCGTTGGTCTCCAATGGTAAATTCTACGCCGGGTTCAATACGCCTAAGCTCAAATTCTGGGGCTCCAGGGTAGCGCTTTGTACTAAATGCATACGCAAACTGTTCACGCAACCTCTTCTCTACCCGATCAGTAGCCCAAAGTGGCATGGGCTCATTTTGGGCAAAGATCAGCGGACGCAAGTCGTCAAGGCCCGCAACATGATCCATGTGTTCGTGCGTCAGAACGACCGCATCAAGTCGGGCATGATCTGTGCGGAGCATTTGCTGCCGAAAATCCGGGCCACAGTCAATGAGCACTTGAGTGGACGATGTGGCAATAAGGACGGACGCTCGAAGGCGTCGGTCTTTGGGGTCGAGTGAGGTGCACACCGAGCATTCGCACCCAATTATGGGAACGCCTTGGCTCGTGCCACTTCCAAAAAATTCGAGCGAAACCGCGGGCATCAGGCCAAATGTACGCTACCTTTGGTGACATGGCTGACATGGTTTTAAGCGCCGCGCAGAAGGCGCTCCGCACCAACCTAAACCCCAATATTTACGGGTCATTTGCAGAAATTGGCGCAGGCCAAGAAACCGTGCGTCACTTTTTTCGCGCTGGCGGTGCTTCTGGCACGATTGCCAAGGCGATGAGCGCCTACGATAAGGAGTTTTCAGATGCCATTTACGGTCAGGAATCCGACGGCAGGTATGTGACTGAGACGCGTTTGCGCAAAATGCTGCACCACGAGTACGGCCTGCTGCACGAGCGCATTGATCGAGATCGCTCTCCCGACAAATGCTTTTTTGCGTTTTCGAATACTGTAGCCACCATCAACTTTGCCAAGACCTTTAAAGGCCATGGATGGTTAGGTATTCGCTACCAAACGCGACCGGACGGCGAAGCCAACGAGGTCATCGTACACGTTCGTCTTCACGAAGACAATGCCAAGTACCAGCAAGAAACGATTGGCGCCATGGGCGTCAACCTGATTTATGCCGCCTACAACTTTTATGACGAACCCAAGAAGTTCTTGATGAGTTTGTACGACGGCATCGAAAAGTCCGCCATCGAAATTGATTTGATCAACTTTTTAGGTCCTGATTTTGAGCACGTAGACAATCGTTTGATGTCGCTTCAGCTCATTAAAAATGGCTTTACCGATGCGGTCATTTTTGGACCAGAGGGCAAAAACCTGCTCCCCGCAGAGCTGCTCTATAAAAAGAACATTTTGGCCATGCGCGGAAGCTTTCGCCCGGTGACCAAGGTGAACATGGACATGATCAAAAAGGGCTATAAAGAGTTCATCAAGTCCAATAAGGTTGAAAAAGAGAGCACGGTAGTGCTCTTTGAAATCACGCTCAACAACCTCCTCGCCGACGGGAACCTCGACGAGCAAGACTTCTTGGACCGCGCCGATATTTTGTGCAGCATTGGCCAAACCGTGCTGATCTCGAACTATCAGGAATACTACCGATTGGTGGACTACTTCGCAAGCTTTACAAAGAAGCGCATGGGCCTCATTATGGGAGTACCCTCACTTCAGGAGATTTTCGAAGAGAAGTACTACGACCACCTCACGGGCGGAATTCTCGAGGCGATGGGCCGACTGTTCTCAAAGAGTTTAGTTATCTACGCGTATCCATTTCGAGGAGAAGAGAGCATTACCACGACGAACGACATCATCGTAAATGATTTGTTTAAAAACATTTACGACTACCTGAAGCAAGCACGCCGCGTCCGCGACATAGAGAATTTTGATCCTGAAATTCTGAGTATTTGGAGCCGCGACGTGCTTCGTCGCATACGAAATGGC
Organism: Schleiferiaceae bacterium; assembly: GCA_030833905.1. Taxonomy (GTDB): domain Bacteria; phylum Bacteroidota; class Bacteroidia; order Flavobacteriales; family Schleiferiaceae; genus TMED14. Next base: position 10,418 of record JAURGG010000007.1, read on the forward strand.
GAGACGGGATGGGAGTCCTGCCTTCCGACCTACGTGGATACGATCATTAAAGAAAAGGGCTTGTTCGGGTACCCGAAGGCAGAGGCGCTTCAGTCTTGAGTACTTCCTAAACCCGATTTATAGCGCTCCAAGCAACGTTGCCGTGCCCAAGCGTGGTCGACGATTGGTTGAGCGTACAACGGTGTACCGTATTCAGGAACCCACTTCTTGACGTATTCCAGTTTTCGGTCAAATTTCTCCAGCTGCGATTGCGGATTGAAAATCCGGAAGTAAGGAGCCGCGTCGGTGCCCGACCCACTCGCCCACTGCCAACCTCCGACATTACTCGCTTGGTCAAAGTCAAGAAGTTTTTGGGCAAAGTAGGCCTCTCCCCAGCGCCAGTCGATGAGCAAGTGCTTGGTAAGAAAGCTTGCGACTACCATGCGGACTCTGTTGTGCATGTAGCCCGTGGTATTGAGTTGGCGCATCCCGGCGTCCACCATCGGATAGCCTGTTTGTCCCTCGCACCACGCGGCAAAGTGCGCTTCATTTGATTCCCACTCGATTCGGTCGTAGGCTGGCTTAATTGCCTTCTTTGGACTTTCAGGAAAATGGTAGAGGACCATTTGGTAGAAGTCCCTCCAAATTAACTCGTTTACAAAGGTTTCACTCGCCTCTTGGCCCGCTCGAAGGAGTGCGCGCACGCTAATGGTTCCGAAGCGAAGGTGCAACCCAAGGCGCGTGGTGCCCTGCTCGTCGGACGGAATGTCGCGCCGCTGCGCGTAGTGCACGAGGGTGTCGTGCGACCAGGTTTTCGGAGGCATGGATATGCCGCTTGGCTCAAACCCCATGGACTCGAGCGACGGAACGTAATTGTGGGGCTTGGACTTGGCCAACCCCCTATCCAATAAGTTTTCAGACGGGTAGTTCGGAATGCCATTAGCCTCAAGAGCAGCACGCCATCTGCGGCTGTACGGAGTGAACACGGTATAGGGCAATCCATCAGGCTTTACCACTTCGGACTTCTCAAAAACTACATGGTCTTTGGCGCCTTTGAACCACCGATCACCTTCGCGGTACAGTGCTTCAATGCGGGCATCGCGTTCGCGGGCATAGGGCTCGTAGTCACGATTGGCAAAGACTCCTTGGATTTCAGGGTGGTCCACAATCCACTGACGGTGAATGTCCTCGGGAATTCCGTAGCCGCACCATAGGTTTGCACCCAAGGCCTGCAGTTCGTCCTTAAGGCGTTCGACTTCACCGTGTATGAATTGCACGCGAGCGTCGGTGCGATCCTCTAGGCGGTCAAGAATGTTTCGGTCAAAAATGAATACCGGCTGCACCGGGATTCCGAGCTCAAGGGCGCGAAACAAGCCTGCGTTGTCGGACAGACGAAGGTCGCGTCGAAACCAAAAAAGTAGCATGGCTAGCCCTTCATGGCCTGCAAGAACTCGGCGCGGGTCGCGGGATCACGGAACTTTCCACCAAAATGACTGGTAGCAGTTGAGCTGTGTGCATCCTCTACCCCGCGCATTTTCACGCAGAGATGTTCGGCGTCGACGTACACAGCTACATCCTCAGTGCGCAGCACGCGCTTGAGTTCAGCTGCAATCTGCTCGGTGAGTCGCTCTTGAACCTGCGGGCGCTTGGCAAAGTGCCGCACAATTCGGTTGAGTTTAGAGAGTCCGACCACTTCACCTGACGAAAAGTAGGCCACATGGCAGACCCCCAAAATGGGTACGAAGTGGTGTTCGCAGGTTGAATGCAGGGTGATGTTGCGTTCGAGCACCATCTCGTCGTAGTGGTAGCGGTTCTCGAAGAGGGTGACCTCTGGCTTGTTGAGCGGATTCAGACCCGCAAACTGCTCGAGGACGTACATTTTTGCCACGCGTCGCGGGGTATCCTTGAGTGAATCATCGCTTCGGTCCAATCCAAGGATGTCCATGATTTCGCCAAATTTCTCGGCGATGCGTTCGATTTTCTCAGAGTCCGGCTGAAGAAGATTTTCTTCAATGGTGGGAGTTGCAAGGTGGCGACCGTTGGCGGGCTTGATGCCGTTGTTGGTCGGAGTTCCGTGAAAAGATTTATTGTGCGCCATCGTATTCGACAAAGTTTCGTGGGGTTTCGTACAAGGTGATGTGCAGGTCTACGTGCACGGGAAGGTGTGGCCGCAGCCACTCCCAAATAGCTACCGCGATAAATTCAGCCGAGGGAACCCGATCAAAGAACTCAGGAACTTCTTCATTGAGGTTGCGGTGGTCAAGGCGAGCTTCTACTTCGCGCTTTATGAGGCTCGAAAGGATTCCGAGGTCGTATACATAGCCCGTAACAGGATCTATAGGGCCCGTTAACTTGACGATGAGTTCGTAGTTGTGTCCGTGGTAGCGCGGATTGGAACAGGGTCCAAACTGCGCTTCATTCTGGGCATCGGTCCAGGACTTCACATAGAGCCGATGTGCCGCATTAAAGTGCGCATGACGGCTTACGGATGCGCGAAGTGGTTTGGTATTCATTGCGGAAGTTGGCTTTGGTATTCACGAAAAATGATTTGGAACCAAGCCGTGAACTGCTCTGGATGCGCATCCATTTCTCGAGTCAATTCGGACATTGAGATCCAGCGCACCGCCTCGACTTCTTCGGTGTTGAGGGTGACGATTCCGTCAAACCGACCAAGAACCACGTGATCAAGCTCATGCTCGGTGAGGCCGTTGTCGAATTCTGCGCGGTAAATGAAGTGAAAGGAATCCTTCAATTCAGAGATTTGAGAAGGGTCAATGCCCAGTTCTTCATTAAGGCGGCGGGTTGCGGCTTCAAGATTGGACTCTCCTTCGCGCTGGTGGCTGCAGCAGGAGTTGGTCCACAAAAGTGGCGAGTGGTACTTACCGGCTGCACGCTGCTGGAGCAAGGTTTCTCCGCGCTCGTTGAACAAAAAAACTGAAAATGCGCGGTGAAGGAGTCCGCGCTGGTGCGCCTCGAACTTCTCCATCCGCCCCACCGGCTGGTCGGCCGTGTTGACGAGGATAACTGTTTCCATAGTGGACTATAATAAATTCAATGCGTGGCGCACGAATGAGCTGGCAAAGAGACGGTATTTTTTACGGTTACTGATTCGAATACGCGACGAAAACACTTCTGATGAAGGTGTGCGCATAATTTTTTGAAAAAGTGCGTAGTAGTACATGTAGGCGATGTACACGCCGAATCGAGAACCTTTGGGCAGTCGAAGAATGCCCTCGTAGCCTTTGCGGAAGTCGCGTTCAATGTCGCGCTCAATAGCCATTTTGGCATCGTCGTCGAATTGCGCGAGGTCTACATTGGGGAAGTAAGTGCGGCCAAGCGCCTGAAAATCAGCAGCCACATCGCGTAAAAAGTTGATTTTTTGAAACGCGGAACCGAGCTTCATCGCATACGGAGTTAGTGCCTCGTACTGTGATTGATCGCCATTGACAAAGACTTTGAGGCACATGAGCCCCACTACTTCGGCACTGCCGAGAATGTACTGCTCGTAGGCGGATTGGTCATAGGTGCGGTCCTCGAGATCCATTTCCATCGAACGCAAGAAGGTATTGATCAATCCACGGTCAATCTGGTAGGCATTCACGACATACTGAAAGGCGTGTAGGACCGGGTTCGTCGAAATCCCCTCGTCAATGGCGCGGTCGGTATCGGCCCAAAAGCGCTCCAACAAGTCGCGCTGGTTCGTGCCATGAAACGTGTCTACGATTTCGTCCGCAACGCGTACGAATCCGTATACCGCATAAATCGGATCGCGAAGCGGCTTGGATAAACCAAGGATTCCGAGCGAAAAAGATGTGGAATACGCCTTGGTAATTCCCTTGCTCGTTCGGATCGACGTTTTCGTGTAGAGGTCCATCATACTAAAGGATGTTCTTTGGTGATTTCGCGCGCCACTACTTCTCCTGAAATGATGCACGGAGGTACTCCGGGCCCGGGAACGGTAAGTTGCCCGGCGTAGTACAAGTTGTTGAGCTTGCCCTTAAGGCTTGGCTTAAGAATGGCGGTTTGGTCAAGGGTATTGGCCAATCCGTAGGCGTTTCCCCGGTGCGCGTGGTACTCTTTCACGAAGTCACGGTAGGCAAAGCTGCGCTGAATTACAATGTGCTCGCGAATGTCCATACCAATTTGAGCCTTCATTCGTTCAGCGACCATGTCGAGGTAGCGCTGGCGCGTGGCATCATCGTCCTCAAGGCCAGTCGCCATTGGAATAAGTATAACCAGTGCATCCTTTCCTTCAGGCGCAGCACTTGGGTCGGTTGCCGAGGCGATGCTCAAGTAGAACAGTGGTTTTTCGGGCCAACGTGGGTTCGTGTAGATCGCGTCGGCATGGGTGTCAAAGTCCGCATCAAAAAACAGGGTATGGTGCTCTAAACCTGTAAGCTTAGTATCCAATCCCAAGTAGTACATGAATGCCGACGGAGCCATTTTGCGCTTCGCCCAGTAGTTCGCGGTGTAGCGGCGAAATTCCGGCTTCACCAATTTTTGTTCGACGTGCGCGTAGTCGGCTGAGGCAACTACTACGTCAGCTGTGTGGAGCGTGTTGCCCACGTAGACGCCAGAAATGGATTTGCCCTCGTAGGCAAAACCCGTTACTTCTTGATTAAAGTGAAACTTCACACCTTGCTCTTGAGCAAGTTGGTAGAATCCTTGGACCACTGAATACATTCCCCCGACGGGGTACCACGTGCCTTGAGCGAAGTCTGAATAGTTCATCAAGCTGTAAAGCGCTGGCGTGTTGCTCGGTGTCGCCCCCAAAAAGAGCACCGGAAACTCGAGCAGTTGGCGCAGCTTGGGGTGACTAACAACCTTGGCGATGCTGCTGCGAATGCTGCGAAGCAGATCCATGCGCAAGAGTCCAGTTAGAATACGGACGTCGGCAAATTCTAGCACGCTCCGCGAAGGTTTGCGCACCAGATCGTCGATTCCGACGCGGTATTTGTACTCAGCGTCCTTTAAAAACGCGCGAAGCCGAACGGCGGAGCCGGGCTCCAGTCGATCAAATAAGGCCTCAATTTCGCTCATTTGGGCGGGGATTGGCATGGGGCCATCCTCAAAGTAGATGCTGTAGGACGGATCCAATCGGCGAAGTTCGTAGTAGTCGCTGGACTTTTTGCCAAAGTGACCAAAAAACGTCTCAAACACGTCGGGCATCCAGTAAAATGAGGGGCCTAAATCAAACGTGTAGCCCTCGTGGACCCACTGGCGTCCCCTACCTCCTGGGCCATCGTGCATTTCAAGTACTTCAACCTCATAGCCCGCTTGAGCCAAATAGGCAGCACTCGACATTCCTGCAAAACCGGAGCCAATTACAATTGCTTTCTTCTTCATTTAGTCGTTGCCGCGGATTCCGCGAAGCTGGTCCATCATTTTACGTCGTGCTAAGAAGATACGGCTTTTTACCGTTCCCAAGGGAATGCCCATTTGGTCAGCGATCTCTTCGTACTTGTACCCATTAAAGTACATCATGAATGCGTCCAAGTAGGTACGCTCTACATTCTCGATGCGATCAATGATATTGGCCATTTCGTAGGGGCTATCGGCTTCATCTTCGCGGTTGGCCATCATACCCCCAAGGACGTACTGGTTTTCGCTGTCGTCCGCGTAGGTATTTTGGTTCTTCTTCTTGCGGTAGTTGTTGATGAACGTATTCTTAAGGATGGTATACAGCCATCCACGAAGGTTTGTGCCCTCTTGGTACTTTGACTGGTTCTTGATCGCCTTGTAAAAGGTTTCTTGAACGAGGTCTTCAGCGTCTTCAGAATGGCGCGTGAGCTTCATGGCTAAACCACGCAAGAACTGCTCGTGCTGAAAAATTTGGGGACCAAAGGACTCTGGGGGCATGTCGCTTTTGTTTAACAATTAGAACACTAAGTTAAACAAGAAATGTGCCGAGCCAACGCTTTGTTTAAACTTTTTATGAAAAGCATAAACAAAAGGATGCCGAACTAAGTTAACTAGCTCAGAACGAAAGAGCTAACTCAGATGTCAGCTGTTGGCCAAGACTGGCTAGATTTGAGTATGTCACGGTGAGGTGATCTGGCGACTTCCAGTCTGAGACTGCTAACCCAGTTACCCAGAGGGGAACATCACCCATAAACGAGCGGGCATCTGAAACGTACTGATCTATTGACTCTCGAGAAGGTTGAGTCGTCCAAACGCTTACCACTAATTTAAAGTGGTTCGTTTGCTTAAACAAGACCGCTAGGTGCTCGAGCGGAAGCGACTGTCCGAGAAAGACCACTGTGGTTCCGCGCGCCTTGAGCAAATAGTGCAGATAGAGCAACCCGAGTTCATGGAGCTCATCTTGCGGGAGGTACATAAGTACCGCTGGGCTCTTAACTGACATCCGCTGGTCCGTGAGGCGATCGAGCGCCGCATACATTTTCTGCTTGATCAGGTTACTCGCGAAGTGCTCGTGAGCGACGCCAATGGCATCCGTCTGCCACATGTAGCCAATTTGGTGAATGAATCCACCAACGACGTGCGTAAAGGTGTGCTCCTCTCCCGCCTCGCGAATACTCGTATCGAGAATCTGCGAGAAGGTCAACTCGTCGAGATCGATACAGGCTTGGATTAAGCGGGTAACTTGGGCGGTTTGGCTTCCGTGCTGCAGGGCTTCTTCAAGAATCTTTTGACTAAGCTGCTCGCGCGACAAATCGGCGATTTTGCTAATACGCCAGCCTTTCTGAATGAGAACCGCAACGTTGAGCAGGGTTTTTAGGTCGTCGTCGGAATAGGTACGAATGTTGGTGTCGGTCCGTTTGGGCACGACAATTTCGTAGCGCTGCTCCCAAATACGGAGCGTGTGGGCCTTAATGCCCGTGAGGTGCTCCAAATCTTTGATGCTGTACGACGACTCCATAGTGGCTTTAACCCATAGATTTAAAAAAGGTTCGGCGCGGAACTACCTACCTTTGCAGCCCGCAATTTAGCCGATATGTCGAATTTACACACGGAGCTTCAGCGCCGCAGAACCTTTGGAATTGTTTCGCACCCTGATGCGGGCAAAACGACCCTTACCGAGAAGCTGCTTCTTTTTGGCGGAGCTATCAACGAAGCCGGAGCCGTCAAGAGCAACAAAATCAAAAAGGGCGCGACGTCAGACTTTATGGAGATCGAGCGGCAGCGCGGAATTTCGGTTGCGACCTCGGTCATGGCCTTTGAGTACCAGGGCAAGCACATCAACATTCTCGATACGCCGGGCCACCAAGATTTCGCTGAAGATACCTACCGCACCCTCACCGCGGTAGATAGTGCCATCGTGGTCGTCGACGTGGCCAAAGGTGTAGAAGCCCAGACTGAAAAGTTGGTCAATGTCTGCCGCATGCGCGCCACCCCCATCATTGTGTTCATCAATAAGTTGGACCGCGAGGGCCGCGATGCGTTTGACCTACTTGACGAAATCGAATCCAAATTGGGGCTTCGCCTCTGCCCGCTTTCGTGGCCAATCGGAATGGGCGCCCAGTTTCAGGGCGTCTACGACGTGTGGTCCAAATCTCTGTTGATTTACGACCAAGTCAACAAGCAAAAGGTAGCAGAGGGTGTAGCATTTAGCGACTTGGACAACCCTGAGCTTGTTGAGCGCATCGGCGCCAAGGCTGCTGAAACCTTACGCGAAGAACTCGAATTAGTCGCAGGGGTATACCCGGAATTTGATCAAGACGCCTACTTGCGCGGAGAGCTACAGCCGGTGTTTTTCGGTTCCGCCCTCAACAACTTTGGGGTGCGCGAACTGCTCAATTGCTTTGCGGAAATTGCTCCGCACCCCCAACCCAAAGCTGCCGAGGAGCGCGTGGTTCACCCTGAAGAGGCGAAGTTCAGCGGATTTGTATTCAAGATTCACGCGAACATCGATCCAAACCACCGCAGCCGCATTGCGTTTGTCAAGGTGGTCAGCGGAACCTTTGAACGCAACACCAACTATCTGCACGTCCGCGAGGGCAAGAACCTGAAATTCAGTTCGCCTATGACGTTCTTGGCGAGTAAGCGTGAGGTGGTTGAGGAAGCCTACCCTGGCGACATCGTTGGTCTTCCTGATACCGGACTCTTTCGAATTGGGGACAGCTTAACAGGCGGCGAGTCGCTTCACTTCAGCGGAATTCCGTCCTTTTCGCCCGAACACTTTCGCTTTATCAATAATGCTGACCCCATGAAATCCAAGCAGTTGGCCAAAGGAGTGGACCAGTTGATGGACGAAGGGGTGGCCCAGCTGTTTACGCTTGTCGCCAACGGACGAAAGGTCATCGGAACCGTAGGCGCATTGCAGTACGAGGTCATCCAATACCGTCTTGAGCACGAGTACGGAGCGAAGTGTTCGTACGAACCCTTCCCCGCCTACAAAGCACTGTGGGTAGAAGGCAAGGACGCCGGACAGCTCGCCGAACTTGAGCGCATGAAGGCCCGCCAACTCGCCCACGACAAGTTTGGACGCTTGGTATTTTTAGCGGACTCACAGTTTGGACTGCACATGACGCAAGAAAAGTTTTACCGCATCGTATTTCACGAAAAGAGCGAATTCTAAACCACAAAAAAGCCCGCCGAAGCGGGCTTTTTTAGTGCAGTATGGCGCGGGTATTATTCAGCGCCTTTCATGTAGGTGTCAAGTACCTCTTGGCTCACTCCCGTGTTGCTGAATCCACCATCATTGTAGAGGTTCTGCATCGTCACACGGCGGCTCATGTCGCTAAACATGACCACACATAAGTTGGCACAATCTTCAGCCGTTGCGTTGCCTAAGGGGCTCATCTTATCAGCGAAGCTCAAGAAGGCATTAAAGCCCTTCACGCCGCTACCTGCGGTGGTCGGTGTGGGAGACTGGCTGATGGTGTTGATGCGAACGTGGTTGCGGATTCCGTAGTGGTATCCAAAGCTGCGAGCCACCGACTCCAAGTAGGCTTTGTTCTCAGCCATGTCGTTGTAGTCAGGGAACGTGCGCTGGGCAGCAATGTAGCTCAGCGCGAGCACGCTACCCCAGTCGCTAAGGGCGTCCATTTGGTAGGCCGTCTGGAGTACTTTATGAAAGCTAACCGCCGACACATCCCAACCCTTGGTCAAGAAGTCGTAGTTGAGGTCGGTGTAGGGACGGCTTTTGCGGACGTTGACGGACATTCCAATGCTGTGCAGGATGAAGTCAATTTTGCCACCGAAATGGTCCATGGCTCCCTGAATCAAGTTCTGAAGTTCCTCAAGGCTTGTCGCGTCGGCACCGATAACGGGCGCACCTGTCTTTTCAGCAAGCGCATTGATTTCGCCCATGCGCATGGCCATTGGGGCATTCGTAAGCACGAGTTGAGCGCCTTGAGCGTGGCACTGTTCGGCGACCTTCCAGGCAATGGAGTCGCTATTGAGGGCTCCGAAGATGATGCCCTTTTTTCCGGCAAGTAGATTGTTCATGTCGCAAATATCGTGAAAATCACTCGGCCGCCGCCATCAAGGCCTCGGCTTGTGCCATCGCTAAGGCACTGAGGTCACCATCTGAGAGCAAGCGGGCCACTTCGGGCGCTCGATCGCTGTCGCTCAAGGTCTTAAGTTGCGTCAGCGTACGGTCTCCATCAACTACTTTCTCGACGACCCAGTGCTGTGCCCCTAACGCGGCAACTTGCGGTAAGTGGGTGATGGCGATGATTTGAGCATTTTGGCTCATGCTTCGGAGCATATGGGCCATCTTGCTCGCGGTCGCACCCGAAACTCCGGTGTCAATTTCGTCAAAGAGCACGGTTGACAATCCTTTGCGCTCGGCCAAGTAGCGTTTGAGTACCAGCATGAGGCGGCTGCGCTCGCCTCCGGAGGCCACTTTAGCGAGCTCCTGAAGCTCTTGGCCCTGGTTCGCACTGAATTCCAGCGTGTAGGCATAGGTGCCCATCGGACTCGGGGTGGAACGGCGTACTGCCCGAACCGCAATTCGGGTTTGGGACATCGCCAAATCAGCCAGACCTCCCGTCACCGCTGTGACCATCGCAGGTTCAGCCTTCATGAGAAGCTGATTCCAATCTTCTCCTGCCGCACTCACCTTGAGGGAGGCTTCACGTACCTCTGCCCTCGCCCGCTCAAGTTCTTCGGCACCTTCTGTCCACACCTTGAGGCGCCGCTCAAGGGTCTCCCAGTGTGCAATGAGTGCGCTGTCGTCAGCACACTGGTGCTTGCGCTGAACCCGATCAATGGCCGAGAGGCGTTCCTCCACGAAATTCAGCTCACCTGGATCGGCATCTAATTGATCGACAAGATCTTGCCAATGTCCCCGAAGGTCGCGCACGAGGTCCTCAAGGGCATAACCCATACTCGTGAGCTGGTCGTTGGACACTCCCAGGCGCTCGGCTCGCTCGCCAAGCTTTCGTAGCTGGCCAGCAAGTGATTCAAGGCCAAGTTCTTCGCGATCGACTGCGGCGAGGGCTTCGGCGCTGAATTCCTGAAGTTCCTGCTGGTTGCTGAGAAGCTTCAGCTGCTCGCGCAGCTTGGCTTCTTCGCCGAGTTTGAGGTCGAGAGCGCGCAGCTCTTCAACCACAAATTTGAGGTATTCCGGATCGTTAACGGCCCCAAGTTCAGACTCTAGTTCCAAAAGGCGTTCCTCGGACTGACGGAGCTGTGCAAAGCACGTCTGGTAGTGCCCCTTGGCGGCTTGATGGCCGTCCGAAAAGGCTTCGAGCAGAAGGACTATACCTTCGTTCCGAGCCCAAAGTCCCTCGTCCCGTTGGCTGTGAATGTCGACCAGCGAACTTGAAACGCGGCGCAGCTCGTCGAGCCGTACTGGGGAATCGTTGATGAACGCACGGCTACGTCCACCCGGATGTACTTCGCGGCGGAGCACCAATGAGGCATCAGCCCCCTCGCTCCACCAGTCCCAATCAGCCGACCCCAAGTCATGCTGACGCTCGGTTGGCACTCGAAACTCCGCTTCGACCACACTTTTAAATCCTGGCTGACCGATGGACGCAAACTCGGCCCGCCCGCCCAGCGCAAGTTGCAGTGCGCCCAAAAAAATGGACTTACCCGCCCCTGTTTCACCTGTAAGCACGGTAAATCCGGGCTTGACGGCCAACTCGAGGTGGTCAATCAGCGCAAATCGTTCGATGTGCAGTCGGCAAAGCATGGCGCAAACCTAGGGTTTGTCAGCGGGATTTACCCATTGCTAAGTACTTACTTGCGTTTGAAGGATCCATTACCTGAAGGGCATCCGAAACGTCTTGAAGGGCCACGGCTGGTCCGCCCGAAAAAACCTGCTGAATCTCAACCGATTTACTATCAAAAAACCAGCGGAGCAGAAAAATATTCGGCTGACGCGTGTGGATCGGCCTTAGCGATAAAAGGGCATTTGCCACGGACTGCTTGGCCTGCTGCTGGGTTTCAAGCTTGGACAGTCGGTCAAGACCGTCGCGGTGGTAGCGGTACCACGCCTCCAAAAAGGCGTCGTTGGCCGGATTCAGCAAGTCTTCGATGATCCAAAAGCGATTCCGCGTTGACGTAAACCGATCCCAACCTCCGCCTGCCCCAGAAGCCTGAGCCATTTGGGCAATTTGAAGCGCGGTTTGCAGGTGCGACCGGGCTTGGGGATCAAACGAAGCTTCGTCCAAGCCCAATCCGAGGAAGGCATAAAAACCTACAATTGAGGCCAGATCTTGAAACTGATTGGGCTGAAAATCGACGATTTCATTGGGCCGGTAGCGAAACCGCACGTCGGGATCTTGGAACGAAATCGTGGTGGAATTGTAGTCGCTGCCGTACACGGGGCGCGCAAACGAAACCTGAAGGTTGCCCGTCATGAGACCTGAACTCTGGTCGTAGTCGCGAATCGTAAACACAAACGATCCGCGAATCCTCTCACCCTCTTCCCAGGTGTCTTCGGTCCAGACCCGGTTGTTGACCAAATCTCGCACAACTTGCTCGAGTTGGGTAAAAACTTGACGATCATTAGTTTGAACCTCAGGAGCTTGAACCTTTACTTCAAGAAAGAATTCTTGTGCAGGCAGCAGAACCGACACACATAGAGCGATGATGAGAACAGCGAATTTCACGACTTGAAGTTACGCCGTGGGAGCGTTGCGCTCAACCCAATCAAGGATTCGCTGGGCCGCGGCCACTTTTGACTCCAGCGGCCCCTCTTCCACCCCATTTGCAGTCACCAAACTGATTTGATTGGTGTCGGAATCCATTCCCGTCTCAGCCGTCGCGTAGTTGAGCACAATGGCGTCCGCGCCCTTTCGCGCTAGTTTGCCTCGTGCGGAATCCACACCATTACCCGTTTCGAGCGCAAATCCAATCAAAACTTGGCCAGGGCGCCGTTGCGCGCCAAGCGACTGAAGAATGTCTGGCGTGGGAACCAAATTGATTCCGCTAGCAAGCTCGCCTTTGGGACTCTTGGTTGTGCGCAACTCCGCCGGCTTGAAGTCCGCCACGGCAGCGGCGGCGATAACCACATCGGATCCCTCTAGGGCTCGAAGTGCCGCGTCGTGCATTTCGCCTGCGGAACGCACCGACGTGATGTGTACGCGGTCGGTCCAAGTCCGGTCCGCACGGCGAAGTGGTCCGCGAATCCACCGGACCTTCGCCCCCCGGAGCTCGGCCTCAGCAGCCAAGGCCTCGCCCATTTTGCCACTCGAGCCGTTGCTGATAAAGCGCACGGGATCAATCGATTCTTCGGTCGGTCCGGATGTCAGTAGAAGCGTTTTTCCGGACCAAAAGGACCGGGTTCCGAAGTGAAGTTCAAGCGCGCGGTGCATGAATTCAGGTTCAGACATGCGCCCTGCCCCACTCAAGCCCGAGGCAAGTTCGCCCTCAGGAGACGGCCACACACTGTGGCCCATCGCACGCAGTAGGTCGAGGTTGGCTCGGGTAGCTGGATACGCATACATGTCCAAATCCATGGCCGGAGCCCAAAACACGGGGCATTTTGCCGAAAGCACTAAGGAGAGCACGAGGTTGTCGCACAAGCCATGAGCCGCTTTGGCGATGGTGTTGCTTGTTGCGGGCGCTACCACAAGTGCTTCGGCCCATTCAGCCATGTGAACGTGGTTGTTCCAGGCTGTGCGACCCGTAGTCTGATTGACCAGATGGCGCTCTACCGGTGACCCGCTGAGTGCGGCCAGGGTGAGAGGCGTCACAAATTCTTCGGCGGCGGGAGTCATCGCCACGCGAACATCAGCACCAGACTGGCGCAGAAGGCGAACCAACAAAGGAATTTTGTACGCGGCAATGCCGCCGCTTACGGCAAGCAGGATGCGTCGACCCTGCAAACTCATTGCCTTACGACTTGGTCGTTTCGGTCTCGGGGTAGCGGTAGAATACCTTGCCGTCGAGCCACTCGTGAACCGCCATAGCATGGGGCTTCGGAAGCGCTTCGTACTGGCGCGACATCTCAATCTGCTCCTTATTTTCAAACACCTCTTCGAGGCTATCCGTCACCACTTCGAAGTCTTCAAGCTTATCGTTGATTTCGGCGCGGAGCGTTTCGTTGATCTGCTCTGCACGGCGTGAAATCACGGCAATCGCTTCGTAGATGTTGCCCGTTGAGGCGTCAAGCTCATTGAAGTCCAACGTTTTGGTCGTCTTCGAGGCAGCGAGGTGGGCTTTATCCATGGTTCTGTGTGAAAAAAAGTTGCAATTGGGAGGGCAAAAGTACGACTATTTTTTGGTACCGGCAGCTACTCTGCGCGCGAATACCGCAACCTGCCCGGCGTGGGAGCCTTCAGGATAGGCCGCGAGGTATTCCTTGACGTAGGTATCAGCGTCGCGAAAGCGCTCGGCTTTTTTGGCATCGATCGAGTTCTCGGCGTACTTCACCGCAGATTCAATGCGGAAGTACATCGCCTCTTCGCGGCGCGGACTGTCAGGGTATTCGCTCAGCATTACGTTGAACGAAACGACCGAACTCGCATACTGGTTGCGGTGGTGGTAGCCCTTGGCAATCAGGTAGCTCTTCTCTTCAAGACGTTCGCGAAGCTCGTCCATGTGGCCGTTGGCCTTGTCGAGAAATGGAGAGTTGGGGTGCGTGTTGATGAAGAGCTGCAGTTCGTCCATGGCCTGGTAGGTATAGGCCGGATCCAAGGTCTTGGACGGCGCCTCGAGGTAGGCACAGTACGAAGAAAGGTAGGCCGCTTCTTCAGCAAAAGCATCCGCAGGAAACGTTTGCGAAAACCGCTTAAAATGATAGGAGGCTAGCAAATAGTCGCGCTGACCGTAAAGAGTTTTTGCGAAGTAGCGGTAGACGTCTTGTGCTTTGGTGGTTCCGCGGTACGAAGCCATCAGTTCGTCAAACAGCGGGTAGGCCTTGCTGTAGTTGCCTTGGTCGTAGTACTGAATGGCCCGCTCAAGTTTGTAGGCCGGATCAGTGCTTTTGAGCACTTTATTGTAGTCGCCGCACGAGCTCAAGGCTACGACGGCAGCCATTAGGATCCAGTTTTTCATAGTTCGTGCTGCTGCAATTCGCGTACCGATTGGGCCAAGGCCGCATCGAGTTGGGGTGAAACGGGCCACAACGGCAGGCGAAGTGCGGGGTGAATGATTCCGAGGTGCGCGAGGGCAGATTTGATTCCGCCCGGATTGCCCTCTGCAAAAAGTTGCTGGGTGAAGCGGAGCATTGCATAGTGCCCCTCTCGAGCGGCTTCCATGCGGCCAGCCCGCGCGTCGCGAACCATTTGACTAAACGTTTTGGGAAACGCTTGGCCGCTCACCGAAATCACCCCATGGGCACCCGAAGCCACTAACGGAAGGGTCAAGTTGTCGTCGCCACTGAGCACATCAAAACCCTGGGGAGCGCCGTGAATGATGGTCATGGCCTGCTCAAGGTTTCCGCTCGCTTCTTTGATGGCGACCGCGTGCGGTACCTCATAAGCAATTCGAAGCGTCGTCTCGGCAGCCATATTTGAACCCGTACGGCCAGGGACGTTGTACAAAATAATTGGCAGGTCGGTCGCTGCTGCGATGTGGGTAAAATGGCGGTAAATGCCCTCTTGGGTCGGCTTGTTGTAGTACGGCGAAACGCTTAGCACGCCTGAGATTCCTGCGTGAAGGCCCGTTTTTAGTTCGGAAGAAACCTTTGCGGAATCGTTACCCCCTACCCCTTGTACCACAGGAACACGGCCTGCCGCCGCTTCGCAAATCGCTGCTACGACGCGATGCTTCTCGTCGGTGGTGAGCGTAGCTGTTTCGGCGGTGGTACCGAGGGCAACCAAAAACTCGACTCCGCCCTCGATGCAGTGGTCGACGAGCTTTGCCAGCGCGGCAAAGTCGACTTCGTGCTGGGCATTAAAAGGGGTCACCAGGGCAATGCCGGTGCCGCGAAACGGGTTCACGCGTGCGTTCATCGGGGCGGAATTTTAGCGAGCCATGCGCTCAAGGCACGAAAGTAGTCCATAGGAAGGCGGTCTGCGCTGTGGTAGCGCACATCGTAAAAGTCATTTGAACCCGTCAAGCTCACGCGGAGGCCCGCAGGGGTGCGTGCTACAAGGTGGTCAATCGGGCTGTCGGGACTGCGGTGAAGGGCTACGACAAGGTCAAATTCCGACTGCATAAATTCAAGGGCGTTACCTCCTTGGGCGGAACCATTCCACGAAAAATCGTCGGTAAAAATCAGCTGGCGGCCCGAATACAGGGCATTCTTGGGGCGCATCTCGCCGGTCCAGCCAATCAGGGCCACCGAGCGCTGCTGGGCCTGAAGTGCCGCGACCACTTGGCGCAACGAATCCAGGTAGCCCTCCTCGGCGCGGGAATCAAAGATGATTCCGATGCGGCGTGCGCGTTCCCATCCCGGCCAAGCCAGACTTGTTGGGCGCTCGTCGGCGGCCTTCTTCCATGCCCGCTGCTGGAGCGGTTTTGCTAGTTTGTAGAGCCAATCCATGCTCGAAATTCTTCTTCGGTTAACCAGGTAACACCCAGTGATTCTGCTTTGGCACGCTTGCTCGGGCCTACGCCCTCGCCGGCCAATAAATAGTTGGTTTTGCTGCTCACGCTGCTCGCCACGCGGCCGCCGTACTGCTCGATGGCGTCTTTGATTCCGTCGCGGCTGAAGTGGGTAAAGACTCCGCTCACCACAAAGGACTTGCCCTGTAGTACGTCAGAAGCGCCCGACGCTGAAGCCGCACGCTCGAAGCAGAGTCCATGTTCTGCTAGTCGGCGAAGCTCTTCTTGGTTGTCTGGATCGGCAAACCATGATGTAATGCTCTCGGCAATTTGAGGACCCACGTCGGGCACGTTGAGCAAGTCTTCGGTCGAAGCTGCCGCGAGCGCTTCAATGCGCTCAAAGGCCTTGGCGAGTTTCTTGGCAACGGTTTCGCCCACGTGGCGGATTCCGAGGGCAAAGAGCACGCGTTCGTACGGCACGTTCGTGCTCGCTTCGAGGCTTGCAATGGCGTTTGCTACGGATTTTTCTTTGAACTTATCGAGGCGGCTCCAGCCCTCGGGCCCCAAATCGTAGAGGTCGGCAGGCGTATGAACCCAGCCGAGGTCGACGAGGCGGTCGACGGTTTCGGTTCCGATTCCGTCGATGTCCATGGCGCGCCGGTGGATGAAGTGCTCAATTCGGCCCTTGATTTGGGGAGGACAGGTAGAGCGGTTCGGGCAGAAGTGCTGGGCCTCGCCGTCGCGGCGTTCGAGCAGGGTTCCGCAGTCGGGACAGTTGGTGGCAAACGACACGCGCAGCGCCGAATCAGGACGGCGGCTCAGGTCTACGGAAGTGATTTTGGGTATGATTTCACCGCCTTTTTCGACCCAGACCCAGTCGCCAAAATGAAGGTCGAGCTTCGCAATTTGGTCGGCGTTGTGCACGGAGGCGCGTTGAACCTGGGTTCCGCTAATCCATACAGGATCGAGGACGGCCACTGGCGTGATCGCCCCGGTACGGCCCACCTGGTAGATCACTTCGCGCAGCGGAGTACAGGCTTGCTCGGCGTTGAACTTGTAGGCCATGGCCCAGCGCGGAGACTTAGCCGTCATTCCCATGCGCTGCTGCTGGTCAACGCGGTCCACTTTGATGACGACTCCGTCCGTAGCCACGGGTAGGTGCTGGCGTTCGGAATCCCAGTAGGTCAAATAGTCCTTGAGTTCGGCGGCGGACCGGCAGAGGGCCGACCATCGCTCGGCACGAGGCGCCACCGGAAACCCCCATCCAGCCAAAGCGTCCATAGCTTCGGAGTGGGCCGCAAAGGGTTGCTCGTCGCTGTAGGCTCCGTAGGCGAACATGCTAAGGCGGCGCTGGGCAACTTCGGTGGAATCCTGCATTTTTAGGGTTCCGGATGCCGCATTGCGTGGGTTGGCAAACTCGTCCTGGCCCTCTGCGCTGCGGCGCGCGTTCAGGGCTTCAAAGTCGCGGTGGAGGAATACGATTTCGCCGCGCACCTCGAGGTCACGTGGTGCCCCCGGGGGGAGAACCAAGGGAATTCCCTGTATGGTGCGCACATTGGCCACCACGTCGTCACCTTGAACGCCGTCGCCTCGGGTAAGGGCGCGCGTCAAGGATCCGCCCTCGTACCACAGCGAAATTGCCACGCCGTCAAATTTGAGCTCAGCGCTCCACGCTAACTCGGTGGTGGCTGCCAAGTCGTGGGCGCGCTGCACGAACTCGTCGAGTTCGTCAAAACTGTAGGTGTTTGCGAGGCTGAGCATGGGCCTCCGGTGGGCCACTTGCGTAAAATTTTTAACGAGCCCGCCGCCGACCCTCTGGGTGGGGCTGTTGGGGTCAGCGTATTCAGGATGTGCGGACTCGAGGTCCTGAAGCTCGCGCAAGAGCCGGTCAAATTCGGCGTCAGAAATGCTCGGCTGGTCCGCGACGTAGTAGCGCCGGTTGTGCTCGTGCAGTTCGCGGCGGAGCTGATCAATTCGTTCGAACGGAGTCATGCCTTCAAAGGTAGGGTTTGACTTCGGGCTTTGTGCCCCAGACCCAACGCGGCGCACCAAATTGATCGCGAAGTAGTTCGGCGGTCCACCCTTGGGATTTCGCAAGTTCTGAAGTGGCTTGAGCATGCGCAGAATGGCATTCCAAACCGAGTTGCTTCGCCCCTACCTGTTCCGCCCAATGAAGTACCCTTCGGTAGAAAAAGAGAATGTCTTCAGCTGGCGCAAAGAGCGCTAGAGCAGGCTCAAAGTCAGCCACTTCAGGCTCAAGTTGTTCGTTCGCACCCACGTACGGTGGATTGCTGAGAACCACGTCCGCCTTAAGACCTCCGGGGGCGTCGTCGTTTAGGTCACCAAACATCCATTCGGCACTGATTTCGAGCTCAGCCGCGTTGCGGCGCGCCACCTCAAGGGCCTCGGAACTCACATCAAGCCCGATTACGTACAGGTCAGCCCGTCTCTTCTTGAGCGCGAGCGGTATGCAGCCACTACCTGTCCCCAAGTCGAGGACGCTACTGCCACGCGGCGCGCGTTCGGCGGCGAGCTGAACGAGTTCTTCGGTTTCGGGCCGCGGAATGAGTACCGCAGGGCTCACGTGGATGCTGAGACCGTCAAAATGCTCAAATCCAAGGATGTACTGAATAGGTTTGGAAGTGCGGTGGTCTTCAGTATCGAGGCTCCAGCGCTCAAGTACGTGCGCAGCAGCGGGCAGATTGCCATCCAGTGTGATCATTCCGGCGGAACGCTGCGCGTGGAATTCAACCCAACGACGCCAGTGGGCGCGGGCTTCTTCGGCCGCGAAGCGGTTCCGCGCCTCGAGAAATGAATGCTGAAGTTCGCGCCAGGTCACGGCCCAAAGGTAGCGCAGTACCTTCGCGAGGTGAAGCACCACAGGGACGAGACCTTCATGCGCCGTGCGCTCGACTTAGCCGCTCAGGCCGAGGGATTTACGCATCCCAATCCGCTCGTCGGAGCCGTACTCGTGCACAACGGCACGGTGATTGGCGAAGGCTACCACCACCGAGCCGGTGAAGCGCATGCTGAGGTAATGGCGCTGCGTTCGGTTTCACCTGAGAATGCCCACCTCGTGGCGCGAGCTACCATGTACGTAACGCTCGAGCCCTGCAGTCATACTGGGCGCACTGGCCCCTGCAGTCTAGCCTTAGTGGAAGCTGGTGTGCAGCGAATCGTGGTCGCTCATGAGGACCCCAACCCGTTGGTTTCTGGCCGCGGAATCGAGATGCTACGCCAGGCTGGGCGCCTCGTAGACCTGGGAATTTTGCGCGACGAAGCCGAGGTCCAAAACCGCCGTTTTTTCACGTCAATGCGCGAAGGTCGCCCGTTCATTACGCTCAAATGGGCTCAGGACTCCACCGGAGCCGTGGACGGACCGCGCAGTACAGAACACCCCGGTCCTTGGGCTATTTCTGGGGCCGAAGCTCAAGTATGGACCCACCGACTGCGCCAAGTATGCGGGGCTATCCTTGTGGGGTTCGGAACGTGGAAGGCCGACCACCCCAAAGGAAGCGTTCGCGCAGTCGCCGGAGCGTCGATGGACCGATTTGTGTGGGCCGCACGCAGGCTTTCGGACCCCGACCGCATTGAGGTTGAGGCCTCAGGCTGGGAAATTTGGGAACCTCAAATTGGCGAATCCGCTGACGACGCCTTGCTTCGCCACCTTTCAGGATCTTGCCTTCGGGGACTCCTGGTTGAGGGCGGCCCCAAAACGACCATGACCTTTGCGCGTCTCGGAATGTGGGACGAAGCATTTAAATTGGTTTCACCTGAGCTGGTACCGGTGGGTGGGGCCAAAGCGCCGAACCTGCGCGCGGATTGGCAGCGCGTTGCGCGGTGGGGGCTCGACGAACTGCAGCGCTGCGAGCGCGTTACCTTTATATGATGCGCACTGCACTTTTACTTATCGCGATTGCTGCCTCAGTAGCCCAGGCTCAGGAACTGCAGCACAAGGTGGTTCACGGAGCCACTGAACTACCCGAGGGCGCCGAATGGATTGAGACGGCGGTCCGTTCAACTCCGTGGCGGACCTACCGCCGCTACACGGGCTTTAGGGATGGAATTGAAATCGAGGGCGCCGACGCCGTAGTGGCCGTTCGACCCGACGGAAGCCTAGACTACCGCATTGTACCCGTGCTTCCAGAGGTAATCCCCGGAGCGCATCCTTTGACGCAGGCTGAAGTACCCGTTTGGCTGATCCAGGACGGGCAATGGATTGCTGCAGAACGCCGTGAGGTCTACCGCCCCCATCCACTGTACCGCATGCGTTTTTGGCACGATGCCTCAGGCCGAATCATCGATTCGTTGGACCTCATTCGAAGGTTGGATACGGCCGTGTCCGCGTACGTCTTTGCTCCAGACCCCCTTTCGGTGGCCAATGTGCCCTACGGAGGCATTTATGTGGACGCGAACGACGGAAACACAGCGGTACTCGACTCCCTGCGCACAGAGGCTTCCGTTCAACTTACCTGGAACGGAACCGGTTTTACCCTCGCCAATTCTGCAGCTGTAATTCAGGAATTTGATCCGCCCAGTGTCGCCGTTCCGGTGCTGCCCGGTCCAGACGCGAAGTTTAGCCGTTCCGATTCCGAATTTGAAATGATTAACGTGCTCTACCACATTTATGAATGGAAGCAGCGCATGGCCAGTTTGGGGTACGGCGGAATGGTGAACTACGCGATTCCCGTGGACGTCAATGCCTACGGCGGCGCAGACCTAAGCGCGTTTGACTTCGGAACCACTCCTCCCCGACTCTACTTTGGCGAAGGCGGGGTTGACGATGCTGAAGATGCGGACGTGATTGTGCACGAGTACGGGCACGCCATGGCCTACGGGGCTGCGCCAGGCACCAACATCGGAATCCAGCGTCAGGCCCTCGAAGAAGCAATTTGCGACTACTGGGCGGTGTCATGGTCGCGAATCCAGAGCCCCTACCGCTGGCCACTGGTGTTCACATGGGATGGCCACAACGAGTTTTGGTCTGGCCGATCGGCGGTCAACAACCAGCAAAAAATGTATCCGGGATTGTCGTTTACCGGGCCCTACAGCCACACTTCGGTCATGGTCGACGCCCTTGTGCGCGGACGCCAGCGCGTGGGCGCCACCGTAATGGACGGTCTCGTAATGGAAGCGCTGTACAGCTTGACCTCATCCACCACATTCAAGCAGTTTGCTGAGTCGGTGCTTCGGGCAGATACGCTGAAGCACGGCGGAGTGCATTCTGAAGGCCTGCACACGGACTTCGCCGCATGGCAAATTTTAACTCCCGGCATGTCAGTGGACGAACGAGACGTTCCTTCGCGCGGAACCGTGGTGCTTCGCCCCGGTCAGTGGCCCGCCCAGCTCCGCGAACGGCTTCACGCCGTAGACGCCTCGGGGCGTCAATGGATTCTGATGAACGGCTCTGAACTTCCGCCCGCCGGCTGGTACTGGACGGACGAGGTTCGGATTCTCGTTATTCCGTAAAAAACGGGGCAAGTGCCTCAAGCACGTCGCGCGTTGGGGCCACAGGACGTCCCGTTTCTGTCGACGCAAAGACCAATGTGGTTTCGGCCTCGGTGCACAGTTCACCTGCCTCGTCGTGGATTTGGTAGCGAAAGAACAGACGGCTCCCATCAGGAAGCTTGGGAATTTCAGTAGTCACTGTGAACAAGCTGTCGTACCGCAGTGGTCGTCGGTAGCGAATGGTCACGTCGCGAACGGGAAGCATGATTCCGTTGGCCTCCATGTCTGAGTAGCGGACTCCGATACTCCTTAGAGCCTCAACACGAGCCACTTCAAAATAGGTTGAGTAGGTCCCATAGTAGGCGTAGCCCATCTGGTCGGTCTCAGCATAGCGAACACGCATTTTATGTGTTGTAACAAACATTATTTAAATGTATTTCTTACTGAATATCAATTACTTATTAAATATTATCAAGCACTTAGCACGGCACAAAAAAATTTATGCAACGACAAAACTTTTTTAAAATCAATAGGTCAACGATTTTTTTTCAACAGAATTAATTGACAATTTCGTGGTCCGAAAAAGGGGGTGCTACCCGGCCGCACAAAAGCCATCACCCACTCCCCTATCGGTACCTCAAATTACTAACCTAAACGCAACGATGGAGCGCACCGCTGAAGCCGTCTGGAGAAACTGTCTTTCGTATGTCCAGGACAACATTAGTCCTCAGGCATACAAGACTTGGTTTTTGCCGATTCGGCCTGTGAAGCTCCAAGGTAAGGTTATTACGCTGCAGGTTCCGTCAAAGTTCGTGTACGAGTGGCTTGAAGCACACTACGTCAAACTCCTGAAGTCCGCCATCACGAAAGAGATGGGTAGTGATGCACGTTTGGTATACTCGATCGTCATGGACCAGGAGTCCGCACACCTGGGCACGTCCAACATGGACATTCCTTCGGCCAATCGCGGTCCGATTGAAAACCCCCAGGTTTCCCTGCCCGCACGCATCGGCGACGACGGGATCCGCAATCCATTCGTGATTCCGGGCCTGAAAAAGGTGCACATTGAGTCGCAGCTGAATCCGAACTACAGTTTTGAGAACTTTATTGAGGGAGACTGCAACCGTTTGGCACGAAGTGCGGGCTACGCCGTAGCGCAAAAGCCAGGCGGAACGTCGTTCAATCCACTTCTGCTCTACGGAAGCAACGGACTTGGAAAAACGCACCTTGCGCATGCCATCGGAATCGAAATCAAGGACCGGTTCCCTGAAAAGACCGTGCTCTATGTGTCTGCCGAGCGCTTCACCCAGCAGTTCATCGATTCAATTCGAAACAATACGAAGAACGACTTTGTCCACTTCTACCAGCTCATCGATGTCCTGATTATGGACGACGTGCACTCGTTTGGTGGCAAAGAGAAGACTCAAGATGTGTTTTTTGAGATCTTTAACCACCTTCACCAGCAGGGCAAGCAAATTATCTTGACCTCTGACCGTGCTCCGGTTGATCTTCAGGGCATGGAACAGCGCCTGCTCTCTCGATTTAAGTGGGGCTTGTCGGCCGACCTTCAGCGTCCAGACCTCGAAACCCGAATGGCCATCTTGCGCCAAAAATTATACGCCGACGGCATTGAGATGCCCGACGACGTGATTGAGTACTTGGCCTACTCGATTACCAATAACGTGCGCGAACTTGAAGGTGCGCTCATTTCGCTACTGGCTCAGTCGTCGCTCAATCGCAAAAAGATCACGGTCGAACTCGCAAAGTCGATGATCGACAAGTTTGTGAAGAACACGACCCGCGAGGTTTCGATTGACTTCATTCAAAAGGTTGTCTGCGACTACTTTGACATGCCGGTGGAGCTGCTGCGCAGCAAGACCCGCAAACGAGAGATCGTGCAGGCCCGCCAGTTGACCATGTACTTTGCCAAGCAGTTGACCAAGAACTCGTTAGCGTCGATCGGTTCGCAAATCGGCAACAAGGACCACGCGACGGTGCTCCACGCTTGCCGGACCGTTTCGAATTTGACGGAAACGGACAAGCGGTTCCGCACCTACGTCGACGACATTCGCAAGAAGCTTACGTTGGCGTAATGCGTTCGCGCCGGGTTCTCATGGTGTGCCTCGGCAATATTTGCCGATCACCAGTAGCTCAGGCCTGCATGGAATCTGAACTTTTGGAGCGTTTCGGACCAAACCACGGCTGGTTCGTAGATAGCGCCGGAACCTCTGCACAGCACCAAGGGGAGCAACCCGATTTAAGGTCGCAAGCTTCAGCGCGCAAGCACGGTTTGGAGATTGGCCACCAGTGCTCTCGCCCCGTTGAACGTGATGATATTGAACGATTTGACCACATTTTGGTAATGGATCGGTCGAACCTCAAGAACGTGCTCGCACTGAACCCTGATCCCAAGGTGTCGTTGGTACTCGAGGCCAGTTTCCCTGGCGAGCAGCGCGAAGTTCCCGATCCCTATTTCGGAGGAGAACAAGGTTTTGAATTGGTTGTCCAGCTACTTCAGCAGGCCTGCCACGATTGGATTGAACGATGGCTTCTCGAGGAACGCTCTATCTGATTCCGGTTCCGCTAGCCGAGTCCGCACGTGGTTTTGATACCGAGCTCAAAGCATTGGTGGGACGAATCACTTACTGGATTGTCGAGACACCCAAAGTTGCACGGGCTCAACTAAGGCTTCTTTGTCCGGATGTTGACCTTACTGCCTTAGCCATGGATTCGTGGTCCAAGCACGGGGGCAACGATGCATCGGCCTTGCTGAAGGCCTGCCTCAACGGGAACGATATGGGCCTCGTGTCGGATGCGGGAGCGCCTGGTATGGCTGACCCCGGGGCCGAAGTGGTCGCCAAAGCGCACGAACTCGGAATCACCGTTGTGCCCTGGCCAGGACCCTCTTCGCTCCTACTTGGGTTGATGGCAAGCGGATTGAACGGTCAGCAGTTCAGCTTTCACGGCTACCTACCGCACGATGCAGGTGCACGAAAGTCACTTGTCGCACGTATGGACAGAGAAGCGGCCGCAGGTTCGAGCCACTGGTTTATAGAGACTCCGTACCGAAATGCAAAGCTCTTCGCGGAACTCATTCAAGCGCTAAGTCCAAGTACCCGCCTTTTTGTTGGGGTTAACCTCAGTGCGCCTGACGAGTGGATCGCATGCCGCAGTGTGGCGCAGTGGCGATCAACTGGAGTTCCGCGCCAAATTGAAGCGAAGGCGCCCGCTATTTGGGGGATTGGGCGCTGAAAAAATCTGCCAACGTTTCGAGCACCACAAACGGGCGCTCCATATGCGGTATATGTCCCGCCTTAGGGATGACCACCATACTGCTTTGAGGAAAATCTCGGGCAAGGGCTGCGGATCCTTGAACGGGAAAGAGCGCGTCTTCAGCACCCCATAAAAGCAATGTGGGTACGTTTGCGCCTAGTGCTTGGTTTCGAATCAATACCTGATCACGGCGGACTGCGCGAAGCATCGCCTCGCGCTGGCTTAGGTTAACGCTGTAAATGTTGTCGAGGACTTGCTGCTTCACGAATTCCGGCAAAAAGAAGGGATCGTGGACGCTGACCTTCATCATGGCGTCGTAGGATTCCACATCTCGCGGCAAGAGGACTTCTTCGATCGGCCTGCCCCAAAGTTGTTGAAGGCTGTCAAGGTGATTGAGGTCGAAGTGACGGTGCAAGGGGTCAATGAGTACGAGGGACTTGAGCATTTCGGGATAGCGGCTGGCAAAAAGGGTGCTGACCATTCCGCCGTAGCTGTGTCCTACTAAATGAATGGAGTTGATTCCTCGCGAACCAAGCGCCGCGCGCAGGACCTCTACTTGCTGGCTGACCGAGATGGCAGAATCGGGTGAGGTACTCTCACCGAAGCCAAGTAGGTCTACAACCAATATGGTGGTGGTGGGACTAAACTTCCACACCACAGGCTGCCACTGAACGCTGGGGTACGGGCCAAATCCGTGCACGAGAACCAACGTATCGCATCCTTGGCCAACTTGCGTCCAGTGAAGGCTGTCACTACCCACAGCGGTTGTCAGGTGCTGAGTCGGGCGCCGGCTGTAAAACCAGGAATCCTCGGCTTCGATGGCATGGTCCACTCTGCACGAGGTGCCCACGGCAAGTGCCGTAAATATCCCAAATAGCAGAAGTAAACGCATCTGTGAAGTACCGCAAAGGCTATGCCGAATAACTACCTTTGAAGTATAATGTTGACCACGATTGCAGCAGTAGCGACTGCCCGGGGAACCGGTGCATTAACGGTGATCCGCCTGTCCGGACCTAATGCCATGGATGTCGCACAGAAGTGCTTTGCGAC
The DNA here is from genome assembly GCA_030833905.1 of Schleiferiaceae bacterium. Taxonomy (GTDB): domain Bacteria; phylum Bacteroidota; class Bacteroidia; order Flavobacteriales; family Schleiferiaceae; genus TMED14. The sequence continues at coordinate 36,017 of JAURGG010000007.1, forward strand.
GCGTTCTGAATGGACACCCCGTCGCGCCCTGTTGGGCAGCTTTCAGGACCGACTCGGGCGCCCCCTCGATGAGGCGCTGGCCACATGGTTTCAAGGCCCCGCATCGTTTACAGGCGAAGATGTTGTGGAGTTCGGACTTCACGGATCGCCCTACATCGCCGCGGAAGCTTTGGAAGCGCTCCTCGCGGCGGGAGCGGTTCTCGCGGCTCCGGGTGAGTTTACCCAACGAGCTTTTGCCCACGGCAAGCTGGACCTCGCTCAAGCTGAAGCAGTAGGGGACCTCATCGCTGCGGAATCTCGTGCTGGTCATGAGCTCGCGCTGAAGCAGCTCAAGGGAAATGTCTCGAAGCGCATGGCCGAATTGCGCCAGCAGTTGATGGATTTTGCGGCGCTCATTGAACTGGAATTAGACTTTGTCGAGGAAGATGTTGAGTTTGCGCGCCGCGAAGACTTGATTGCATTACTGGATTCCGTTTCAAATGAATGCATACGGATGCGCAGCACCTTTAGGCAGGGTCAGGCCATGAAGGAAGGGATTCCGCTCGTGCTGGTCGGCGCGCCTAATGCGGGAAAGAGTACGCTGCTGAACCGGCTACTGCGGGATGAGCGTGCGTTGGTGAGCGATGTTCCGGGTACGACTCGAGACAGTGTCGAAGAACGGTTTCGTTTGGGTGACCTCTTGTTTCGACTCATTGACACTGCAGGAATTCGCGAGACCGACGAAGTTGTGGAGCGAATGGGCATTGAACGTTCGTGGGCCAAAATCCGCGAGGCGCACATGGTGCTGGCACTGGTGGACCCGCTACATTCGAGCGCACAAGAAGCACAAAAGTTGGTTGACCGTGTGCGCGAAGCAAATCCTGAATCCGATGTCGTCCTGCTGCTGACGAAGCGCGACACCTGGGGCGCACGCGATGTATCGGCCTATCCAGAGCACCTCGCGATGAGTCCCGACTCAAGCGACTTGGAAGTGCTTGAGCGCCATCTTGAGTATAGGGTTCAGATCCCTGAAGGAGATGTATTGATCGCCAATGCGCGCCACGCAGAGGCCCTCGGAGCGAGCATCGAATCCTTAGAACGTGCTCGCGAGAGTCTTATGCTGGGCACGAGTGGCGAACTCGTTGCCTACGACCTTCGGGACGCGCTACGGCACTTGGGCAGCATTACAGGAGAGGTCACGGCAGATGATCTGCTCGGCTCCATTTTTGGTCGTTTTTGTATCGGTAAATAATTAATTATGAACCTCATTTCACTTTTTCGCAAGGTTGCAATTGCTGAGGGCATCAGCTACTTGGCGTTCGGTGCGACGATGCCGCTGAAGTACGGATTTGGAATTTTTTGGCCCAACAAAATAGTGGGCGCAGCCCATGGAGGGCTCTTTGTTGCGTTTTGCATCATACTCTTAGGAGTGTGGATTCGTGAACGGTGGAGCTTTGGACGCGTTGCCGCGTTCGGCCTAGCCTCGCTCCTGCCCTACGGGACAATCTGGTTAGAGCGCAGAGTTTTTCGGAATTAGTAGGTGCGATTTACACGTCCAAACGTGGCTCCAACTCCAGAAATTGTTTTATGTGTTTAAACGCATATCTTTGCCTCCACTAAAACAAAACTTAAAAAAACTATGAATAAATCAATTTTTGCAGCCGCAGCCATCGCACTGGTTGCTGCTTCATGCTCAAACAGCACTGAAGAAGTTGTTGCAACCGATTCAGTAGCCTACACGGTAGACGTAGCCACTTCAAACGTAGAATGGAAGGGCGAAGTCATCGGCGTATACGGCCACAACGGCACCGTGAAGCTTGCTTCAGGCACCGTAGATGTTGCCGATAGCGTGCTTGTTGGCGGAACCTTCACTATCGACATGACCAGCATTTGGCCAACCGACAGCGCATCGTATAAGGATCAAGACGGCGGCCGCGCGACGGACCTCGTAGGTCACTTGACTACAGACGACTTCTTCGGAATCGACTCATTCCCAACGGCTACGTTTGAAATCGTAAGTGCTACAACCGACAAGGTGAGCGGCAAATTGACTGTTAAAGGTGTGACCGTAGACGAGGAGCTTGAAATCACCAACATGACTGTTTCTGAGTCAGGTGTGAGCTTCACCGGAACCTTGGTTTTTGACCGCCAGAAGCACGGCGTGAGCTGGAAGCACTTCGTAAAAGACTACGTTCTGTCAGACGACATCACCATCACCTTCACGGTGGTAGCGACGCCCGCGGCCTAATTGTCCAAGGACTTCGAATAAAAAAAGCCCCGCCAGATTGGCGGGGCTTTTGCTTTTAATGCAGTTTGGAATCAGGGGCTTACCACGTTCAAACTCACGTTAAAGTAGAACGGATTCCCAAGACCGTTGGTCTGTGCGTAGGGATCGTCACGCAGGATTCCGAAGGCGCGGTAGATCTCGGTTCCGCCCACCAAACGATCGACGTCGTAGCGGTAGTTCACACGGTACCCCGCCTGAACCGAAAGCCAAATGAAGTCCTTGAGTGAGAATTCATAAACCATGCGAAGGCGGGCTTCACCGCGACGAATTTCAAGCTCCTGGTCGCGAAGGTCAAAATCATCAAAACCTGTTGGGTTCCGCCACAGACGGTAGGATTGGCCCTCGAGTTCGTAGCCCGCAAACAGCATGTTGCGAGGGTTGATGGTGCGTCGAACGTGCGCGCGCGCAGGGAAGAGCACCTCGGCGCCCCACTTGTTGAGCGCGTCCGTGGAATTGTACAGCACGACCGGGATGTAGTTGATTTCACCCACGCGGTAGGTACGGGCCAAACCCACACCCCACTGCTTTTTTTCGGTCGGACGGCGTCCGTAAATCAATGCCGCAGAATACTTCAGGTAGTCGGCGGGCATGAGTCCAATACCGTAAGTTCCGCTGAGGTCCGCAGAACCCTGAAAGAGCAGAAACTGCTTGCTGTCCAGCGGCTTGAACACGGTGGTGTTGACTCCGGCGGTGCGGATTCCGTGCTCTGAAAGCGTTTGGTGAAGCGGATTCGATGAAGCCGTAGGCGCATCAGCGTAGGCGTAGTTGGTGTTCCAGTAGTTGGCTCCCATCTGCCACACGAGGTGCGTTTTTGAAATGACGGGAATGTTAAAGCCGGCGCGCATCCCGTAGGTCGTGTTCACTTGAGCATCCTGAGCGCTTGCGAGTTCCGTAGTGCCATCCGCAGCAAACATTTGACCCGCGCTAAGTGCGTAGCCGCCTTGGTAGTCGTAGCCAAGCGAAATCAGCTTTGCTGGACTCAGACCTTCAATTTTGGGACTGCAGTAGCGTTTGGCTCCAGCATCGGCAAAACTGAGGTTGTCGTACATGCTAAAATCCTCGTCGGGAAGCGTGGTGTCGCTCTGGCCCCACACGGGGCTGATCGCAATGGCTAAGGCAGCCAGTAGTAAAGGACCGCGCATCATTTCTTGGCAGGTTGAACCGACAGTCGCTTCCATACATCGGTGCGGCCAAGAGCCTGTACCCCAATGTATCCACGAATGTCTAGTGTGTTCTTATCCTTCATCTTGATGACGCAGTTGTAGGTACTACCGCTCAATGGGTCGTAGATGGTGCCCTCAGACCACGTACCATCTTCATTGTAGACGAAGTCCTTGAGCATGCGGTATCCCTTAAGCGGAACATTTTTGAGTGACGCATCAGGATTGTTCTTATCTGTCTTGGCGAGGCCAGTCTCTGGGTCGTTGGGCTCGATCAGCCACACGATGCGTCCGTAGTACTTGTTGCCGATTCGGTCAATTTTGACGCGGGCGCGGCCGTTGCTGGGTTCCCACACGCCGAGGAGCTTGTCTCCGGGCGATTCTTGAAGTTCGAAATTGAGTGATCCAAAAGCGATCAAGGCCGACATGGCCCACAGTGAAATTTTGCGAAGCATTGAAATTAAGATTTTACAGTGAGTTC
>JAURGG010000080.1 GCA_030833905.1 Schleiferiaceae bacterium
TAGTATTTAAGAGCCAGTTCCGACTGAATTCACGCAATACTCTGTTATTCAAGGCTATGGTAAAAATGGAAGACTCGCCGCAGTCCTACGTGGGCCTCACTGAAGCCGACTTCGCCGAAAATCCCTACCGGCAGTATGCCTTGGCCCAAAAGGACCGCTTTACAACGCAGTTTGGCCAAGCCTGGGTGCGCCACCTGTGGACTGGACGGCGATCGAGTGTGAGCACCACGGCCTACGCACAGTATTTCGGTCGGAATTGGTACAAGCTCGAGGCCATTACCGAACCCGGCGGAACGCGGACATCCCTGGCATCAGCGCTCGCCAACCCGAGCTTGGAACGCTACCGCATGCTGACCTTAGCCCCAGAGGCCATGGGTACTGCCGAGCTCCGCTGGAACAACCGCCACTTTGGTGCGCGCGGCGTTCAAACCCACGGACGGCACAAGTTAAGTGGTCAAAATGAGGTGCGTTTTGGAGCTCGATGGCATCAAGACTTTGCGGATCGACTGCAGAACAATGAGGTTTTTGACCTGACACACGGCACCATGACCCTCTTGAGCAGCGAAAGTCCAGGTTCCGCCGGAAATGAACGCAGCGCAACGGCAGCCGCCTCTGGTTATGTCGACGGAAGCTTCCGCACGGGCGCCTGGACGTGGGTGCCGGGACTTCGCATCGAATCCATTTGGGCCCAAAGCCAAAAGTGGGGCGGTTCTGACTCGCTCCGCGCGGCAGATCCGAGTTCGGCGCACGCGCGCACCACGGTGGCCCTTCCCGGACTGCGCGTGCAGCGAGAGCGCACCAACCACGTGCTGTTTGCAAGCGTTCACCGGGGATTTGCAGCTGCCCCGACCAATCCCGAAGTCAAGGCCGAGCAAAGTGTCAATGGAGAACTCGGCGTTCAAATGGGCCGCGGACGCCAACGTTGGACGGCCACCGCGTTCGCGACCTACTACCAAAATATGCTGGGAAGCGACATGGCCGCGGCGGGCGGTTCCGGAACCGGCGATTTGTTCAATGCCGGAGCCGCGCGGGTTTTGGGCCTCGAAGGATCGGGGCAAATCGACCACAAACTAGGCGCCGTACGCCTCAACCACATCGCTCAGGGCAGCTTTATTTACACGGCATTTACTAAAACGTTTAAAGCGTCTACCGACGTTTGGCGCGACGTTGCGGTGGGCGACCCGATTCCCTACACTCCAATGCTTCAAGGCAACCTGCGGTCTGAGGCTCGCTGGGGCAAGTGGGGCTGCGTTACCAACCTTCAGTACGTGGGTCGCTCGGAATCCGGGCGCGGACTTGACCTTGCGCCCCGAACCCTTGTGCACGGCGGAATTTTTGTGGAGCCGGCCAAAAAGTGGCGCATTCAGCTCGACGGAAGCAACCTGACGGGTTCGACCGCCGTAGCGTCCCTGCATCCGGCAGGATGGCGGGTCATTGGACCAAAGATGATTCGCCTGGGCGTGAGTTACGGCTGGTAGCTGATTATCGTGTTTAAACACGTAAAACTCCCTACCTTTGCCGCATGAACATCGTAGCCTTCGGCGCATCCTACAGCCGCACTTCCATCAACCGCCAGTGGGCGGAATTTGTCGCCCGCCAGCTTCCGGGTGCCGTGTCGGTCCGCGTACTCGATTTAAACGACTACGACCTGCCGGTGTACACGGTGGAGCGAGAGCAAGAACTGGGAATTCCCGAAGCCGTAGGCCGTTTTGTGGCCGAACTGACCGCGGCGGACGCGGCGGTGATTTCGTTTGCCGAATACAACGGTTCGTACACAGCCGGGTTCAAAAACCTATTTGACTGGGCCTCGCGCCACACGCTTAAAATACTGGACGGCAAACCTACCGTACTGCTTTCGGCCGCTCCGGGTCCGCGCGGAGGTCTAACCGTGCTTGAGTCCGCAGTAGAGCGATTCCCGCGCCACGGCGCGCTGATTGCCGGGCACATGGCCCTGCCCCGATTCAAAGAAACGTTTCATGCGGAACACGGGTTGGTCGACGCCGAACTCCGTGCCGAACTCGACGCCCTGCTGGCCAAGTTTCCGGCGGCCGTTCAATCCTAACCGACCATGGTGCGCATCCTCGCTGTGGGCACCAACCCCGACGTCATGACGGTGGTGGAGCGACTGCTTCGCAGCCAAGAAGGCTGGATGCCCACGGTACTGAACTGCGCCGAAGAGGCATTGACTTCGCTGCGAACTGCCGGCGAATTTGACGTGCTGCTACTCGGAGCCGGTCTTGAACCGCACGAGGAGTCGGCGTTGAACACCGCGGCCGAATCGCTGGTTCCGCCCGTGCCCGTAGTTGCGCACTACGGCGGCGGAAGCGGTCTGCTCTTTGCCGAGGTTTGGGGCGTGCTCGGGCGGTAAGTGCTGTGCTACCTTTAGGGGTATGCCGCCCCTACCCGTTTTGATCCATTTAGCGACTATTCTGCCCGCAGCGGCCCTGGGCACCTACTTGCTCTTGGCCCGCAAGGGGAGCCCCACGCACCGCCAACTTGGTAAAGCCTACATGATCCTGATGGGGTTTACATCGGTATGGACGTTGTTCCTTCCCGCGGAATTTGGCCCCCGCCTCTGGAACCACTTTGGGATGCTGCACCTTTTAAGCGTGCTCACTGCGTGGACGGTTCCGACGGCGTGGCGCGCGTCCCGTCGCGGCGATATTCGCGGCCACCGAAGTGCGATGATTCAGCTGTATGTCGGCGGTATCCTCGTTGCAGGCACGTTCGCCGTACTCGGCCAGGGCCGCTACCTTAATGTTTTCATTGCCAAATTCTGACCTCATGAACTCGTTTCAAACGACCGAAACCATCATTTTAAGGGACTACTTAGCCATCGAACGCACCCGCATGGCCAACGAGCGCACGCTTTTGTCGTTTTTACGCACCGGACTTTACCTCATCATGACAGGATTCAGTATGCTTGAGCTCGAAGCCCTTCGTGAGATTTCGTGGTTGGGCTACCTCGCTTTGGTCGGGTCTGCGGTAAGTTTTGTACTTGGATTGGGTCGTTTTTACTGGACCAAGCGCCGCATCAAAGCGTCCTATGCCAAAGCCCCCCTTTACCCTCAGGCTGAATGACCTTTGATCCCGTTCACGCCTGCGTCCTGGCGTTTCAAGGGCTCTACCCCGTCGACCAGGCTGGCAGCACCGCACTGGAACAACTGGGTCGAGTCCAAGCCATGGTTCGCGGTGAAACCATCCAGCCCGCGGGCCAGCCCTGCCGAACCTTGTACTTCGTTGCCGAAGGTTCCGTGCGCATTCACAGTATGCCTGACGGCCACGACGTCACCGAACGCATTGTGCTTGCCGGCGGATTCGCGGCCCGCGGCGAAAGTTTGTTCGACCAAAGCACAGTAGATAAAGGCATTGAATGCCTCGAAGACGGAGTGCTCGTAGCCTTGCCCACCTCAGCGCTGTTCGCGGCATTCGAAGCGCACCGACCGCTCGAACGGGCTTTTTACAAAATGGTCGAGCGGGACTACGTCCGCCAAATTAAACGCTTAGAACGCATTCAAACGCTGAGCCCCGCAGAACGCTACGCGCGCCTCCTCGATGAGGAGCCTGAGCTGCTGCAGCACGTTCCGCTCAAGCACCTCGCCAGCTACCTCGGAATCACCCCCGAGAGCTTGAGCCGAATCCGCGCCCGACGAACTTAACAATCGTCAAGGTACAGGCCGGGCGCAAGCGCGTGGTTTGCGCTATGACCGCTACCTCGCTCGGCCTTCGCCGCAACATCGGGCAATTCAGCCTACTTGTACTCGTGAACGCCCTTGTGGGGGCTATGGTTGGCATGGAGCGAAGCATTCTCGGCCCACTGGCCGAATCGAGGTACGGACTCACCAGCGCCGCCGTGCTCATGCAGTTTTTAGTCGCCTTTGGCGTGGCCAAAGCCCTCGCCAACTACGCTACGGCGTGGTTGGCTCCGCGCTACGGACGGCGGTGGGTACTGCGCCTCGGCTGGCTGCTCGCGCTGCCCGTGCCGTGGATGCTCGGCTGGGCTCCGAACTGGGGCTGGATTGTCGCTGCCAACGTGCTGCTGGGCCTCAACCAAGGCTTGGCCTGGAGCAGCACCGTGGTCATGAAGATGGACTTGGTCGACGACCGCCAGCGTGGACTCGCCATGGGCCTCAACGAATTTGCCGGCTACCTCGCTGTCGCCGTGGCCGCGGGAGCCACGGGCTGGGCAGCGCAGCAGT
>JAURGG010000081.1 GCA_030833905.1 Schleiferiaceae bacterium
CTTCACAAACCCGTCGGTATCGCCTGAAGCGCGGCTGCGGCCCAAAGCCCGCATGGGGAAATTGCCCACCTTGTACCCGCGGCCGCTGGCCTTCAGTTGCTCCTCGGTCTGGCCGACGCTCGCAGCCTCTGGCCACGTGTACACGATACCCGGAACCAAATTGTAGTCAATGTGTGGCTTCTGGCCGGCAATCTGCTCGGCAACCACGACGCCCTCTTCTTCGGCTTTGTGCGCCAGCATGGCTCCGCGCACCACGTCACCAATCGCGTAAATATGCGGCTGGCTCGTCTGCAGGTGGTCGTTCACATCAAGGCGTCCGCGGTCGTCGGCAGCAATACCGGCGGCCTGGTAGTTCAGCCCGGCGGTGTTGGCCTTGCGGCCCACGGCCACGAGGCAGTAGTCGGCCTCAAACTCGACAGAATTGCCCTTTTTGTCGGTCGCCTTCACCTTCACCACATCGCCGTGGCGCTCGACGCCCTCGACTTTGGTCCCAAGGTGAAAGGTCATTCCGGTCTTGCGCAGCACGCGCTGCATCTCTTTGCCGATGGAACCGTCCATGGTGGCGAGGATTGAATCCGCAAACTCCACCACGCTCACTTCAGAACCGAGGCGCTTATATACGCTACCAAGCTCAAGGCCGATGACGCCGCCGCCAATTACGACGAGGCGCTTCGGTACCTCGGGCAGACTGAGGGCTTCGGTTGAACTGATAATCCGCTCGCCATCAAACTTGGCAAAGGGCAGCTCGATGGGCGTTGAACCTGTAGCTACGATGATGTGCTTGGCCTTCACGGTCTGCTCTTCGGCACCCGAAACCTTTACGGTGTGGGCGTCGACAAACGAACCAAGTCCCTTGAGGACCGTCACCTTGTTTTTGTTCATCAAAAAGTCGATGCCCGAGCAGGTCGTGTCGACTACTTGCTTCTTGCGGGCCATCATTTGGGGCCAGTTGATTTTGGGGGGCTCGACGTCGATTCCGTGCTCGGCAAACGCGTGCACCGCATTGTAGTAGTGCTCTGACGAATCCAGCAGTGCCTTCGACGGGATGCAGCCTACGTTGAGGCAGGTTCCGCCGAGGGTCGGATCCTTCTCGACCAAAGCAGTTGAAAAACCGAGCTGGGCGCAGCGAATGGCGCTTACGTAGCCTCCGGGGCCGGCGCCGATAACAAGTACATCGAATTCCATGGTGCAAAGGTAGGCCTCACGGGCGTGCGCGAGGGCGTGGCAGCGTCGGAATTCCGCCCGCAAACGGACCCTAAGAAGCCTTCAACCCGCGCAACCGGCGCACCAGCAGGCTCAGCAGCAAAAAGCCAAAGACAAACAGACCCCACTGGCCGATTACGTCGCCGTGGACGGCAAAAAAGCTGGGCTCAGAAAACGTGGGAACGGTAGCCTTGAGAATGCCCTCACTGCCCCAGCCCAGGGACTGCTGAATCTGGCCGTCGGGGCCGATAATGGCTGAGATTCCGGTGTTGGCACTGCGAAGCACCGAACGGTGCTGCTCAATGGCGCGCAGTCGGGCGTAGTGCAGGTGGGCCACGTGACCCGAGGTGTTGCCCCACCATCCGTCGTTGGTGATGATGGTGAGCACTTCGGCTCCGGCGGTTGAAAACTCGGCGGCATAGGGGCCAAAATCTTGCTCCCAGCAAATGGGTGCGCCGATGCGCGGAAGGTCCGGGCCCGCCTCAAATACGGCTCGCTCGGTTTGGGTGGCGAGGGTGCCACTGGTTCCGCCCAGCGAAAGAGTCAGATCGCCCAGCAGCCCGCTGAGCGTGTGCACCATGGGCATGGTCTCGACGCCAACCACCAACTTGGACTTGCGGTAGACCTGAAGCGGTAGGCCCGCCCTAAAAAACAGGGCGCTGTTGGCCCAGCTCACGTAGCGGCGGTCGTCGATGCGGCGGGCGGCGAGGTTCTCGGGTTCGGGACCGTGCAGCCGGTAGGTTGTAGCCCCCAATACCACGCCCCAGCCCTGGCGCAAGAGGGGCTCAAAAGCAATCAGCGAAGGCCAGTTGGACGCATAGATTTCGTCGATGCCTTCGTGCAAAAATGTCTCAGGAAGCACAAGGAGACCAGGTGCAGAGTCGGCCTGAGCCGCGGCGCGCTCAACCCACGTGCGCGCCTGCTGAAGGTCTGGAGTCTGAAACTTTTGCGTGTATGGGTCGACGTTTGGCTGAACCACGAGCGCACGAACGCTTGCCTTGGGCGCTTGGGCATCGAGCCACGAGCCCAGTGCGTAGCTCAGCACAATTGGGCCTAAAATCGTCGCAAGCAGCACGCGGCGCATGCGGCGTGCTCCGCCCTCAGCCAACTGCCAGTAGACAATGTTGGCGATGAGCAACCAAAGGGTTCCGCCCCGAGGCCCTGTCCAGGCGTACCACCGCACCCAGTGCGGCACTTCGGCAAAGGCGTTGCCCAAATTCAACCACGGAAAGCTAAAGGCCCAGTCGTCGTGAAGGATTTCGATGGCCAGCCAACCCGTAACCCAGATCCAGAGCGCGGTGCGGACGCCAACCTGGCGGGCGGCGTAGCTGTACAGCGTCCAGACCCCGGCCATGAGGGTTCCGTTGATCAAGATTGTCCCCAGCACCCCCGACCAGTGCGCGCCGGCGACCCACCACGTGGTTCCGAGGTTAAAAAGCGCCATGCTCGCGTAGGCCCACGCGGCAAAGTGGCGGAGTTTGCGCTCGCGCATCCGCGCTTCGAGCACGAGCATCGGAACCATAGAAACCCACAGCAGCGGCGCCAAAATGGGGAATTCGTGGTAGCCCAACGCGCCCGGCCACGCAATGCTTAAAAGGAGCGGAGTGAGCAGGGCCAAGGCCCAATTCGGAAGTCGGTTCAAGATCGCCATGACCCCAAAGGTAGCGCCGTACTTTTGTGGTATGCGATGGATTCCGAACGCCCTCACCTTGGGCAACGTGGCGAGCGGCATGGCCGCCATTTGGTACTTGATGTTTCAAAATTTTGAATATGCCACCGTCGCCGTGATGCTGGCGTTTGTCTTTGACGGCCTCGACGGCTGGGCGGCCCGCAAAGTCGGCGTAAGTGGCGAACTGGGCGTGCAGCTCGACAGCCTCGCCGACGCGATTACGTTCGGAGTGGTTCCGGGATTTATGTGGATGCAGCTCGCGATGTGGATGAACACCGAATACAGCTGGCCCGCGCTGCCCGTGCTCGGGTGGGCCGTGACGCTTGCCTCGGTCTACCGATTGGCGCGCTTTAATTCTGACATGAAGGACTACCCGGGGTTCATGGGCATGCCCACTCCTGCCAATACAGCGTTCGTTTTGGGCCTGATGTACGCGGCAGATGCGGAACTGATTCCGCTGCACCCCGCAGTGTATTTGGTGGCGCTGGCATGGTCGGTCTACAGTTTGAATGCTCGGTTTGAGGTCGCGTCGCTCAAGGACTGCCCGATCTTGTGGTCGGACCGCAAATTCCGCGTGGCTTGGGTGGCCGTCTCACTTGCGGCATTTGCGTTTTGGGGCTTGGCCGCGATGGCCGTTGCCGTACCTTTGCTGCCTGTAGTTTCTGCCCTCGAAAAACGCTTTTTATGAAATTCCGCGCTGAAATCAATGTGATGCCGCACAAGGCACTTTTGGACCCCCAAGGCAAGGCCGTGAGCCACAGCATGCCGTCGCTCGGCCTCGCTGAGATCGGCGGAGTCCGCATCGGCAAGCACATCACCCTCGAGGTGGAGGCCGCCAGCAAGGACGAGGCGCACGAAAAGGTGACCTTGGCGTGCCAAAAGCTGCTCGCCAACCCCATCATGGAGAGTTTCGAGTTCGAGCTCTTCAACCAAGCCTAAAGCCATGGAATACCGTCGTTTAGGTCGCTCTGGCTTGCAGCTTAGCGAGCTATCCTTCGGAACCTGGATCACCTTCGGCAACCAAATCCCCTACCCGACCGCCAAAGACCTGTTCGTGGCGGCCTACGACGCAGGGGTTAATTTTTTTGACAACGCCGAAGTCTACGCCCACGGCGAGTCCGAGCGCGTAATGGGCCGCATCCTCAGCGAGGTCGGTTGGTCGCGCGACAGCTACACGGTGTCATCAAAGGTGTTTTTTGGCGCCGGAGGCAAGCTTCCGACCCAGCGCGGACTGCACCGCAAGCACGTGGTCGAGGCCTGCCACCAAGCACTCGAACGCCTTCGGGTCGACTACCTGGACCTGTACTTCTGCCACCGTCCCGACAA
>JAURGG010000082.1 GCA_030833905.1 Schleiferiaceae bacterium
GCCTGCACGCTGTACTCGAGGTCGCGGGTCAGTCCGCTGCGCTCGAGAAGCTTTTCGAGCACCCTTTCGCCCCAGCTTCCTTGAGCCTTGTTGTCGCTCCGCAGCGCGCGGGTGAGTGCATTGGCTTCGTTGCGAAGTTTTTCGGACTGCTCCATGAGGCTTCGGACCTCGGCTTTGAGTTCACTGCGCTCGTGTACGCCCTGCAGGTGGGTCTTTTCTACGCGTTCGCCAAACTGCTCTAGTTTGGCCCGAAACGGAGCAAGCAGTACGTCCATTTCGGCCTTGTTGCCTTGCTTGAGCTGTTCCTGAAGCATGCGCGACTGCTGGCCAAGCGCCTCTTGGGCCACCACCTTAAACTCGTTTTTGAGCTGCTCGCGCTGGGCCTCGACTTCGCTTCGTGCGGAATCTGCGGCAGCGAGTCGCTCCTGCACACGGGCGAGGGCCATATCAGACTCGCGCTGGGCATTTTGGGCTGCGGTCAGGGCCGTTTCAAGTTCGCGAACCCGCTGGTTGGCGGCATCGTACAAGCCTTGAATGCGGGCCATTTCACCGGAATCGGTTCCGCCCGAACCACCACGGCGCAACTGAAGCACCATCAGGGCCCCGAGGAGCAGCACCGTGAGAATTAAAAGACCAGTCGAAATCACAGCTCAAAGGTAGGATTCCCGGCCGACCAATCCGGTCCGTCGATGCCCTGAGTTTTGAACCATTCCGCAGTCGTAGAAAACGGTTTGCTGCCCCAAAATCCGCGGTAGGCTCCGAGCGGGGAGGGGTGGGCCGAGCGCAGCACAAGATGGCGCGGGTTGTTGAGTGCAGCACCGCGCTTTTGGGCATGTGCACCCCACAACCAAAATGCGAGCGGACGCGCTTCAGCGTTCAACACCTCAAGAACCCGGTTCACGAGTGGGTCCCATCGGCCGTCGGCATGGCTTCCGGGAGCCCCGGCGCGCACGGTTAGGGCCGAGTTCAAAAGGAGCACTCCTTCGCGGGCCCATGCCGTCAAATCGCCCGTTGGGGGCGGGGTGAGGCCGGTGTCTGAAGCGAACTCCTTAAATATGTTGCGCAGCGACGGAGGCTCCGCAACGCCCCGCGGAACCGAGAAGGCCAACCCATGTGCCTGCCCCGGCCCATGGTAGGGATCTTGGCCGAGCACCACCACCTTAACGCGGTCAAAAGGACACAATTCAAACGACTTCCATAGATCCACGGCTGGCGGGTAGACAATTTCAGATGCGTAGGATTCCGCGGTACTACTGCATAATTCGTCCATCCACGTCGCCGGAGCATTCAGCTTGAGGGCGTCCAGCCAGTCAGCCGGTAGAGGAGGAATGCTGTTCATACTGCAAACTTCGTATTTTTGTCGCTATGCGTACGCTCAAAACCATTCTTGCGGCCCTTCTTATTGCAGCAGCCGCGGCATCTACGGCCTCGTGCAAGTCGGCCGACATGTGTCCAGCATTCATCGGATCGGCCGTGCCGACCGCCGAAGCTGCGGCTCAGGTATGAGTCTGGTGCCCGTCACCAGCTTAGACGACATTCACCGCCTCGGTCGCTATCGGGGCGGAATTTTAGTTTTTAAGCACAGCACTCGCTGCAGCATTTCAACGGCAGCTCACCATCGAGTCCAGACGTGGCTAAAAGGCAATCCCGAAGTTGAAGTGGGCTATGTCGATGTGATTGCCCAACGTCCGCTGAGCAACGAACTCGCTAACGCGTGGTCGGTGGAGCACCAAAGCCCGCAGCTGCTGTGGTTCCGCGAAGACGGCAGCGTACTGCACCAAAGCCACTTTGGAATCGACGCCGGGTGGATCGATTCGCTGAACTGAACTCGGTTCCGCGCGTTACACTATCATTCATGGAAGCATCAAATTCGAACCCAACGCCCGTGCGCAAGCCCAATTGGCTGCGCGTCAAGCTGCCCACAGGCACGAACTACCGCGCCGTGCGCAACGTCGTGGACCAGTACAAGCTCCACACCATCTGTGAGTCGGGACGCTGCCCGAACATGGGCGAATGCTGGGGAGAGGGCACTGCAACCTTCATGATTTTGGGCAACATCTGCACGCGTTCGTGCGGATTCTGCAATGTGGCCACTGGGCGCCCGTTGCCCGTGGACTGGGATGAGCCCGACCGCGTGGCGCGTTCGATTCAGCGCATGAAGATCAAGCATGCCGTACTTACAAGTGTGGACCGCGACGATCTAGCTGACGGCGGGTCAATCATTTGGGCCGAAACCGTCGCAGCTGTGCGCCGTCTTTCTCCCGGAACCACCATGGAAACCCTGATTCCCGACTTTCGCGGAATCACCGACCAAATTGACCGCATCGTCGAGGCTGCACCCGAAGTGGTGAGCCACAACATGGAGACTGTGCGCCGCCTAACTCGCCAAGTTCGCATCCAGGCCCAGTACGACCGTTCGCTAGAAGTACTACGCTACCTCAAGGCAAACGGAGTCAAGCGCACCAAAACCGGCATTATGCTTGGTCTTGGCGAAACCGAAGAGGAACTCTACCAAACCCTCGACGAGGTGCGCTCCGTAGGGGTAGACGTGGTCACTCTTGGGCAGTATTTACAGCCTTCTGCGCGCCACTTACCCGTCCAGCGCTTTGTTGAACCCGAAGAGTTTGAGCGCCTTGGAGCCTACGCCCGTACACTTGGATTTCGCCATGTGGAGAGCAGTCCGCTCGTTCGTTCGTCCTACCATGCCGAACGGCATGTGCACTAAGCCTTCTTTACCTTATTTTTAGCACTCTGTTTCGAAACTGTATGAAAATGAACCGTACCCGCATCGCCGCCCTGATTTCAGGATCGGTCCTTCTTGCCGGCGCCGCCATGGTTTTGGTCCCTTCGGGCCAACCTGAGGCTCGCCAATACCAATTCCGCGACTCGGGCAATCAAGCTCGATTTGCTGGCTACAACGAATACCTGCACATGATGCGGGCTAACCAAGTGACCGGTGAAATTGATCCTGCTGCAGTTCAAGCGGCTTGGTCTCAACTGCTTCAAACCGCTCAAAAAACCAATACTCTCAATTGGGAGTCACGCGGACCTGACAACCATGGTGGCCGTACGCGCTCACTCCTTGTGGATCGCGACAATTCAAACAACGTCTACGCCGGTTCAGTAGGCGGTGGTTTGTACCGCTCTACAAATGGAGGCGCAAGCTGGAACGTGGTAAGCGACCCCGGTGCCAACCAATCGGTAGGCAGCATCTGCCAGGCCGCTAATGGAGACATTTACTACGGTACCGGTGAAATTTGGCTCGGCTACGGCGGAACCGGTCACAATACCACGCCCAACTTTGCGGGTCGCGGAGTATACAAATCAACAGACGGAGTAAACTTCGTTCAGTTGGCAAGCACCTTGCCAGCGAGCAATTCTGCGAGTGCGGCGTGGACGGCAGTTGCGGATATCGAAGCGCACCCTTCGGACGCCAACACGATTTTTGCCGCCACAAATGGTGGGTTCATGAAGACGACCGACGGAGGTGCTACGTGGACGCAGCTCCTCAGCGGAAGCATTACGGACTTCGCGCTTTCAGCCGCAGGTACGATTTACGTCAACCAGGCGGGTCGCACCATGAAGTCTACAGATGGAGCCACCTTCACCGAAGTATCAGCTCCAATCGTTACGGCAACTTCACTACCACGTCGCGCCGGTGGTCGTATCCGCTACTCAGTGAGTCCACAAGACGACAACTACGTCTACTGTGTGCAGACCAACGGTTCTGCCCTTGCAGCGGTCTACCGTTCTACCGACGGTGGCAGCACTTGGTCTAAAATTGGCCAGAAGGGCGCCAACTTTGACCCACTCTGTAACGGTGTTGGGGCCGATGTGTACTGCCAAGGCATCTTCGATTTGGTGCTGACTGTAAGTGCTAAAGACAAAGATTTTGTGTGGTTGGGCGGAATCACGATGTGGCAGTGGTCTGCTACGGGCGGATGGGTTCAGGCTTCGACCTTGAACGACTTTGCCGGCAATCC
>JAURGG010000083.1 GCA_030833905.1 Schleiferiaceae bacterium
ATGTGGAAGGAATTTCGCGAGTTTGCCCTAAAGCGCAACGCGATGGATCTGGCGATCGGGGTCGTACTCGGATCGGCATTTCAAAAAATTGTCGATGCGTTGGTTCAGCAAGTGCTGATGCCTCCACTCAACTGGCTTTCAGGCAACGTCGATACGGCGTCGTGGACGCTGAATTTGGGTGCGGTTCCAATCGGAGTCGGCGCGCTCGTGAATGCCGTCTTACAGTTTGGCCTGATTTCACTTGCGGTATTTCTGCTCGTGAAGGCCTTGAACCGCCTGCACATCCGCGAAGCCAACGAACAGCCTACACCACAACCTGATCCGAGTGTCGAGCTTCTGCGCGAAATCCGAGATCTACTCAAGAAATAATTCTGAAATGAGCGACCCAAAAGCCAACAGCAGCGTGGACATTTTTAATAATGCCCCCAAGCATGGATACCACGAACCCGCACCTGAGGTGGATGCAAAGGCCTTTACTGCCGTAGTCGAAAGCCGTCGAAGTGTGCGCGTATTTACTGATGATCCCATTCCTGAAGAAGTCATGCGTGAGTGCCTGCGGCTCGCACTACTTGCTCCGAATTCTAGCAACCTTCAAACCTGGGACTTTTACTGGGTTCGCGATCCAGAGAAAAAAACAAAACTAGTGACCTACTGCTTGAACCAGCCTGCCGCTCGGACGGCTCAAGAGCTTGTCGTAGCAGTTGCCCGACCCGATCGCTGGCGCGAGACCAACGCACTCATGCTAGCCAAATTTGATGAGAGCCGTAAAGTGCGCCTGAAGGCGGCCTATCAGTACTACAAAAAAATCGTTCCATTGGCATACAACATGGGGCCATTGGGTCTTTTTGGTCCGTTTAAAACACTTTGGGTCGCGCTTGTGGGCTTGGCCAAGCCAATTCCGCGCGGCCCATTTTCACTAAGCGGAATGGCCATTTGGGCCCACAAATCCACCGCACTAGCCTGTGAGAATTTGATGCTCGCATTTCGAGCGCACGGATTCGACAGCTGCCCCATGGAAGGTATGGACGGAGTGAGAATTAAGCGTTTACTTGAACTTCCGAGAGGCGCCCAAGTGTGCATGGTTATTTCAGCCGGAAAGCGCGCTCCCGAAGGGGTTTACGGGCCACGAGTGCGCTTTGACCGCGACCTATTTGTCCACGAGGTTTAGTGCGGATTTGGACCTCCGCCTCCGCGCACTTTGCTGCGAATATTGAGGAGTTCCACAGCCAGAGAAAAGCCAACGGCCATGTAGATATATGCCTTTGGAACGTGGTAGCCCGAAGCCTCTGCGACGAGCATGAACCCAATCAAGATTAAAAACGCGAGAGCAAGAATCTGAAGCGAAGGGTGCTTTTCGATAATCTTTGATACGGGACCGCTAAACTGAAGCATGACGAACATGGCCACAATGATTGCAGCAATCATGATTTGAATATTGTTGGTCATTCCAATCGCCGTCAGAATGGAATCGAAGCTAAACACGATGTCTAGGAGCGCAATCTGCACTATGATTCCGGCAAAACTCTTTGCAACTTTGGAGTTTTGACCGTGCTGGGCTCCACCAGCCTCGGTGATCTCAAAGATTTCTTTGGTGGACTTCCAAAGCAGGAAGATTCCGCCCGCGAACAGAACGAGGTCGCGACCACTAACGGGGTGGTCGGAGACCCGAAAGAGTTCCTGCTCAAAACCCATGATCCATGTAATGGACAAAAGCATAATCACCCGAAACACGAGGGCCAATGCAATACCCATTGTCCGGGCCTTTTTGCGAATTTCTTCAGGCAGCTTGTTAGTGAGAATGCTGATGAAAATTATGTTGTCAATCCCGAGGACTACCTCAAGGAATGCAAGCGTCAAAAAGGCTAAGGCGAGTTCCACGCGCTAAAGGTAGTTAGCGGTGGATCACGATCGGTATACGTTGTGGAGCATTCGCGCCGAACCACTCGATCCAGTACATACCGTCAGGCAGGTGCGGAACAACGATGCGTGCCTCTTGTATTTGGCTTCGACCGACTAGACGTCCGTCTGCGGAATACCACTGCACTCCAGAAACGGGGACTTCAGAAGCACCGAGCCATTGAAGCTGGGCGCCGGCTGAAGTAGGATTTGGAACCCAAACTCCCCCGCTCTGCAGCTCCACACCGCCGAGTTCGCGAAGGCTTCGAATGATGGTGTCGCTGGTTCCGCAGGCACTGTTTACAATCAATCGAACCGAATAACCCAATTGAGCCACCCCATAGGTGTAGTTGCGAATGGGGCCACCAGTTCCTGCGTTGCCATCACCCCAGGTCCATTGGTAGCTCGCCGCGTCGACTGAGGCCGAGGCATCAAACTCCACGGTCATACCGTTTCCGTTGGACACAAGGACCCTGAAGGTAAATTCAGCAGTCGGTTTGGCACACACGGTAACCGTAAGGGATTGAGTAAAAGTGGCTCCACAAAGGTCGGTGGCAGTAAGGATGACGGTATAGGTTCCGCCGCCCGCATAGGTATGGGTCGGGTTGGCGCCCGAACCGGTAGCACCATCCCCGAAGTTCCATGAGATGCTAGTGAATTGGGCGGGATCTGCGGGGCCGCTGAAGGTCACGACGTAGCCGTTCGCACTGAAATTCAATGTACCTACTGTGCCAGTGCAGGCCGAGATTTGCTGAACAATGGTATCAGACTGGGCGCACACATCCGAAACAATGAGTTGTACAGTGTAGGTTCCAAATGTGGTGTAGGCATGAGCCGGATTGGCACCGGTGCCCGTAGTTCCGTCCCCAAAGTCCCACGAATACGTAGAAATAGCGCCAAATGACGATGCCGCATTGAAGTTAAAGTTCAATCCCGACGCCGTCCATGTGAACGCCGCGGCGGGTGTCGGACAGGGATTCGAGCAGTACGTATTTGCGCTAAACTTGATTCCTGTGGTGAGATTGGCTCCTCCTGTAGCCTCAGTGTGAAGCACAGTTCCACTCGCATCACTCAACTGCCATCCGCACTCGTTAGACCACACTCCGTTGTTGACAAAGCGCAGCTGCAAGAAGTCGTTGTCGCACACTGGAATCGCAAACGTCCCTGTCGATGCGTTTGCACCAAGAAGCGAGTACGAAGTAGGTACACCATTAATAATGACCTCGAGTGCATGGTGCACGGTTCCAGCGTTGTTGGCCGCCCAACCGTCACCAAAAGAATCATTGAGGGTAAGTATGTAGTTGCAGCCGTTCGGGCAGTTGAACGTGGTCGCTGAAACCGGGCCAAATGCCGCCGAAGTAAATCCGCCTGCACACGAATCAAATACATAGAAGTCGTAAGCCTGACCTGCCGTTAATCCGCTCACGGTAAATGGATTGGAGGTTGTCGTGACTTGCGTTCCGGCACCAAGTGTGAAGCCCACTGGGCCGTACTCGATGATGGTGGTTCCACTGCTCAGCTGCGTGGTTTGAACCGATACCGAGGTGGACGTCAGTGCCGTGGCCGTGGCCGCCGTAGGCGCCGGGCATGGCGGAGCATTCTGCACCGAAAAATCATCGATCGCAATGTCGGCAAACTGTCCTTGGTTGCCGGGGAGCGCCCGCGCACGGAAGCGAATCCGAACCGTTTGGTTGGCGTAGGCAATGAGTGATACAACCCGCTCGTTCCAAGAGGCCCCTTGCTGACCTACAATCGAATCGATCGGCACATAGGGAGAAGTCACCGAACCAGTCTGGACTTCCACACGAAGTGAACCAATTGCCTGACCGTCCATATGGTACCAGAAGCGCAGCTCGGGGGCCGTCAGACCCGAAAGCAAAATTTGCGGAGTCTGCAAGTTGGCGACACGCGAGCCAGTGGTGAAGCTCGCCTCAGTG
>JAURGG010000084.1 GCA_030833905.1 Schleiferiaceae bacterium
CTTGAATGTGTTCTCTAGGCCCTCCTGCTTCACTTGGCGGATGTAGTCGATGATTCCGCCGTGCAGCTGGTTGACGTTCTGAAACCCGTGGTGCTTCAGGTAGGCCGAGGTTTTTTCGCAGCGGACTCCGCCCGTGCAGTACAGCAGCACCGGAGCGTCCTCTTTGCCGCGCAGCTTTTGGAGCACCTCGGGCAGCTCCTCGCGAAAGGTGTCGGCCTCGGGCAGCACCGCGCCCTCGAAGTGGCCGACTTCGGACTCGTAGTGGTTGCGCATGTCGACGACCACGGCGTTGCCGGCCTTCATCAGGTCGTTCCACTCGGCCGCGGTGAGGTGGCGCCCCACGTCGGTCACGTCGTACTCGTTTTCGGGCAGCCCGTCGGCCACAATTTGGTGGCGGACTTTGATGGTGAGCTTCAGAAAGGATTTTCCGTCGTCTTCGACGGCGAACTTAAAGGGCATGCGGTCAAATTCCGGCCAGGCGTACAGGGCGCCTGCAAAGGCCGTCCAGTTGGGCTCGGGCACGCTGATTTGGGCGTTGATGCCCTCGCGGGCGACATAGACGCGGCCAAATACGCCGAGGGCGTCCCACTCGGCAAAGAGCTGGTCGCGCACGGCGTGCGGATCGTCGAGGCGCACGTAGCGGTAGAACGAAACCGTACGGCGCACAAAGGTTTCGGCCGCCAGACGGCGCTCAAGGGTGGCGCGGTCGTAGAGGTTGCGTAGCGCCGGTTTTCGACGCTTTTTGGGCGATTCGGAATGTGGATCGTTCAGAGGGTCCATGATACAAAGTTCGGGCACACGGGCTTAGGTGAAACATGACATTCGTCAGTCCCTTACGCGCCCGTTCGGAACCTAACTTTGGACCCATGAACAAGGTTTTGGTACTCGGAGCCGGCGGCCAAATTGGCACCGAACTCGTAGCGGCCCTGCGCGCAGAGCGCGGCCAAGAAAACGTGTGGGCGGCGGACCTGCGCGCCGACGCGCTCACGGCGCCGTGTGTGGCCCTCGACGCCACCGACGCCTCGGCCGTTCGGGCCCTAGTCGAGCGCGAAGGCATTCGCGAGATCTACCAACTTGTGGCCATGCTGAGCGCTACGGGCGAAAAGATGCCCGACAAGGCCTGGGCCCTCAACATGGACACCCTCTTTATCGTGCTTGACATGGCCAAAGAGGGCCTTCTGGACCGCGTATTTTGGCCCTCGTCAATCGCTGCCTTTGGACCGACCACGCCCCGCCTTGGCACACCGCAGTACACTGTGATGGATCCGACCACCGTGTACGGCGTCAGCAAGCTTTCGGGCGAACTCTGGTGCCAGTACTACCGCCAAAAGTTTGGCGTGGACGTGCGTTCGCTGCGCTACCCGGGCTTGATTTCGTGGAAGACGCCTCCTGGGGGCGGAACCACCGACTACGCCATCGACATTTTTCATGCTGCCCGCCGCGACGGCCGCTACACCAGCTTTTTGGGCCCCGAGACGCGCCTGCCGATGATGCACATGGAGGACGCCATTCGCGCCACCCTGCAGCTCATGGCCGCGCCCAAGGAGTCCCTGACCGTGCAGACCAGCTACAACGTGGCTGCCGTGGATTTTACTCCGGCAGAACTAGCCGCCGCCATTGCGAAGCGCATGCCGGGATTCGCGATCGACTATGCTCCAGACTTTCGCCAGGCCATCGCCAACAGCTGGCCACAGCGCATCGACGACGCCGAAGCGCGCCGCGACTGGGGCTGGACCCCGCGCTACGACCTCGACGCCCTTGTGGACGACATGATGGCGCACATCTAAACTCCAGTGGACTCCAGCTGGGAATTTGCAACGACCATTTCGGTGAGTGAGGCGCTGGGCGGAATGCGCTACGCGCCGGTTCCGCCCGAGGTGTCGGAGCCGATTCGCGCTGCAAAAATCAAGCGCTTGGTCGCGCAGCTCAACGACGGTGAGCCCTGGTCCTGCGCCTTGGGGACGGCTGCCGCCGGCGAGTTCATGATCATGGTGTCGAAGGCGCGCCTGGACGCCCACGGCCTTCGGGTCGGCAGCATGGCCCAAATGCGCCTCGTGCCCGACGAAAGCCGCTACGGAATGCCGGTTCCGCCCGCGCTGGCCGAAGTGTTTGAATTTGACCCCGACGTCGAAGCGGCGTTTCAGCGCCTACTCCCGGGGCGCCAGCGCAACCACTTGCACCAAATCGCTCAAGCCAAGTCCGACGACACGGTCGCCAAGCGCATCGCCGCACTGCTGCGCGAAATAGGGCACTAATTAGTTGACTAGCGGGTAGCGTCCCACGGGGTGCACCCGGCGTCGCGTGAACACGAAGTTGTTGATTTTGCCCTGCTCGTCAAAAAAGTAGAGCCGGCAGAACGAGTATACTTCAGAGGTTCCGCGCTGGTTGTCGCGCCAATCTTCGTAGGACACTACCACCGCCATATCGCGGTTGAATCGCAGCATCGTCCACGGAACGACCGCAGTGTAGCGCACGAGGTGGTGCGTATGGTCCTTGGGCCGGTGGTCCAAGAGGTCGAGCACCTGGGCGCGCCCGTAGTAGCCGTATTCGCCCTGTCCGTCGTGGTATTCCACCGAGTCCGCAAGCAGGTGCTGCTGCATCCTGAGGTTGTTGCGGTAAATCGCCTCGGTAAAGTCCATAGCCTTGACGGCGCTGCTGTCGGTTCCTAGGGTGGTGGCGGAGTAAAAATGAAATTTCTCTGGGGTGCGGCTCGGCTTTATGGGCCGTAAGCTGTCACGGGGCCAGCCAGTTTTAAAGAGTGCAATTCCGGTGATTTTTCCGGCGGAATTCCAGGCCACGGTGAACACGATGAAGTGATCAGGCACTTCGGGGCTTTCGGTCACCCAGCGGCCAAACACGTAGGATACGTGCGAATTGGACCCCTGGTTGTAGGTGCCCCGTACATTGAAGGCCTCGTAGCGGACCTCCCCCAGGCTGGCGCGCCATGCCTCAAGCTGAGCCATTCCTTCGAGCTGCGACATGTAGGGCGTCTCAGCGACGGCGACAAAAACGGAATCGTTGGCCGCACTTCGGATGCTGTCCAGTTCGTCGTTGGCGAGGTTGGCCACAATTTGCAAGCTTCGCCGGTCGTGCACGGAATCCGATTCGGTCAAGGGCCCCGGAAAACTGACGGGCCGCGAAAGGTCGTTCCAGCGAAAAGTTCGTTCGGGGATGACCACCGTCGAATCCTCTGGGCCTTGGCAGGCCCAAAGCACTAAAAAGCTCAAAATCAGCATTTGGCGAACGATTCTCATGGACGTTTAAAGTTCGCGCTTAAGGTTCAACAAACTATTATCGGAATGGCGCAATTTCTCGGTTAAATACGTGTCTAAATGTCAAATTTATGCGAAAGGTTTTAATTTTTAGTCTTTTGGGAACCGAGTGGGTCCACTTTGTTTGACTTTGTGTACCCATAATCATTAGGTCGCCGTGGCCCAGCGCAAATCGCTGGGTCAATCCGTCGGTGTCGCGGCGCACGTCAAAATCGCGCCCCTCGCCCAGACTCACGCTGACCACATGGGGGTCGGGTCCGAGTTCGGGTTCGTTGTCGCGGTGCCAGCCCATCGAATCGCGTCCGTCGCGGTAGAGGTTGCCTAAGACGGTGTTGGTGCGGATTCCGAATTCGCGCTCAAAGCGGTCGCGCAGGGCCTCGAGTTCAGGCCTCCATCCGTGGCCTTCAAGCGGGCGGTGGGCATAAGTGTAGCGCACGCCCCGATCGCCTTCAAAAAAGGTGAG
>JAURGG010000085.1 GCA_030833905.1 Schleiferiaceae bacterium
GAATCCACAGCGAATCCCTCGGATTCCTGCTTGCCGAAATGCAGAGTTTGCCTCGGGCCTATCCCGACGCAACGTGGTAAGCATTTCTGATCTCGAACACTGCCTGCACCAGGTGGCGGACCCTGAGGTGCCCGCCCTTTCGGTGATGGACCTCGGAATCGTGCGTTCTGTGCGCCTTGACGACGGCTTGTGCCAGGTGGACCTAAGTCCCACCTACACTGGCTGCCCTGCCACCGAACGAATTGAGCGCGACGTACGCGAAGCGCTTGAAGTACTTGTCGGCCTCGGAAACGTCCGCATTCGCACCGTACTCGACCCCCCTTGGACCACCGACTGGATTAGTGATGAGGGATTGCGCAAGCTTGAAGCCTATGGAATCGCGCCTCCGCCCCGACGGACCACCGACAAGCGATCGTTGCTCAGCATCCACAAGCCGCTAGCCTGCCCCCGCTGCCGCAGCACACACACCGAGCGCATCTCTGCATTTGGCTCTACGGCCTGCAAGGCGCTTCACCGATGCCTGGACTGCCTCGAGCCGTTTGAAGCGTTTAAATGCATTTAAACTTCCGCTAAACGAAAAAACCCCAAGCATTGACGCTCAGGGTTTTAGCTGGTTTGGTGTGAAGCCGTGCTTGGTTTCAGATACAAATGTGCGGCACAGACTGATTTTGCATACAATTTATCGTGAGAAATTGTGAGAAGCTATTGAATTCACGTATATTCACAGTATGAGATTGGCGCGAATTATCATCTTGCTTTGGTTCGCTGTGACGAGGGTGGGTGCTCAAACCATTCAGTATACATGCCCTGAAAGCGGCATTGCCTACCTGTACCACAACGACAGTGTAAAGCAAATCAACTTTTACCTTGGGCAAATTGCGAGCCTACACAACACGGGCTGGGTTGTTCACAACAGCTTCGAAGTGCTGCCAGACCCGATGAGGCTCCTTTTGCACCCCACACCTGTTGTTACGCAAACCCCAGACACCACAATCATCCACTTCACGGGGTCTGGACTCGTGTATGCCGTGCGCAAAAATGGATCACTCGAGCGCCTCGACCGTACATTCTACGCCGGGTACAACTATAGTGCTCTTCGGTACTTCGACGGCACGAAGCTCTGGAGCTTGGGCGGCTCGGGGCTCTGGAATATTCAGGATCTCGCGTTGTTCTACGAGCCCGAACTGCGCGAGTGGGAACGTCGAAAAATGACCCCATCAATCCCTGACGGATTTGTTGGGGGCCTGTACAGCCCCAACGAGAACGGAGTGATCATCAGTGTCGTTCAAGATGGCACGCCCACATCAAAACCAGAGCCCACCTACTCTGCATACACTATAAACCTGAACAACGGCACGTACACGAACTTGGGGGTGGCTGCTATTCGCAGCAAAGGGCCGTCCCTTTCTGAACTTTCGTGGTTTGGACTGTGGGGAACCCAAAACATTACATTTTTTGAAGGCCGTATCTACCTGGCTGACCTCGTAGCCAACGAACTTCAAGAATGTGATGCGCTCCTCAACGTCCATTCCAACCCATTCAACGGCACCCAGGGCCTCATACTAAGTCCTCACAACGCCATCCTCATCCAAACTGCCAGCACGATCACCAACGTGCACGTTAAAATCGAGAAAATAACGTACGATGAGCTGATGACGCAACTCAATCCTCAGCCGATAGGGCCAATCTATGAATCCGGCACCATGACCTCAGTGCGCACCAACTGGAAGGCGTTCTTGCTTCTTGCGATTTCGTTTGTGGCCCTTACCGGGTTTATTCTTCGCTACCAACGTGCACGCCCCTCACTTGAGCGCAACTTCGCTCAGTCACTTAGTCCGTTGGCGCGCCTAGCGCTCCGCCACTTGCTGCTTCAGTCGACAGACAGCCTCGTGACTCCTGACGAACTGAACCAAATCCTTGGAATCGAGGATAAATCATGGGACAACCAGCGCAAAATCCGCAGCACTGTCCTGCAAGAACTCGAAGAAAAGGGCATGGAGCTCTTGGGCGTACCTTCGTTTATCGAACGAGTAGCTAGCGAAGAAGACCGTCGAATTCGCCGCTACCGAATCAAACTCGAACTCCGCGACGACCTCCTTCCCGTTTTAAAACATGTATAAGTACTTAAACGTCTCCACTCATGGGACAACCCTGCGCCTCGCCCTCAACAGGCCAGACGTGTACAATGCATTTCACCGCGGCATGGCCCTCGAACTGCAGCAGGCCCTCGCTGAAGCGGACCGCAACCACGAGGTGCGTGCAGTGCTCCTCACGGGCGAAGGCAAGGCCTTTTGCAGTGGTCAGGATTTGAGCGAAGCCATTGATCCTCAGGGGCCTGGCCTCGACCGCATCCTCAGCGAGCACTACAATCCGCTCGTGCTAAAAATTCGGACGCTGCGCAAACCCGTCGTGGTGGCGGTGAACGGAGTCGCTGCAGGGGCCGGCGCCAACCTTGCGCTCGCGGGCGATGTCGTCTTGGCCGCACAGTCCGCCAAGTTCATTCAGGCCTTCAGCAAGATTGGCCTGATTCCCGACACGGGCGGAACCTTAACCCTTCCGCGCCTCGCCGGATTCGCCAAAGCCAGCGCATGGATGATGATGGCCGACAGCGTATCTGCCGAAGAGGCCGAGCGCCACGGACTCGTGTACCGCGTAGTGGCCGACGACACCCTAGCTGACGAAGCCATGGCCGTGGCCCAAAAGCTTGCCGCCATGCCCACCGAGGCTCTGGCCCTGACCAAAGAGGCCCTCAACGCCACCGTATTCCACGGATTTGCCGAACAGCTGGAGCTTGAACGCGCCCTACAAAACCGTGCGGGAGCCACCGCCGACTTTGCCGAGGGGGTTGCGGCATTCCTAGAAAAACGCCAACCCCAATTCCGCGGCCAATGAGTCCCCGATTTTTTAACCAAAAAGCCATGGTCGTCGGCGCCGGCGCCATGGGCGGCGGCATCGCCCAGGTCCTCGTCGAAGCAGGCTGGGAAGTCCTTTTGTACGACACCCAAGACGCGTCCCTCGAGAACGGGATTGCCCGCGTGCGCGGCGTGTGGGACAAGCTCGTTGAGAAGGGCAAAATCAGCGACGCGCAGCGTTCCGCCTACAACCAGCAGCTGAGCGCCGCCTACGTGCTTCGCGAGGCCGCCGACGTGAGCCTTGTGATTGAGGCCATCTACGAAAACCTCGACGCCAAGCGGTCAGTTTTCACCACCCTTGACGACGTAGTCCGCGAAGACTGCATTTTGGCGACCAACACCTCGTCGCTCAGCGTGTCGTCGATTGCCGCCGGAGTGAAGCGCGCCGAACGCGTCGTGGGACTGCACTTTTTTAACCCTGCTCCATTGATGCCGCTGGTTGAAATTGTGCCCGGAATCGCCACTGCCCCCGAAGCCGTCGAGGCCTGCGTGGCCGCGGTCGCCGCATGGGGCAAAGTGGGCGTGGTGGCCAAGGACACCCCGGGGTTTCTGGTCAACCGCATTGCGCGGCCGTTTTACGGCGAGGCGCTGCACTTGTTCGAAGAGCAAATGGCCGACATGGCGACCATTGACTGGGCACTCACTGAATTGGGCGGATTCCGCATGGGGCCCTTTGCCCTCATGGACCTCATCGGGCACGACGTCAACTACGTCGTCACCGAAACGGTCTGGAAGCAGTTCTACTACGATCCCCGCTTTCGACCTAGCCTTAGCCAGAAGCGC
>JAURGG010000086.1 GCA_030833905.1 Schleiferiaceae bacterium
CATCCGCGGCCCTCAAGCGGGCGGTGGGCATAGGTGTAGCGCACGCCAGGGTCGCCCTCAAAAAAGGTGAGGCGCGGCTCGGGAACCTCGCGGCCAAACATTCGAATGCGTCCTTGGGTCCAGTCGGGGCGCGCTTCGAGTGCGGCGAGCAGGGCATCGGCCTCTGAGGCACTCAGCCATCCCTTGAGGTGGGTGAACGGAATCACTTCCACGCCGAAGCGATCCAGTCGAGGGTTGCGTCAAATGGTCTGAAGTTCATCCCCCAATCCGTGGCCTTGGTGTTGCGGTAGCCGCCGTGGTTCGTTGCCGCCTTGACGCTGTCTTTGGTGAGCTGGGCGGTCGGTCCGCCAAGGGCTTCGACCACGGCCAGCACGCGCCAGGCCAGTTCATAAGGCCAGCGTGATCGCACAACCGGCCCGCGGCGCTTCTCGAGGCGGTCGGCCATGCCTCCATAAAACGTTTCAAATGCTTGGTTGCTGCCGCTGAGAATAAAGCGCTGGCCCCAAGACGGTTGACGCAGCCCGTGCACCACCGCAGCAGCCACGTCGCGCACATCGACCCAGCCGGTGCTTCCGCCGGGAACGGCGGGGAGGCCCTTGGCCGCGCTGCGCAGAAGACGGCTGCTTCCGTCGGCCCAAAACGGCAGCCCGAGCACTACCGAGGGATTCAGTACCAGCACATTAAGCCCTTCGACTTCGCCTCGGCGCACCTGCATTTCGGCGTCAAACTTGCTGCGGGCATAAGCGTTGAGGCCCTTGCGCTGCGGGTCGGCCGACTCGTCGAGGGGAATTTCGGTTCCTTGCAGGACCGCCACCGACGAAATGTGCACGAAGCCCTTGAGGCCGTGGTGCAGCGCCGCGTTGATCATGTGTTCGGTGAGTATCGGTGTGCCGCGCAGCATGAGGTGCTCGTCTTTTTTGCGAAAGGACACCAGGGCCGCGGCATTCACGGCGTAGTCGGCGCCCTCGAGGGCGGCTTCGACGTCGGTGGGGTCTTCGAGGTCGGCGCGAAACCAGTCCACTTCGTCCCAACGGTGCCCATGGCCTTGAAAATCCCAGCTGCGGCGCGCAGAATCCAGCGACGCCTTTGAACGGTACAGCCCGCGGACGGGGCCCATTCCGGCCTCAATCAATGCCAGTGCGATTTGGCTGCCCACCATGCCCGAGGCTCCGCTCACTACGATCATGAACCAAAGGTAGCGCGGCGGCGGGGACGCCCTAACTTTGCTGCATGACTGCGTTTGTAGAAGAACTCCGCTGGCGGCGCATGCTGCACGACAGCATGCCGGGCACTGAAGAATTTTTGAATTCCGGCCCGCAAAAGGCGTACATCGGTTTTGACCCTACCGCGGATTCGCTCGGTGTAGGCAACCTCGTGCAGGTGATGATGCTGGTGCACTTTCAGCGTGCGGGCCACCAACCATTCGCCCTCGTGGGCGGCGCCACCGGCATGGTGGGCGATCCGTCGTTTAAGTCGGCTGAGCGCCAGCTGCTTGACATGGAAACGCTGCAGCACAACCTCGCGTGCCAGCGCGGCCAGCTCGAGAAGTTCTTGGACTTTGGCGGTCCGCACGGAGCCCGCATCGTCAACAACTACGACTGGTTCAAAGAGATGGGCTTCCTCGAGTTCATTCGCGACGTGGGCAAGCACATCACCGTCAACTACATGCTCGCCAAGGATTCCGTCAAAAGTCGCCAGGAATCGGGCATCAGCTTCACGGAGTTCAGCTACCAACTCATTCAGGGCTACGACTTTTACTACCTGTGGAAGCACCACGGAATCCGCCTTCAAATGGGCGGAAGCGACCAGTGGGGCAACATCACCACCGGAACCGAGCTGATTCGCCGCATGGGCGGAGGCGAAGCCTTCGCGCTCACCACGCCGCTGATCAAGAAGGCCGACGGCACCAAGTTCGGCAAGACCGAGGGCGGCAACGTCTGGCTCGACCCTAAGCGCACGTCGCCCTACCAGTTTTACCAGTTTTGGCTCAACGCGGCAGACGCCGATGCGGGCAACTACATTCGGATTTTCACGCTCAAGGGCCGCGAAGAAATCGAGGCGCTCGAGGCCGAGCACGCCCAGGCGCCGCACCAGCGCGCCCTTCAGAAGGCGTTGGCGGCCGACATCACGGCCCGCGTGCACGGCGATCAGGCACTGGACCAGGCTCTGGTGGCCAGCGACATTCTCTTTGGCGGAGCCACGGCTGACGCGCTGCGCACCCTCGACGAGGCCACGCTTCTCGATGTGTTCAGCGGGGTTCCGCAAATGCGGATTTCGCGCGACGCCCTCGCCGGCGGACTCGGAATCCTCGACGTGATTGCCCCAGACGCGACCCTCTTTCCCTCGCGCGGCGAGGCCAAAAAACTGCTCGCTGCCGGCGGAGTGTCGCTCAACAAGCACCGCGCCGAGCCCGACCAAACCGTCACGGCCGAGGACCTGATCGCTGGACGCTACTTGGTCGTTCAAAAAGGCAAGCGCAACTACGCACTGGTCGTTGCAAGCAACGAGTAGCCAGTTACTAGAAACTAGTTGCTGGTCATCGGCATGTTGCGGTACGCAAGCTCCTCAAGCGCCTCTTTGTAGGCGGGCGTGGGCTTTTGGGCGTGCATGAGGGTGCCGTAGCTGGCAGTCTCAGTAAGCTTGAACTTGGGGAGCTCAATGGGACCGCCTTCGAGCACGATGCTCTGCACGGCGGATTCGCCTCGGGTGACCACAAGGATGCGAAAGCGCGGATTGGCCTGGTTGCTGGCGTCGCGGCGCATCAGAATAAAGGCTTTGTAGCCGCCCTCGGCGAGCGCCTCGGGCAGGTCAGTGGCCTCAATTTCGGCAAATCCGTAGTCCTTAAAAAACACCTGGGCGTCCTCCCAAAACGGGCGGCTGCGCTTGGCGTTGAGTAGGTCAGCGAGGGCCTCTTCGGGCCACGAACCGGCGTGAAGGTGGGTGGCGCGGACTTCGCCTTCAACGATTCCGACCTGGTACTTGCGCAGCTTGCGCTCGGTAGCCGGCTGCGCGCCCGCTAGGGGAACGTCGGCGCCCAGCGTTTGGCCAATGACCTCTCCGCGCTCGTTGTAGAGCGAAGATCCGGGCATAATTACTCCGCCCGACAGCGAAGCGTTGGCCACCCATACCCGCTTGCGAACGGTAAATCCGCGCTCGGTACGCTCGGCGAAGACTTCGGTCGAGTCGTTGAGCTGAAAGGCCTCTTGGCCGGCGATTTTGGCCTTGGCGTAGCCGTGAATCCGTTGTGCGGAACCGCTGAACGCGGCCGCAAGAAGGGCAAAAAAGAGAAGGTGCTTCATCATAGGGCCATTAAACTGCATCCGCGAAGTTCGGCACCTTCGAGGCGTCCGAGGACTTCAAAACTTCCGTCGGCAAAAACTCGGCCAGCATCTTCGGTCGCGATAAAGGAGCACGAGTCGGCGTTGGCGAGGTCGACGATGTTGATTCCGCAGCGCGATTCAAGGGCAGCCTGCAGGCGCGGCGCCTCGAGGTCGCGCGGAACCACGCTCATACTTGGCGGGCAGCGAAAGCGGCCCTCGCCCTGGGAGTAGGCCTGCGAAAGCAGTTCGGTCATTCCGTACTCACTGTGGATCTGGCTTAGCCCAAACGCGTTTTTA
>JAURGG010000087.1 GCA_030833905.1 Schleiferiaceae bacterium
AAGGGCATTTCGGCCGGTTACTCCAACAACAGCTATCGCGGCCTGGTGAAAATCGGCGCAAAGGCAGAAGGCGCGCGCAATTTTTCTCAGTGCGATTCTATGCTGATCGGCGCGAAATGCGGCGCCAACACCTTCCCGTACATCGAGGTCAAAAATGCCACGGCACGCACCGAGCACGAGGCCACGACGAGCAAAATCGGCGAGGACCAAATTTTTTACTGCCAGCAGCGCGGACTCGACATGGAGGCCGCCATCGCGCTGATTATCAACGGATACGCTAAGGACGTGCTCAACCAGCTCCCCATGGAGTTTGCCGTCGAAGCCCAAAAACTACTTGCCATCAGCCTCGAGGGCTCGGTCGGATAATTTGCAATCATCATGTTAGAAATCAAGAATTTGCACGCCTCAATTGGCGACAAAGAAATTTTGCGTGGGGTCAACCTGAGCGTAAAACCGGGTGAGGTTCATGCCATCATGGGTCCGAACGGATCGGGCAAGTCGACGCTGAGCAGCGTGATTGCGGGCCGCGAAGACTACGAGGTGACGAGCGGAGACATTTTGTGGGACGGGCAATCGATTCTCGAGCTGGCCCCTGAGGAGCGCGCCCACTTGGGTCTGTTTTTGAGTTTTCAGTACCCGGTAGAGATTCCGGGGGTAAGCGTTTCAAACTTTGTCAAGACTGCACTCAACGCGGTGCGCACGGCGCGCGGCGAAGAACCCTTGGACGCTTCAGCCATGCTCAAAAAAATGCGTGAAGCGCTTCAGCTGCTTGAAATGGATAAAGGTTTTTTGAGCCGCAGCCTCAACGAGGGTTTTTCGGGCGGTGAAAAGAAGCGCAACGAAATCTTTCAGATGGCCATGCTCGAACCGCGCTTGGCGATTTTGGACGAAACCGATTCCGGACTGGATATCGACGCGCTGCGCATTGTCGCCCAAGGGGTGAACGGACTGCGCTCTCCCAAGGCAAGTTTTGTGGTCATTACCCACTACCAGCGGTTGCTGGACTACATTGTACCGGACGTGGTGCACGTGCTCTACAAGGGCCGCATCGTGAAGACCGGCGACAAGACCCTTGCCCAGGACCTCGAGGTGCGCGGGTACGACTGGATCAAAAAAGAGGTGGAATGAACGACCGCCTCTCTGCCCAGTACTGGCTTCACGAGAAAGAGCTGACGGCCTACTCGAGTGAGTCCGTGCGCGACCGCCGCCGCAGCGCCATGGAGCGTTTTGAGGCCGTCGGATTCCCGACTGTGCGCGACGAAGACTGGAAGTACAGCTCGCTCAAGCCCGTGCTTGCGCCGCACTACGGGTTGCGTCCGCCCTGCGCTCCGCTCGAAGACGAGCACCTGGAGTACAAGGACATCAAGCGCTTTTTAGTGAACGAGCTGGACTCGTACCGCGTCGTCTTTTTGAACGGACGCTACTCGAGCTGGCTGAGCGACACCACCCACCGCGGATTTGACGTGTGTACCCTGTCGGCGGCCTGGAAGAAGTACCCCGAGACCATCGACCGCTACTTCGCCCAGCTCACCGAGAAGTTGGGTCCGCTCGCGCAGCTCAATACTGCCCTGGCCTGGGACGGACTCTATGTGGTCGTGCCCGACCACGTGGTGGTCGACCGCCCGATCCAAGTGCTTTCGTTTACCACCGGAACCGAGCCGCGCGCCACACAGATCCGCAACCTAGTCGTCCTCGGAGTGAACGCTCAGGCAGAAATCATCGAGCGCCACCAGTCCCTGACCACCGCGCAGAGCTGGACCAATGCGGTCGACGAAGCCTACTTGGCCGCCGGCGCGCAGCTCCGCTGGGTAAAGCTGCAGCACGATGCCCCCGAGGCGTCGCTCACCCAGCACACCCGCATTCAGCAAGCCCGCGACAGCCGCGCCCAAGTGAATACCATTAGCACCGGGGGCCGCTTCATTCGCAACAACCTCGACTTTTTGCTCCAAGAGCCTGGAGCCGACGCCCGCATGCTCGGACTCACGCTGGCCAAGGGCAAGCAGTTGGTAGACCACCATACACTGGTGGACCACCAGGCCGCGCACTGCACCTCGCACGAGAACTACAAAGGCATCTACGACGACGGCGCCAAAGGCGTGTTCAACGGCCGGATTTATGTGCACGAAGACGCCCAAAAGACCGACGCCTACCAGCAAAACGCCAACTTGGTGCTGCACGAACGCGCCGAGGTCAACACGAAGCCACAGCTCGAAATCTTTGCCGACGATGTGAAGTGCTCGCACGGCTGCACGGTGGGCCAACTCGACGAGGACGCGCTCTTCTACCTCCGCGCCCGCGGAATCAAAGAGCCCGAAGCCCGCGCTCTGCTCATGCTGGCATT
Source organism: Schleiferiaceae bacterium (assembly GCA_030833905.1). Classification (GTDB taxonomy): domain Bacteria; phylum Bacteroidota; class Bacteroidia; order Flavobacteriales; family Schleiferiaceae; genus TMED14. The sequence continues at coordinate 2,342 of JAURGG010000087.1, forward strand.
TGCCGAAGACGCGCTGGCCGGAATCGACCATCCTTCGCTCACCGCCAAGCTGCACAAGCTCATTGCGGGCAAATTGGGCGTGGATTTGACCCTTGACTTGTAAGGATTCGGTATCTTCGCTGCTCCGTCTTAACGACTGCAGCAATGAACAACTACCGTTTCTGGAACAACGCCCTCGGCTGGACGACTTTTGCCGTCGCCCTAATCACCTACACCCTTACCCTTGAGCCCACTGTAAGCTTCTGGGATTGTGGCGAGTACATTACCACATCGGTGAAGCTCGAAGTGGGTCACCCCCCGGGTGCTCCCGTGTTTCAGTTGGTGGCCAACGTAATGGCGCAGCTCGCCCTAGGCGACGTGACCAAGCAGGCCTACTGGGTCAACTTCACGAGTGGACTGTCGTCAGCCCTCTCGATCCCCTTCTTGTTTTGGACCATCACCATGCTAGCCAAAAAGCTGGTGCGCGGCGAGGAATCCCTTGGCCAAAACATCGCCGTACTTGGCTCGGGCCTTGTAGGCGCCTTGGCCTTCACGTGGTCGGATTCATTCTGGTACAGCGCCGTAGAGGGTGAGGTGTACGCCATGTCAAGCTTCTTTACCGCCGCGGCCTTTTGGGCGGCGCTCAAGTGGGAAGCTTCGGCAGACCACGACATGCGCGCCAACCGCTGGCTGCTCTTGGTGGCCTACCTGACCGGACTCTCGGTGGGGGTTCACATCCTGGTTTTCTTGACGATTCCGGCGGTCGTAATGATCTACTTCTACAAGAACTACCCCAAGGTGACCTGGAAGACGTGGGTGGTGGCCAATGCCGTATCGGTGTTTGTGCTGGCCCTCGTATTTGCCGTGATCATTCCGGTCATTTTGCGCTTGTTCGGATTCTTTGAAATCACCGCCGTCAACAGCTTGGGCTTGCCCAAAAACACGGGTTCGGTGCTGATGGTGCTCGCATTGATTGCGGGCGTGTACTTCGGAATTCGTTGGGCCGTGAAGACCAACCGCCCTTTGGTGGAGCAGGGAATCTTGGCCGTGGTCATGCTGCTCATCGGCTACTCCAGCTTTGTGGTTTTGGCCATCCGCTCGAACGCCAACACGCCCATTGACGAGAACAACCCCGAGGACGCGATGTCGCTCTTGGCCTACTAC
>JAURGG010000088.1 GCA_030833905.1 Schleiferiaceae bacterium
GTAGTAGCCGCTCCGCAGCCCGTCCACCTTGGCCCGCGTACCCTCGGGCGCCAGCGCGAGGCAAAAATTCGGATCGTTCTTAAAATGCTCAACCACTTGGCCGACCACGCCACCGGCTGCGTGCTGGTCTACCGGAATTCCGCCCAACTGGCGCAAAAACCAGCCCTGAATGCCGCGAAACAGCGGTTTTTTGCCCAAAACGTGCAGGTGGTGCAGGCCCAAATCCTCGCGAATGCAAAGTCCGGCCCAAAAATCCTTGCTGTGGGTGTGCGGACCAAAAACCAGCACGTACTGCTTGAGGTCCGTGGGGAATAGATCCCGGTACTCCCAACCGCGTCGAGCCAAACGACCGCGCAAAAAGCTTAGTTTCATGCTTCCCAAGGTAATTAATCGTTTGGTTACATTCGCACAACCTAAACGCTTAACACGCTTAAAACATGATCAAAACGGCAACCCTTCTTGGCCTCACCCTCATCGGCGCGGTCGCCTGGTCCTGGTTCTACAGCCCCGAACTCGAACCGCTTCAACGGCAACTCCTTGACAACCTGATTACCATTTGGGCCGGGTTCACCGCCTATACCTTCGTCGCCGGGTTCCTCACCGGCAACCACAGCCAAGTGGATCGACTTTGGAGCACCGTGCCCATCGTCTATGCCGTATACGCCGCCTGGTTTACCCAGTGGGACCCCCGGGCCACTTTAATGGCCGGACTTGTCGGCCTGTGGGGTGCGCGCCTGACCTTCAACTTTGCGCGCCGCGGAGGCTACAGCTGGCTCCCCTGGAAGGGCGAAGAAGACTACCGCTGGGAAGTCCTGCGCCGCATGGCGCCCCTCGACAAACCTTGGGTTTGGCAGCTCTTTCACTTGCTCTTCATCTGCGTCTACCAAATGGGCCTGATCCTGCTCTTCACCCTGCCGATCGCCTATGCGTGGCGTCCGAGTGGCGGAACCAGCGTGCTCACCACGCTCGACGCCCTGCTCGCCCTCGCCATGATCGCCCTCATCGCACTTGAATTCGTGGCCGACCAGCAGCAGTGGACCTTTCAGCGCGAAAAGCACCGCCGCCTCGCCGCCGGCGAAGACCTCGGACCCGTCTACGGCAAAGGCTTTGTGCACACCGGCCTCTGGGGCCTGTCGCGCCACCCGAACTACGCCTGCGAACAGTCCATCTGGGTCGTATTCTACCTCTTCACTGGGGCCGCCACCGGCGAATGGCTCAACGCCAGCATCGTCGGCTGCATCCTACTCATCCTTCTCTTTCACGGAAGCGCCAACTTCAGCGAAGGCATTAGCGCAGGCAAGTACCCGGACTACGCCGACTACGTGAAGCGGGTGCGCCGATTCGTTTAGCTATTTGGCGAGGCTGGCTGAGATTGGCTCGTTGGCGAGCAACTAGTTGCTAGCACCTTGTGAATTCAGAGTGGCTATCATCCTGAGCTGCATGTTCGGTTATAACCGGATTTTACTTTTTCTCTCAGAGCTCGAAACTCACATTTACCTGTATATCAATATATTAAACAGAATATTCGTTTAGGAAATTAGCCGCGAAGCGGCCCTAGCGCGAAGCGCAAAAAGCTAACCATCCAACCAGCTAACGAGCCAACTAGCTAACGAGCCAATAGTACCACGGAATCCCCAGCGTCATGTTGACCGGAAAGGTCAGGGCGAGGGCCATGGGAAGGTAGATTCCGGGATTCGCCTCGGGCAGGGCGATGCGCATGGCGGCCGGAACGGCAATGTAGCTGGCGCTAGCGGCCAAGACACTCAGCATAAAGCGGGCTTCGGCGGGGGCCCCGGTCACCGACGAAAGTAGGGCCATAAAGGTTCCGTTGACCAGGGGAAGAAGCAGGGCAAGGGCGAAGGGCTGCCAGCCTGCGCCCCAAAGGGCTTTGAGGTTGCGGCCGCTCGACAACCCCATGTCGAGCAAAAAGACTGCGAGAAAACCTTTAAAAAGGTCGTTCGTGAAGGGGCGAATGCCCTCGGCCTGGGCTTCGTCGGTGACGAATCCGACCAAAAGGCTTCCGAGGACGAGGACTACCGAACCGTTGGTGAGGGCGTGGCGCAGCCAGGATCCGGTTCCGCCCGAAGCCCCCGCACGGCGGGCCAACCAGAGGCCGACAACGATCGCAGGGGCCTCCATAAAGGCCATCACGGCGACCAGGTAGCCCGGCAAGTGAAGGCCGTGGCGGTCCAAAAAGGTTCCGGCAGCGACAAAGGTGACCGCGCTGACCGAGCCATAAGCTGCAGCAACGGCGCCGGCATTCGCGACTCCGAGCGAGCGGCGGGCCAGCCAAAACACGTAAATGGGAATCAGCATGGACGACGCGACCGCCAGCCCAAAGACGGCGGTACTGTCGGGGCGAAGGGTTTCGTGGGCGAGCTCTTGACCTCCCCGAAATCCGATGGAAAGCAAAAGGTAAATCGACAAAAACTTAGACGAAGTGGGCGGAAGTTCCAAGTCGCTGCGAATGAGTGCGGCTGCGATTCCGAGTAAAAAGAAGAGCAGAGCGGGGCTGGTGAAGTTCTCGAGGAGTAAACTCATGTGCTAGAGTTAAAAAGACAGGATTGGCCGGGCGCCTGAGGGGCCCAAAGGCGTTGGTCCGCATTAAACGCTTCGCAGCCGTTGACAAACGTCGCGACCACGCGGCTGCGGAACCGCTTGCGCTCCCAGGGCGACCAGCCGCAGGCGTAGTAGCTGGTGTCGGGGCGCACTTCGGTTCCGCCGTGCGGGTCGACCAAGACAAAGTCGGCAAAGCATCCGGGGTCGAGGAATCCTCGCTCGCGCAGCCCAAAATGCTCGGCCACCCCATGGCTGGTCAGCTGCACCAGCTGGGGCAGCGTCCACTCGCCGTCGTGCACCCACTCAAGGGCCTGCACGAGGAGGTGCTGCACCGAGGGCGCGCCCGAGCAGCCGCAGTGGTAGGGGCCGCCCTTCTCGCTCCAGCGGTGCGGGGCATGGTCGGTGGCCAACGTGGCCATCCAGCCCTTGGCCGCGGCCTGGCGCAGGTAGTCGCGGTCGGTGCTCGCTTTGACTGAGGGGTTCCATCGAATGGCGGAACCCAGCTTGCCGTAGTCGCCCTGGCTGAACGTGGCGTGGTGCACGCAGAGTTCGGCGGTGGCCGGCAATCCCTCGGCTGCGGCAGCGCGGATCAACTGAACTTCGCGCGCCGTCGAAACGTGCAGCACGTGTACAGGCCGCGGAACTGCGCGCTGCACCTCAAGCACCCGTTGGGTCGCCGTCACGCAGGCCGCTTCGTCGCGGATTTGGCTGTGCAGGCGCACCGGCAGCTCCGTGCCGAATTCGCGCTGGGCCTCGAGCAGCTGGGCCTGAATGCGGACTTCGTCTTCGCAGTGCAGCGCAAGCATTTTGGGAACCTCCAGCAGGACTTTTTCGAGCACTTCGGGGTGGTTGCAGAGCAAGACGTCGCGCTCTTGCATGTACAGCCCG
>JAURGG010000089.1 GCA_030833905.1 Schleiferiaceae bacterium
GCCCCAAATTTACCTGAGCAAGGCTGAGGTAAAGAGTTGGCCATTAATTGGTTGGGGTGCAAAAGCGCTCGACGTGGTGTTTGTCGACCGCAGCAGCAAAGTGTCGCGCAGCGCATCTCGGTCGCAGCTGGCGGACCGCGTCCAGCGCGGACTGAGTCCGGTAGTGTTTCCTGAGGGAACGACGGTGGACCGCGGCCTGCTCGAATTCAACCCCGGAATGTTTTTCACGGCGGCGGAACTCGGCGTCCCCGTGGTTCCGTTTGTCATGGAATATTCCGACCCCAAAATGGCCTGGGTCGACGACGATACGTTTGTGAGCCACCTGCTTAAAATGCTTACGCGGCCCGCGTGGCACGTCGACCTGTACATTGGCGAACCGCTGCGGAACTCAGACGGAACCCAACTTTTGCACGAAGTTCGCGACTGGATGCAACGCCGCGTCAAAAATTAGCGCCACCTTTAATCCTACACTTATTCGGGTATAACCGGATTTTAAAATTTCTCTCCGATCATGACCAAGGGAAGTGCATTACTCCTCGCCGCGGTCGCGCTGGCATCCTGCTCCCGCGACTTGCTCACCGTAGACGACCTCGACGTCACGCTGCGCCCCGGAATCGTCGTGCCCATCGGCACCGTTGACCTCACCTTGAGTGACGTGTTTAACCCGGATTCCGCCCTCGTAACCGTCGACCCCGACCAAACCTACCGGCTGGTGTACCGCCAACCCGGCCTGCTTCAGGTGGGTGTGGCTGAATTTTTAGAGCTTCCGAGTCAACCGACGGTCGTTGAGAACTTTAAGGCGGGCTACATCGCCCTGCCCGACGTCAATGCGGGCGCAAACGTGGCCTTCGGCCTGCTTGCGCGCAACATCACCAACCCATCTGGATTCGCGTCCACCATGGCGGCGGCCCAAGGGGGCACGGCACCGATTCCGGCCCTGCCCACCCAAAACCCGGGAACCCTGGCCACCACCACCATCTCGAGCTTCAGCACTGCCAGCTTTCACAGCGGAACCATGACCCTCAAAGCAGTCAACAACTACCCGGCGGCCATCAGCGCAACCGTCGAACTCGCCAACCTGGCGGGCCAGCCCTTGCTCACCTACAACTTGGGAACCATCGCCGCCGGCGATTCCGCCCTCGTACCGGCCGCGCTGGCGGGCAAAACCATTCCCAACCAGCTCAAATTCAACCTCACCAGCTTTAGCAGTCTGGGCGCCGGAACCCTCGGCGTCCCCAGCACCTACGTGCCCATTGACACCAACGATGCGCTCGAGCTCAGCCTCACGGGCAGCAACCTGTTCATCTACAGCGCCATGGCCCAGACCCAGACCCAGACGCTGGTCGACGACACCCTGAACCTTGCGTTCAGCGCCCCCGCAGGGATTCGCTTGACCGAACTCGCGCTCAATCAGGGCCAGCTCAACTACAGCTTGACCTCGGCGGTACCCGAACCCTTGAGCGTCCTGCTGCAGTTCCCCAGCGGAACCGTCAACGGCCAGCTCATCCAGCAGACCATCAACCTCACCCCGGGCCAGCCGGCCACGGGAAGCATCTCGTTTCAGGGCGCCCAGCTCTTCCTTGGGTCCAACCCGGCACATCCCTACAACGAGCTCCCGATTCGCTACGCGGCCACCCTCAACTCCACGGGCCAGCTCGTTACCTTAGATTCGGCCAGCGGCGTGAGTATGAACTTCAGCTTTGCCAACGTCGAATTTGGCCACGCCCTTGGATTCTTTGGGCAGCAGTCGGTTGCGATTCCGGCCGACACCTTTGACCTCGACCTTGACTTTGTCAACCGCTTGGGCGGAAGCGTCAGCTTCGCCGATCCCAAGGTCCAGCTCGCGGTGACCAACAGCTTGGGACTGCCCATCACCCTGGACCTCAATGTGGCCAGCACCGACCCGGCGGGGGGGCTGCATCCGCTGGGGATTCCGCCCACCGTCTTGCCCTACCCGCAGACCGCCACGCAGTTCGGCCAAACGGTGCAGGACACGCTCACGTTTGACAAAAACAACACCAACATCGTCGACTTCTTGACCCTGCCAAAGCAGCGATTCACGTACGGCGGCCAGGTGCTGATCAATGCCGACACGCTGGCCACGGGCGTCGAGAACTTTGTCACCGGAACCAGCGCCATCGCGGCAGACGTGCTGATGGAACTCCCGTTTTACTTCACCGCCCAGGGCCTCGGGCTGACCGACAGCGTGGATTTGGGCGACGCCCTGAGCGCTCTTGACACCGTGGTGCGCGCCGTGGGGCTGCGGGTCGAAACCACCACGACGCTTCCGCTCGACGCGACCCTCGCGCTCACACTGTACGACGACGCAGGCCAGGTGGTCTACACCGGACAGCTTCCGCTGCTCGTGTCGGGCCTGCTCGACGCGGCCACCGGGCTCGTGACGGCCCCGAGCACGTCGACCTATGAACTCATCGTGAACGAATCCCAAATCCCTGGGTTTTCGCGCGGACGATGGATGCAGTTCACCGCCGAACTCGGCACCGGGACCGCCCCGGGCGCCTCAGCCCACCCCGTCAAGCTGCTCAGCGACGCCACCCTGCAGGTGCGCCTTGGGCTTTCGTTGGACGTACATCTTGAACTGTGATGCGCACTCTGTTTCTAGCTACTGGTTTCTGGTTCGCGCTGAGCCTCGGCGCACAAGATCTGCTCTTTATGCAGCGGGGCAACCCCAATTCGCTGCTCGTCAACCCCGCGGCAGACGTGGACGCGCGGCTGTGGCTGGCACTGCCAAGCATTAATTCCACAGCCCAAACGAGCTTTACTGCCGGCGACGTGCTGGGCGGAGACCTGGGCACGCTGTGGCGGCAGTTCCCGAGCGAGGCCGCCGGAGCCATCGTCACCCACGACATGGGCCTCTTTTCAATGGGCTTCAAAGCCAAAAAATCCACGTTTTGGTGGGGAGCCAGTATGAACTCCGAGGGCAACGCCTTGGTCGACCGCGACCTCGTGGGCTTTGCGCTGTGGGGCATGAAGGACGCCAACGGCGAACTCGACCTCAACTACGACGGGCGCTTTGAGCAGACCTCGGCGGTGGTCAGCGTCCGCAGCAACCTGCACCTGGGCTGGCAGCGCGAATTCGGCAAAAAACTCCGCGTAGGAGCCACCCTCAACCTGAGCCAGATCCTCGGGCACGCCGTGATGGGCTTTGATTCGCTCGGCCTGCGCAGCGTCGACCGCGGCAACGGGTTCAACGAACTCGACATCTATGCCCAGGGCTACACGGCCCTGTACACCAACCCGGCGCTGCAGGTAGATCTTTTTAACGGCAGCTTCAATTTTGATGCGTCCAAGCTCACTGACGGCAGCCTGCCGTCGCTGGATTTGGGGGCGACCTATGCGCCATCGCCTCGCTGGCTGCTGGCGGCCAGCTACCAAGGACTGGGCTTTGAGGGGCGCGCCGTGCTGCA
>JAURGG010000008.1 GCA_030833905.1 Schleiferiaceae bacterium
CCTCGATGGCGACGAGCACAACGAGGTCGGGGTGCTCTTGGGTGAGCCCAAAGACAAGGTCCTTTGCAGCAGCTGCTCCAAGCGGAAGCTGCGCTGCGATCCAGCGAAGTCCCGCATGGGCGACAGCTTGGTCGATCAAATCGCCTTGAGCATCGGCGGCCTGTGCCCGCTGAAGGCCCTCAAGCTTCTTCTTGACTTCGGCTACTTGGGCACGAAGGTCCTGAATCACTCCGACTGGATTGGCGTTCTTGGCTTCATCGACGACACCGAGCCACTGACGGCGAATCGCTTTGAGGTAGACCTCTGCCGACGCGCCTGAAAGTGCTTCAATGCGGCGGATTCCTGCCGCCACACTAGATTCTGAAACAAGTACAAAGGGTGACAGCATTCCGGTAGCGGCGACGTGGGTTCCGCCACATAATTCAATGGACTCGCCGAACTGAATAACGCGCACGGCGTCGCCGTACTTTTCGCCAAACAAGGCCATGGCGCCCAAGGTTTTGGCCTCTTCGATGGGCACCGCACGGCGCTCAACTAGGGGCTGGTTGGCACGAATTGCGGCCGCAACGTGGCCCTCAATAGCCTCCATTTCTTCGGGCGAAACCTTTTGAAAGTGGCTAAAGTCAAAGCGCAAGGTCTCAGGTGAAACCAGTGAGCCGCGCTGCTCGACGTGGGTTCCGAGTACCGTGCGAAGCGCGTGGTGCAGCAGGTGCGTCGCACTGTGGTTTTGGGCCGAAGACGAACGGCGCTCTGAGTCAACGATCAGACGAACTTCAGACGTCCACTCTGCCGGCGAAGTGGCCAGCGTATGCAGGATCATTCCCGTTTCTTTCGTCGTAGCGAGCACCGCGATGCGCTCACCTCCGAATTCAATCCAACCCTGATCGCCGACTTGACCTCCGCCCTCGGGGTAGAACGGAGTGGGCTCAAAGCAGGCCTGAACGACAAGGCCCTTTGCGGTTTCGACGCTGCGGTAGCGCAATAGCTGTCCCGTGGCCTCCAACTGATCGTACCCGACAAATCGGTCGGCCGGACCGTCAGAACAGATCGTCCAGTCTCCCACTTTTTGAGCAGATGCCTGGCGCGAACGGGCCTTTTGAGCCTCCATCGCGAGGGCAAAGCCCTTTTCATCGACACTTTTGCCCTGTTCGCGGCAAATCAGGGACGTCAGGTCAAGGGGGAAGCCAAACGTATCGTAGAGCTCAAACGCGCGCTCGCCAGGAAGTACATCTGAATCGGCCAGGGCAAGGTCAAGACGCTTCAGACCTGATTCAAGGGTGCGCAAAAACGCGAGCTCTTCTTCATGGATGACTTGGCGAATGAACTCGGCCCGCATCGAAAGTTCTGGGTACGCGGACCCCATGGTGTGCACCATAACGTCCACCAATTCCGCCATAAACGGTTCGCGGAATCCAAGTGTGGAATACCCGTAGCGAATGGCGCGGCGCAGAATGCGGCGAATGACGTATCCGGCTCCGTTCGATGCAGGCATCTGGCCGTCTGCAATGGCGAAGGCCACCGCACGAATGTGGTCCGAAGCCACGCGCATTGCAATGTCCGTGCGCTCGTCCGAACCGTAGTTTAGCCCACTTAAGGCTTCTAGGCGGCGCAAGTAGGGCTTAAATACTTCGGTATCGTAGTTGGACGAGGCCCCAACCACGGCGCGGGCAAGGCGCTCAAAACCCATCCCGGTATCGACGTGCTGGGCAGGCAAGTTCACGAGGGAAGCATTGGCCTTGCGCTCGAACTGCATGAACACCAGGTTCCAGATTTCAATCACCTGGGGGTCATCGTTGTTGACAAGAGTGGCGCCATCCACCGCGGCCCGTTCACCGGCGCTGCGGAGATCCACGTGAATTTCTGAACATGGTCCGCAGGGACCCGTGTCGCCCATCTCCCAAAAATTGTCCTTTTTACTGCCGTACAGAATTCGGTCTGCAGCCACATGCTTGAGCCACATTCCCTTGGCCTCGTCGTCCGCGGCGAGGCCGTCTCCCTCGTCTCCACCGAACACGGTCACGTAGAGGCGGTCCTTTTCTAGCTTGCAGACCTCGGTGAGAAATTCCCAGGCCCAATCAATAGCCTCCTGCTTAAAGTAATCTCCAAAGGACCAGTTGCCGAGCATTTCAAACAACGTGTGGTGGTAGGTGTCAATACCCACCTCCTCGAGGTCGTTGTGCTTGCCACTGACGCGCAGGCACTTTTGGCTGTCCGCAATTCGCGCATGCACTACAGGCTTGGCTCCGATAAATACGTCTTTAAACGGATTCATGCCCGCGTTGGTGAACATCAGCGTGGGGTCATCTTTAATCACCAGCGGAGCCGACGGCACAATCACGTGGCCTTTCGAGGCGAAAAAGTCTAAATATGCTTGGCGGAGTTCTGTCGGATTCATGCGGGTGGTTTTGCCTACTTTTGAAGGATACAAAAGTATGCGCCGCGCCAAGTACATCTACGACCCGTTGACCCTCGCCTACCACAAGGTCGAGCGCACCTGGAAGCATTTGCTGCGGGACACCTCATTGTTTCTGCTTGGCTCAATGCTGATGGGGCTGATTTTCTTTTTCGGAATCCAGTACTTCATGGATTCTCCCGAAGAAAAAGCGCTGAAGCGTCAGCTTGAAATCTCTGAAGAAACCTACCGCGAACTCGAAGAACAAATCCAAGAATTAGGCGCAGTCGCTGCAGAACTCGAGCGCCGCGACAACGAGGTCTACCGAGTCATTTTGGAATCCGAGCCACCCGCATCGTGGGTGCGCCAGGGCGGGCTCCCTTTGGACGCCGACCGCTACGAAAAAATTCGCGGACTTTCGAACGAAACCTTGCTTGAACGCAGCCTGCGCAAGGTGGACGACCTAAAAAAGCGGCTCGCGGTACACTCTGCCAGTCTTGACGAGGTCGCAGACCTCGCCCAACGCAAAGGCGAAATCCTCAAGGCCCTCCCCGCGATTCGTCCGGTCAAGGACCAACCAAGTATTCGCTTTTCGTCTGGATTTGGATACCGCATCGATCCCATCTTTAAGGTCAGCAAGCTTCACCAAGGTGTGGACTTCTCGGCCAAGCAGGGCACGCCGATTTATGCCACAGCGGACGGTGTCGTCGCGTCAAACGAGCTGTACGGCGGCCGTGGCTACGGAAAGCACCTGACCATTAGCCACGGCTACGGATACCACACGCTCTATGCCCACATGAGCCGCGTGGTTCGACGCCAGGGTCAGCGAGTCAAGCGCGGCGACCTCATCGGCTACATTGGCAACACGGGTAAATCCACCGGCCCCCACCTGCACTACGAGGTCATCTACCGCGGGCGGCGCGTGAATCCCATCAACTTCTTTTTCAACGACTTGACGCCTGCTGAATACAACAAACTGCTCGCACAGGCCGCTGCCAACAACCAATCGTTCGACTAATGATCCCGACAGAATTCACCAAACGCTACTACAGCATCGGCGAGGCTGCCGCCATCTTTGAACTCAATACGTCGGCTTTGCGGTTTTGGGAAAAAGAGTTCCCAGAGCTCAAGCCCAAAAAATCCGAATCTGGTGCACGGAAGTACAGTGCCAAAGACATGGAGTTGCTCCGCAAAATTCACTTCTTGGTCAAAGAGAAGGGATTCACCTTAGAGGGAGCTCGCCAAAAACTTAAGCACGCCCCAGATGACTCAGTCAATACCGAAGACTTGGTACGGCGTTTGCAGAATGTGAAATCCGAACTTGACCAACTGGCAAAAACGATTAAAACCTTACCATGAACCGTTCTACCATCATTCTTCTCTCCGTCCTCGGCGGCTTTGTCCTCATCCTTCTTTGGGGCGTCGGTGCCTACAACCGCCTCGTCGGTTTGAGCGAAAGCACAGAGAGCCAATGGGCTAATGTCCAGTCGGCCTACCAGCGCCGCGCGGACCTTATTCCCAACTTGGTTTCGACGGTAAAAGGCTACGCGGATTTTGAAAAGTCTACCCTGACCGACGTGATCGAAGCCCGCTCAAAAGCCACATCCGTTCAAATCAGCGCAGACAACCTGACCCCTGAGAAGGTGGCTGAATTTCAAAAAGCTCAAGGTGAACTCAAGGGGGCCCTTAGCCGCCTGCTTGTTTCAGTCGAGCGCTACCCTGACCTAAAGGCCAACCAAAACTTCTTGGCCCTGCAGTCGCAGCTCGAAGGAACCGAAAACCGCATCAATGTGGAGCGCGACCGATTCAACGAGCAGGTTCGCACCTACAATTCATCGGTCAAGCGCATTCCCACCTCAATGGTTGCTGCCGTGGGCGGATTTGACGCGCGCGGATACTTTGAAGCAGAAGCTGAGGCCCAAGATGCCCCAGAAGTGAGCTTCGAATAATGCAGGTTCAACCCCACGATGAACAGCGTATCGTGGCTGCCATTGAGGCGGCAGAATTGGTTACATCCGGTGAAGTCCGTGTACACCTGAACGACACGTGCTCGGGCGACCCGCTGCGCGACGCCCAAAAGCAGTTTCACAAGCTCGGAATGCACCGCACCGCGGAACGCAACGGCATTCTCTTTTTCATTGCCCTTGAAAGCCACAAGTTCGCTGTGGTGGGCGATTTAGGAATCCACGCAAAGGTGGGCCAGTCCTTCTGGGAAGGCATTCGGGACCACATGGTTCCAGAACTCAAAGTTGGCCGATGGGTTGTTGCGCTCGAACTCGGAATCGCAGAAGCGGGGCGGGCACTGGCTGAACACTTTCCGCACCAAGGCCTTAGCGACCGCAACGAACTCAGCAATGAAGTTTCACGCGGATGAGGCTTCTTATTCTATTTGCGTTAGCAGCCTTTAGCTTACAGGCTCAGCCCTGGGAGAAGCCTAGCCCCTCAGAGGGACTGGTCGTGTGGCGCAACACTGCACCCGTATTCGATGCCGCTGAAGAGGCACGCCTTGAGGCCGTGCTTCAAGCAATTAACGACTCGACATCTACCCAAATAGCAGTCTTATTTGTCGACCGCGTCAACGACGACCTCAACTTTGTCGCGGCCCAAACCGGCGAAACTTGGGGCATCGGCCAAGCCGAAACAGACAACGGAATGCTGGTGCTCATAGCCCTCGAAGATCGAAAAATGGCGATCCAAGTCGGCCGCGGCCTTGAGGCCACGGTCACCGACCTCGAGAGCCACCTACTCATCGAAAACGTGCTAAAGCCCGCATTTCGAGAGCAGGCCTATGCTGCCGGAATTGAAGCCGTAGCCACCCAGGTGGCGCAAATGCTGTCCGGTCAGTTTGTCGCGGTCGAATCCACCAAAGAGCGCAAGTTCCCGTTTGGTTTGATTGCCATAGGTATTCTCCTACTCATCGCACTGTCCAAGCGCGGCGGTGGCGGAGGCAGTGGCCACCGAGGAATGTGGTACGGCCCGATGGGCGGCTACCCAGTCGGTGGCGGTTTTGGTAGCCGCGGCGGCGGGTTTGGCGGCGGCGGGTTTGGCGGCGGCGGATTTGGTGGCTTTGGCGGCGGAAGTTTCGGCGGCGGCGGAGCCAGCGGTTCGTGGTAATTTGCGACCTTTGCCCTCATGAACGTACTTCGCCCCATTCGAATCGGAGTCCTTGCCGGACTCAGTCTCCTAATAGCCAGCTGCGGTTCGCCGAAATTTAGCCTCGGAACCGACACCCAAGGCACCGTCATCACAGTGCGCAAACCCGTCCAGCAGCAGCTGAGTATTCAATCCATTCAAGTTGAATCGAGCGGATCTTGGACGAGCCCTGCCTTTCAAGTGAAGTACGCTGAGCGCAATGAAGTCGTACTCGGAACCAAAGGGGAGTCCGTCCTTCGCGTGACCGTTCCAGGTACCAAAGATGCTACCTCGGCACAGGTCACCTTTCGCACCGCGTCAGGAAAGCCCCTGAAGACCAAGCTGGTCAAAGCCAAGTAAGCCATGGTGTACATTCAACGCCGCGAGGTGTTCAGTGCGGCCCACCGCCTGTACAACGATGCGCTCAGCACTGAAGAAAACGAGCGTCTTTTTGGCAAGTGTTCGTGGAACTACGGGCACGGCCACAATTTTGAGGTGTGGGTTACCGTCAAAGGCCAGGTCAATCCCGAAACGGGCTTTGTAATGAATTTGGTCGACCTCAAGGCCCTCATGATGAAGTACGTGATCGAGCCCCTCGACCACAAGCACCTGAATCACGACACGACGTTTATGCTCGGAATTCTTCCGTCGACCGAAAACCTTTCGATCGAAATCTGGAAGCAGCTCGCCGAGCCCGTCGCGGGCTTTGGTGCCCAGCTGCACTGCGTCCGAGTGGTCGAAACCGAGAACAATGCCGTAGAGTACTACGGGGAGTAAACTTTTGGCCCACGGGGCCGTGTTAATTTTTATCATGAAAAAAGCCTACGTTTTCCCGGGCCAAGGGGCCCAAGCTCCCGGAATGGGACAGGATTTGTTTGAAGCGCACCGCGCCATGTTTGAGCAGGCCGATGCAGTTCTTGGGTTCGGTTTAACCGAACTAATGTTCAACGGCACGATGGAGGACCTCACGCAAACGAAAGTGACGCAGCCGGCCATTTTTGTGCACAGCGTCATCAAGGCCGCCTCCCTCGGATCCGAGTTTCAACCCGACATGGTAGCCGGCCATTCCCTCGGCGAGTTTTCAGCACTTGTAGCCGCCGGAGCCCTCAAGTTCGAGGACGGTCTTCGCCTCGTAGCCGAGCGCGCCCTCGCCATGCAGGATGCCTGCGATGCCGAGCCCTCGACGATGGCCGCCATTCTCGGTCTGAGCGACGAGCAGGTAGAGCAGATTTGTGCCGCAACTCCGGGCGTGGTGGTTCCCGCCAACTACAATTCTCCAGGCCAATTGGTGATTAGTGGCGCGCGCGCCGCGGTCGAAGCCGCGTGCGCTGCCTGCAGCGCGGCCGGCGCCAAGCGGGCACTGATCCTGCCGGTCGGAGGCGCATTCCACAGCCCGCTCATGGAGCCGGCCCGCGCGCGCCTCGCAGAGGCGCTTGATTCCGTATCGATTCAAGCCCCGCGCTGCCCCATCTACCAAAACGTAGTGGCCGCCCCCGTCAGTGACCCCGAAGCCATCCGAGCCAACCTCAAGGCCCAACTCACCGGATCGGTCCGCTGGACCCAGTCGGTCCTCGCAATGGTCCACGACGGCGCCACCAACTTCTATGAAGTTGGACCCGGTAAGGCCCTACAGGGCATGATTAAGAAAATTGCTCCCGAAGTCGAAGCCATCAGCGCATAAACCTGGTCGCTGGCTAATGGCTCCTCGTAAAAAGCCAACAGCCAACAAGCCAACAGCTAACGAGCCAACAGCCAACAAGCCAACAGCTAACGAGCCAATCTCAGCCAACAGCTAAAGAGCCAATCTCAGCCAACAGCAAACAGCCAACAAGCCAACACGATGAAGTCTTCATTCCGCGCCCCGTCCAACATCGCCCTCGTGAAGTACTGGGGCAAGTACGGCGTGCAGTTGCCGAGTAACCCATCGATTAGCTTCACATTGGATGCTTGTGCGACAGAGACCACGCTTGAATTGACAGATGCTCCTGGAATCACCGTGGCGCTTGACGGGGTGGATACGCCGAGTTTCGTTCCGAAGGTGGCCCAGT
This sequence comes from Schleiferiaceae bacterium, assembly GCA_030833905.1. Lineage (GTDB taxonomy): Bacteria > Bacteroidota > Bacteroidia > Flavobacteriales > Schleiferiaceae > TMED14. The sequence goes on from JAURGG010000008.1 coordinate 7,573, forward strand.
TTGTGGACCGAATTGCTGCACGGCACCCTTGGGTAACGGACTACGGGTTCCGGGTGCAGACCCACAACACGTTTCCGCATTCCTCTGGGATTGCCAGTAGCGCGTCTGGAATGAGTGCCCTCGCGCTGTGTATTGTGGACCTTGCGCAAAAGCTGGGGCATGAAGTGGCTAACCCGATGCAAGAGGCCTCTGTGCTTGCCCGCTTGGGTTCTGGCAGCGCGTGCCGTTCAGTCTACGGTGGACTTGTGGTTTGGGGCGAAACAGCTTCGGTCGAAGGTTCGTCTCAGGATTTCGGGGTGGCCTACCCTGACTCGGTGCACGAAGTGTTCCGCAGCTATTGTGATACAGTCGCGCTCGTAGACGTTGGCCAAAAGGCGGTAAGTAGTACGGCGGGGCACCAGTTGATGGAGGCGCATCCGTTCCGAGACCAGCGCTTTGCGCAGGCACATGACCACTTAGCTGCGCTAAAGCCAATTTTGGCTGCAGGTGACCTCGAAGCATTCATCGAATTGGTTGAGCTCGAGGCCCTTACCCTGCACGGATTGATGATGTCGAGCAGTCCAAGCTACATTTTGATGCGGCCAAATACCCTGCGCATTATTGAGGCCATCCGAGGATTCCGCCGAGATTCTGGGGTACCCGTCAGCTTTACGCTCGACGCGGGTGCCAATGTGCACATCCTTTACCCTGCGGCCTTCGAACAAAAGGCGCTTCAGTTTGTTGAAGATGACGTGAAACCTTGGTGTAAAGACGGTCGCGTGATTGTGGACCGCGTAGGCCAAGGACCGGTATCTTTGCAGCAATGAATCTGAGCCCCAAGTACTTCGCCAAAATTCTTCTTTTCGGAGAGTACGGTGTCATCCGCGACGCCATGGCGCTTTCGATTCCGTACACCAGCTACTCGGGAGTCCTTCGACTTCCTGACGGTGAAGCGAGTTTTGAACAGCGCGAATCAAACGCTTCGCTGGACCGATTTACGGCCTACCTCGAGGAACTCAGTGCCTTAGGCACATTGGCTGCCAACTTGGACTTGCGCGCGCTTCGTGCCGACCTCGACCGCGGACTTTATTTTGACTCGAGCATTCCGCAAGGATATGGTGTGGGTTCATCTGGAGCCATGGTGGCGGCACTGTACGCCCGGTACGCTCGTAATCCATTGCCACTCGACGAAGCCAACGAGCCAGAGAAGCTTATGGCGCTCAAGGCCGAAATGGCCCAGATGGAGTGCTACTTTCACGGAAAGAGTTCAGGTATGGACCCCACGATTTGCTACCTACAGCTACCGCTTCTGGTGCGCTCGTCTGAAGACTTGGGGACTGTTTCGATGCCGAGCCTTCCGACCGACGGCCGTGGCGGAATTTTTTTACTGAACTCGGGGTCGCCTGGCGAAACCCAGCCCATGGTGCAAATTTTCATGGACAAGCTCAAAGAGGAAGGCTTTCGCCGCTTGATGACCGACCAGTTCAAAAAGTACAACGACGCCTGTGTATCGGCCTTTTTGGACGGGAAAACCGACGTGCTGCTTCGCGAGCTCAAAAAACTCAGTGGCCTCGTGCTTGAGAACTTTGGCCCGATGATTCCGAACGACTACCACAACTTGTGGCAGAAGGGAATTGACACCAACGCATACTACCTCAAGCTTTGTGGCTCAGGTGGTGGTGGATACATTCTAGGGTTTGCCCCCGACCTCGAGCACGCCAAGGCGGAACTCGATCCGCACCGAATGGACGTCGTCCTTCGCTTTTAAGCGCGCCGATATGCGGCGCCGAACCAAAATTCTGCTTCGCCTTACGGCATTTCTCAGCCTCGTTCGCTGGACCCACATTTTGTTTTTGACCGTGGCCCAGCTACTCGCGGCACTGACACTACTGCACGGACCCGAACCCACGCCCTGGCTCACCCTCGTGGGCGCCATTGCGACCACGGCACTTATTGTCGCAGGTGGATCGCTCTTTAATAGTTTTTACGATTTAGAGCGCGACCTGATTGAGCGCCCATGGCAGACCCTTCTTGAGCGACCCGTAGCCCGCAAGTACGGAATGCAGTTGGCATTCAGTTTTTATGCTGCGGGGCTCATTACTTCGCTGCTCACCCTTCATCTACCGGTTGCCCTATGCTACTGGCTTTTTGCACTCGTCGTGTTTTTGTACTCCCACAAGCGAATGGGTTTTGGTGTGGCCGGAGCGCTACTCGCCAGCCTATTGGCTTTTGGTCCTCTGCTCTTGCTCGCGGGTGCACTGCACCCAGGTTCTTGGCCCGGATTTCTTCGCGGACTCCCCTTGGCCCTCGCCATGATTGCACTGGAATGGCGACGGCAGTGGGAGCGGCGCCAGATTCCGCACCGCAGCGAACCGCAGCGGATACAGCTGAAGCGGCAGCAGTGGATCTATAAATTACTGTTGGCCTTAGCCCTCGGGTTGATTCCTTGGATCTAGGCGCGCTTAGCGAAAGACGGTAAACATACCGCGGCGTTCCTCGACCAAGCCGTCGGGAAGCCAAATAAACACCTTATAGCTGTACGGACCGGCAGGAACTTTTTCGCCCCCGTAGGTTCCGTTCCAGCCATTTGGATCCTCGTCGCTGTGGAAAATTTGAAGGCCCCATCGGTTAAATACGGCCCATTCAAACTTCACGACTCCGGTAGCGACGACGTTGAAGCGCTCGTTGACCGCGTCTCCGTTGGGCGTGAATGCCGACGGAATGTAGACGTAGTGGTCCATCTTCAAATCAATCGGGTAGGCCAAGCTGTCTGAGCAACCGAGGCTGTCGCGCACGGCGAGTCCCACCCAATAGGTTCCGGGGCGGCCGTAGACATGGCGCGGATGCACGCGTGTAGAGGTGTCGCCGTCGCCAAAAAACCATCGCACATTGAGGGTGTCGCTCGAATAGTTGGTGAATCCAACATCCAAGGGATTTCCGGGATCTTGCAGGTAGCCAAATGAGGCTATGGGCTGGGGCACCACCCAGGCATAAATAGAGTCGCGTGCCTCGATCAAGCAGTTGTCGGTAACCTTGTAGCGGAACCACTGGCTCGAAGCTGGAGATACAGTCCACGTGCTGCCTGAAGGGGCGCCGCCAAGCCATTGGATGCTGCGGGTTCCGCGTCCGCCCGAGGCCACCGCCTCAAGCGTTACCGCGTCCCCGGGACACAGAAAAAGCGTGTCGGACTCAGTCCGGAGTGAATCGTACGGATCCACGTAGATGGTGATGCTGTCGGTGCTTGGAGCGATACTGCATTCGTCCCAGCTCATGTAGCGGTAGGTCGTCGTTTGGGCCGGCGCTACCGCGGCGAGCACATTCTGGGTAGAATCATGTTCCCAGTACCCCCATCGAACGCCTTCACCCCCCGTCAAGGTGGCCCGAAGGACTGCACTTGAGCCCGGGCACGCGAGGGTATCGTTGCCCTGATCGAGGGTGAGCAAGGCTTGATGGGGCACTCGGTCGCGAATCCAAAAATCTACAGAATCTGAGGGATACACCGCGCAATTGGAAGAGACCGGTAGCATTCGAACCCTTAATAATTCCGGAGCCTCTACAATCCCATCATCGATGGGCTCAAACCAAAGGGTGTCGGTGGTTTGACCGGGGAACAGGGTGAGCGACGAAGGGAGTGCAGATGCGAAATCAGCGGCACCAGCGGTTCCGACATACTGAAACTGAGCGGTAAGGGTATCGCTCGTCGCCCCTGCACGCTGAAAGAGGAGGTAGCTCCGGGCGCAGCCTTCAACCATCACCGAATCGGTAAAGGAGGCACCTGTATTTGTAGTCGAACTAAGATTGATTGTGGGCAATTTGAACGATCGGGCTCCCAAGAACACGGCTGAGTTAAATGCGCCATCCATCACGTCAGCTATGAGCAACTTGATTGTATACGGGTACCCGCAAACAACCGCAGCTTTTGCCTTGAGTACATCTGTAAATCCATTGAAGTTGATGGCATTAAACGACCCATTCGCATTGTAGTACATTGAATGAGCGACGTAGTTTGGATTTGCAGAGATGCAATTCGATGCCGGATAACTTCCAGATGGGAAACCTTGGTTAATCGTGTTAATCGCTACAGGTGTTGTCGTTCCTGGAATCGTTGCTAAATTGATTGAGTCCATTCGGACACTACCATTTGCGTTAAATATCGGTGCGCCATTGATTCCAGGACCGACTAGAAAGAACCCAAAAACATCATTAAATGGACTGCAGGTGTAGCCCGTATACTCATTTGATGCAAAAATGTATTCAAACTCTACACTATCGCCGGTTGCGTAGAAACTGAATTGGATTGCAGACAGATCATTCAAGGTGCTGTTTGACGAACCAATGGTATTCAATACTGAAATTAGGTGTGGACTGGTTCCGAGGCCACCCGTGAACGGCTGGGCAGCTCCTGGCATCGCATTTAGTGCGTTATCGGTGTGCATCACGATTCCACTATCCAATCCAAAAGCAGGGTTTGTATTCACAAACTTACCGATCTGCACAGAAGTAGGTTGAACCAGTGGGAGCCCTGGATTACTTCCCGACCAAACCGGAATGTTGGGCCCCACCAACACGTTTTGAACTAACCACATAGGATTATTTCGCGGCGCAGTCGAATTCACCACAATATTTTGTGCCCCAGAGGTGAATCCGAGAACAAATGCGAGGTATAGAGCCAGTTTTCGCATGGTTTGAACCCGAAAGATACAAAGGGTTGGCCGAGTGGATTGTACCTTCGAAGTATGATTGATTCGTACGTATCCCAGCACCGTCAGCGCTTTCTTGACGAACTCTTTACGCTTTTGCGCCTTCCCAGTATTTCGGCAGATCCTGCCTACAAAGACTCTGTGCTCGCCACGGCCGATGCGGTCGCCGACTTTTTGACCAAAGCCGGAGCACAGAACGTCGAAGTCTGCGCCACACCCGGTTATCCGGTGGTCTACGGCGAGTACCTCGTCGATCCCTCTCGCCCAACTGTACTGGTCTACGGTCACTACGACGTCCAGCCTGCAGACCCCTTGAACTTGTGGACGACTCCCGCCTTTGAGCCCGAGGTACGCACCACCCCCATTCACCCCAACGGAGCCATTTTTGCCCGCGGAGCCTGCGACGACAAGGGCCAGTTCTTTATGCACATCAAGGCCTTTGAGGCCATGGTGGCTCAAGGCAACGTGCCCTGCAACATGAAGTTCATGATTGAAGGCGAAGAAGAGGTGGGCTCGAACAACCTCGAGTGGTTTGTGAAGCGCAACCACGAGCGCCTCGCCTGCGACGTGATTCTTATTTCAGATACCGGAATCATCGCTCCGGGCGTCCCCTCAATCTCGGTGGGCCTTCGCGGTCTGTCGTACGTCGAGGTCGAAGTGACGGGTCCGAACCGCGACCTGCACTCGGGTATTTACGGCGGAGGTGTGGCCAACCCGATCAATATCCTCACCGAGATGATTGCCTCGCTGCACGACAAAGACAACAAAATCACCATTCCGGGATTCTACGACAAGGTGCAGATACTGAGCGACGCGCAGCGTTCCGACCTCAACAAGGCCCCGTTTAGCCTTGAAGAGTACAAAGAGGCCCTCGACCTCAGTGACGTTCACGGCGAAACTGGCTACACCACCATTGAGCGCACCGGAATTCGTCCGACGCTCGACGTCAACGGAATTTGGGGTGGCTATACCGGCGAGGGCGCGAAGACCGTCATCGCTTCAAAGGCCTATGCCAAAATTTCGATGCGCTTGGTTCCGGACCAAGACCCCGACGAAATCACCGAGTTGTTCACGAAGCACTTCACGAGCATCGCTCCGGCAAGCGTCAAGGTTGAAGTTCGTCCCCACCACGGTGGCCACCCCTACGTATGCCCCACCGACCACGCAGGGTACCGCGCCGCCCACAAGGCAATGGCAGAAACCTATGGCCGCGAACCGATTCCGACTCGTGATGGTGGATCGATTCCGATCGTCGCCCTTTTTGAGCGCGAGCTTGGCGTGAAATCCATCCTGATGGGCTTTGGTCTGGACAGCGACGCAATTCACTCTCCCAATGAGCACTACGGACTGGACAACTACTTTCAAGGAATTCGAACGATTCCGCGCTTTTACCTGCACTACGCAGAGGAAGCCCGCGGCTAAGCGGGCTAAAATGCAAAAAGGCGCCTCAAGGGGCGCCTTTTTTATTTAAGTCACATTGTTTACCCGAAGTACACGCGGTGAACTCGGTACATCAAAGCGGTCACATCGCGAAGTTCCATGAGCAACTTGGACTGAAGGCGTGCTTGACGCGTCGAGATTTCGCCTTGGCGGTAGTGCTGAAGCGCCCAATCAATAGCCCGCTGCACGTCCTGTAGAATGCGGCGCTTGGCCGCCAGCAGTTCAGCATGAGGCTCGCCAGTCCCCGACTCTAGAGCTTGAACGATTCGGGAGCTGTACGCCGAAAACAGCGTGATTGATTCGGCATAGGCCAGCAAGAATGTGCCGTGCGGGCGCTCATGAAGGTTCATGAGGTGGTCGTACTGGGCGTTAACCAGTGATTGTGCCGACTCGGACATGTCTGAAACATAGTCAAATGCCAGTAGGTGCGAACGAAAGGCGGCTGTCCCGTCTCCCTTAAAATCCTTAAGGATGCGCACCATACGAAGCTCCAGTGATTCCTGTCGCTTGAGAAGCAGCTTCATCTCGCGGCGAAGCCGAGCTGTCGTTCGCTTCTGGTTGCCCGCTAAGGCCTCAGATGCCATAACCACCACATCTGCAGTCCGCTGAAGATCTGAAGCCATGAGTCGACGGCTTTGATCCATGGGAGCGTCGGAATTTGCGAGGCGCTCGACTACATCTTCAAGAAGGTTTTCGGCCTTCATCTGCTCGGCAAACCCCATGTGGCTGCGTACCACAAGCCCAAGTGCAAACACCGTCAAAATGAGCGCAGCGATAAATTCTCCGTAGTAGATAAAGGCCGCAAATATGGCGGACGTCACAAAGGCTATCACCGCGGTAAGTAGCCAGCCACCAATGACGTTCACTACGCCCGCCACGCGGTAGACTGCAGACTCCTTACCCCATGCACGATCTGCGAGCGATGAGCCCATGCCGACCATAAAGACCACAAACGTAGTACTCAGCGGAAGGCCCAAACTCGTCGCATAAGCGATCAATGTGGACGCCACCATGAGGTCGACACTGGCACGCAAAAAGTCAAATGCTTGTGCGTCGCGAGGATTTTCAGAACGGTCTTGCGCAAAGCGGCTATCCGTCCATGTTGCCATGCGTCGCGAAACGACAAACGAAGCCAAACTCCCCAAATGAACAAAAAGTTGAGTCAGCCCGCGGCTCACCGTGTTGGGTTTGAACTTCTCGGATCCTTCGCCCTGGCGAGCCAATCCAATTTGCGTCTCGCTCACCTTGCGCGCCTTTGCACTCAGCCACAGTGTGGCGATCATCACCAGCCCCGCGAGAAGCAGGAGAATGAATGGTGCAGAAACTTGCTCTGCCATCGCATCCATACTGTAGGTGCGCGGATCAAAACCCAGCGTTTTGTAGAGCTGGTACGACTGAAATGCAGCCACTGAAACGCCAATAAAATTTACCAAATCGTTGCCAGCGAAGGCCATTGCGAGCGAAAAAGTGCCAAGCAAAACCACATAGCGCAATGGATTAACTCCGCGCAGCACCGCGAACTGTCCGAGCGCCGAAAACAGGACAAAAAGCACTGCCAATGACTGGTTTTGGTGGCTCAATAGCCAAGCACCGTAGGGGCCACCCATGAGCACACTACCCTTTAAGCCTTTAAAAATAAGGAAGTTAACGATTAAGGTGGTCGCGATTCCGGTAAAAATTCCGCCAGCTAAGCGCAAGCCGCGCTCGAGTCGGTAGGTCACAATCATTCGGGTCAGCCACTGAACGGCGAGGCCGCCGACAAATGCGACTCCGACTGACGAAAAGATGCCTGATATGATACGAAGTGTGCTGTCCACATTGAGGTAGTCGCCAAAACTCAACGGATCCAGTCCCCGCTCGATCGAGGTAAGAAAGCCGATGGCGGTTCCGGCACCAAAAAGTTCAAAGACCAGTGAGACCGTGGTCGACGTCGGAAAGCCCAAACTGTTGTAGATGTCAAGCAAAATGACATCAGTGAGCATGACCGCCACGAACAAAAACATGAGGCTGTGAAAGGTAAAGTAGCCAGGATCGAACACCCCTTTGCGCGCGACTTCCATCATACCACTTGAAAACATGGTTCCGAGAAGCACGCCAAAACTGGCGACGACTAATATTACCCGGTAACTGCCTGCACGGGATCCAATGGCGGAATTCATGAAATTGACCGCGTCGTTGCTCACGCCGACCACCAAGTCGAGCACCGCCAAAGCCATAAGTAGGACAACGAGAAGAAAGTAGGGATCCATAGGGGGCAAAGGTACCGGTTGTTGGCAGCGGCAAATGTTACGACGAGGTTAAAAATACGCCGTGGCCCAGTCAGCTGGCTACCTTCGTACAATGAATCGACTAAAGCATTCTGCGAGTCTGTACCTTCAGCAGCACGCCGACCAGCCTGTGCACTGGAACGAATGGGGCAACGAAGCGCTTGAAGGCGCTGCCGCTAAGGGTCAGTGGCTTTTGGTGTCGATTGGGTACTCGACCTGCCATTGGTGCCATGTGATGGCGCACGAAGTGTTCGAAGATGCCGAGGTCGCCGCCTACCTCAACACCCACTTCACGAGCATTAAAGTCGACCGAGAAGAACGCACCGACCTCGACCACGCGTATATGGCGGCATCGCTTGCGATGACCGGTCAAGGCGGATGGCCGCTTAACGCAGTATGCTTGCCCGACGGGCGCCCCGTGTGGACCTGCACCTATTTGCCCAAAGCACGCTTCCTTCAGGCCCTTGTGGAATTGACTGCTCTGAAGCAAACCCATTCGCTGCGCGCCGAAGACTATGCCGAAGAGGTGCGCCAGGCCATTCAGGAGGCGCATCGGGACCCCGATGATGGTGTTGGGCTCGACCGTTCGTTGGTGCGCCAGGAGATTCCCTCCACGTGGGATGCGTTTTGGGGCGGATTTCGCGGCGCTCCCAAGTTCCCTTTACCCAGTACCTGGACAGCCGTGTGGCGCTGGGGGCTACTTCAGGATTGGCCTGAAGGCCGTGCGCACGTTCTGCGTACGCTGGACACCCTGGCGATTTCAGGCACGTACGACGTGGTTCGGGGCGGAATCATGCGCTACAGTACAGACGGGGCCTGGGTGGTTCCGCACTTCGAAAAAATGCTGTACGACAGTGCGCAGTTTGCCACGCTGTGTGCCGCGGTTGCCAGCCCGTTAGCGCTCGCCTGCCTCGAGGAGACCTTAGTATTTATGGAGCGTGACCTCCTGCGGGCAGATGGGCTCTTTGCTGCCGCCCTCGACGCCGACCACCCCGACGGAGAAGGACGCCACAGCACCTGGACCGAGGCTGAACTCGATGAAGCTTTGGGCCGCACCGACGCCTCGGTGTGGCGCGAACATCTCGTTCGCGAAAGCCGTGTGCACGAAGGGGGTTGGGTCCTCGCATTCGGGCCCGCGGGCGGAACCAATCCACGGCACCTTTCTGGGTTTTCTGCCCTGCGAGCAGTGGGCCTGCGCCGCCCCCTACCAATGCGTGACTCTAAGTGCATTATGGGCTGGAACGCCCTTGCCGTAACTGCCTTTGCCGACGGAGCCCAACTGAGCGGCACCCCCTCAGACCTTGAACGCCTTCGCCGCCTCGCGTCGGCGCACGCGAATACCTTTGGCAGCGGCAGCGTCCACGTCCACTACCCCGACGGCCGCACCTCAGGCCCCGCCTTTCTCGACGACGTGGCGTACAGCGTGCACATGGCCATTCGATGCGGTCAAGTTTTGCTCGACTATGCGTGGATTGTGACGGCCTCGCGCTGGTTTGAGCGCAGTATCGCCGATTTTTTTCGCGGCGGAACCGCGTACTACGCACTGGAAACGCCTGACGCGGCTGCCTTTGCCGCTCCGCTCGGATGGGACGACGACGTTCTGCCGAACCCTCGAGCAGTGTGGGCCGAATGTGGTTTGATCCTCGGCCACCTACTCGGACGGCAGGAATGGGTCGATTGGTCTGCCCAAATGCTGCGGCAAGGTCTCGAAATGGCACGCAGTACCCCGTCGCGGCACTGCTCGTGGTTGGCCCTTTCAGAGCTCACGGGGCCCGAAACCGAGCACTGGCTCATTGCCCCAGGCGGCACACTGGGCCCTCGTCCGATTGCGGCTTCGCCCTTGTGGGGACCCATGGAGCGCGAAACATCCGTTTATGCCCAGCTCTGCCGAATGGACGCCTGTACTTTGGTCGCTGCAACTTCAATCGAATTCAACAATGGCCCTAACCCATTCAAACCCCCACAATAAATGCCCCTGGTGTCTTGGCGACCCCCTGATGGAAGCCTACCACGACCGCGAATGGGGCGTCCCTGTGACCACCGACCACGGAATGTTTGAGCACCTCGTGCTCGAAGGCTTTCAGTCAGGCCTCTCCTGGCGCACGGTACTTCACAAGCGCGAAGCTTTTCACACCGCGCTTCACGGATTTGATGCAGAATCACTTTTAAGCTTCACAGAGGCCGAGCGCGAAGCGTTTTTGGCCAACCCTCAGGTCATTCGCAACCGGCTCAAGCTCGAGGCCGCCCTGCACAATGCCCGTACCTTGGTCGCATTTCGCGACCGCCACGGGAAGGGCTTTGCTAACTACCTCTGGGACTTTGTGGGCGGAACCCCACTCGACGGGGCCCGCGAAGGGTCTTGGCCTGCTACCTCCAAGGAATCAGACGAGTTGTCCAAGGCATTGAAGTCCGAAGGGTTCAAATTCATCGGATCCACCACTTTGTACGCCCACATGCAGGCGACCGGACTGATCAACGACCACTGGATGAGTTGCCCCCGCTACCGCGAGGTCAAAGCGCTTGCCCAAACATTTTGAGGTAGCGGGGTTCCCACGTGGCAAGGTGTTCTGGTCCGGTTGCCCTAAGGGCTCCCGCGAGGGCATGCCGCGCCCGCGCGTAGCGCACGCCACTGTCCTGCAGATGCGGCCAGTGTTCTAAAACCTTATCAACGCCGTCACCCCCCGCAAGGGCTACGGGGCGTGCAGACCACGTGGGGTCGATCACTTCTGGTAGGTCGTCAGACATCCGTTGGCCGCTGGCATCAAACCACGCCGAATACACCTCACTACGGCGCGCATCCATAGCCGACCATATGGGCAGTTCTGACGCAACGGACTCCCGAACCGCTTCAGCGATGAGCTGGAGCGAATCAATTCCAAAGCAAGGTATACCCCACGGTAGGGCTAAGCCTTTTGCCGCGGCCAACCCTATTCGTAGCCCGGTATAGGATCCAGGACCTTGGGCCGCAGCTATTCCCGAAAGGTCACGAACGCGCAAGCCCGCGTCGGATAGCGCCGACTGAATCATTGGATTAAGTGCCTCGGCGTGGCGGTAGCCCTTGGGGTCGAGTTCCTCGTGCTCTGCCACCACCACCCCATCGATAGCCACCGCAACACTGCAGAGCCTTGTCGAGGTTTCAATAAGCAGCAGTGCGGACATTACTCGCTTTTGCTTCGCTCCACGACGTCTCCATCTTCGAGCTTGCGCGAAACTGCATCAAATGGACCGCGAACGACTTCTTCGCCACCTTTAAGGCCTGTGACGACCTGAATGTAGTCCTCATCTTGAATTCCGGTAGTGACGCGCACTTGGCGCACCTTGCCCTCGTCCCACACAAACACCACTTCAACGGGGTCAGTCTGGGTCGAATCACTGCGCAAGGCCACCGCCTCAACGGGCACTGAGGGAACTCCTTTTTCGACCTTCGTTCGCACGTCAACCGTAGCAGTCATTCCGCTGCGAAGGGGCTGCTCACCGTATTCCTTCACTAGTGAAGCGTAGCTCGCCGGATCCACCTCAAGGGTAACTTTAAAGTTGGTCACTTGATTGACCCCTGCCGCCGCATTGACATTGGCCGCGTTGCGAACTTCGGTGACCACAGCCTTGAACTTATGGCCCAAAAAGGCGTCGACCTTGACGTCTGCGGAATCGCCTACGTTGATGCGAACAATGTCGTTCTCGTTGACGTCCACCACGACCTCCATGCGCCGCAGGTCTGAAATCCGCATGAGGTCCGTACCCGCCATTTGTGCAGTCCCCACGACGCGCTCGCCCAACTCGACATTGAGGCCGGTCACGGTTCCGTCCATCGGCGCAATCAGCGAAGTGCGCTTTAGGTTGTCCCGCGCCTCCTTAAGCGAATTTTCGGCAGACTTCACCTGAAATTCTGCAGACTTCACCGCCAATTCGGACACTTGAAAGGCACGCTGGGCGGCCTCCCACTCTGCCTTCGAGAGTACGTTTTGGTTGTAGAGACCTTGATTGCGCTGGTACGCTGCGGCAACCTCAACCAACTGCGCCTTGGCCTGCATAAGGCCAGACTTTGACTGATTGACTAGCGCCTCGGTGCGACCAACTGCAGATTGGTAGAGGTCCGGATTAATGCGCGCAAGGAGCTGACCCCGTCGAACAGACTGACCCTCGACGACGGCCAACTCAATGATTTCACCGCTTACCTCAGGAGAAATTTTCACCTCGACCGCTGGTTGAATGCGGCCTGAAGCGCTGACTGTTTCAACGATGCTTCGCGACTCAACCTTGGCCAACTCTACCGAGACTACCTCGTCGGTCTGGCCCCACCATCCTTGCTTTTTACCGACGACTCCGACGATTAGTGCCAATGCGGCCGCGCCGCCAATCCACCAAATTCGTTGCTGCTTGTTCATAGTTCGAGGGGATTATTGAGGTAGAACTCTACCACGTAGTTTTTAAATTGACTGTCGTACAGCGCACGGACGCGGTTGGACGCCGCCGCCAAGTAGTTGTTTTTGATGGACACAAAGTCGTACACGTTGAGTCCGCCCTGATCAAAGCGGATTTGGGCATCTTGGTATGCGCGTTCCGCCGAGCGTTCAGTTGCCAAGCTGGCGTCGTACTGCTTCCAAGCCGCAGCCGCGTCGGCGTGCGCCCTCTCAATGTTTTGACGGTACGTGTCACGTTGCTGCATCACCTGAAGTTCTGCGTTTTCCTCGGCCAATTGAGCACGCTTTACCGCATTTGCGATTCGGAATCCATTGAACAACGGCACCGACAGGTTCAATCCGACAAACTGACGCACGTTTTCGCGGAGCTGGTCCTCAAAGGTGAACTCTCCGAAACTTGGCGTATTTACAAGTGTGTATACCGGTATCTCGTTGGCTCCATCTAGCCAGAAACCTACGGGAAGTACTTGGGGTGTGGTTCCGAGGTACTTCTGGGCACGGTCTGAATAGCTAGTGGAAAATTGACTTGAAACTGATAGTGTCGGTACGCGCGCGCCCTGGGCCCGCTTGACCGCGAAGTGACTCGCCATAAGCTGGTGCTCGGCAGCCCGCACCGCAGGCTGCTTGGCCACGGATGCCGTAAAAATCGCTTGGGGGCTAAGCGCCATGACTGCAGTCGGGGCTGTTGGTAAATTCTCGGGGCGCTGCAGCACCAAGTCTTGGTCCCCAGAGAACCCAAGCAATTGTTTCAGCACCAACTGCGCAAACTGAAGCTGATTTTCAGATGCCACGACACGCTGCGCGTCAACTGCCCACTGCGCTTCCACGGAGAGGTATTCATTGGGTGCGATCGCACCGGCATTGAGTAATTTTTGACTGCGATCCTTTTGGCGCTCTGAAGTGGTAAGCTGCTCTTGAGAGATTCGCAGAGACTCATCAGCGAGGAGTACGGCCAAAAACTGTGAAGCCGTGTTCAGTGCCACCGCATTCCGCGCATCGTCGAGCTGGGCTGCTGCAAGCGAAACCTGAACTTGGCTCTGGCGAAAGGCGTTCCATGTCTGAAACCCATCGAAAATCGTCCACTGCGCCGAAACGGAACCGCTCGCAGTCGACAAATTATTCCGGTTTACTTCATTGGTTACTGGGTCAATGCTCAGACCAGAGTTCCAGAAGTTTCCGGCACCTGCATTTACAGAAGGCAGTAGTCCGCCAAAATTTGCTAAGCGATCCGACTCAGCTGCCCGAACGTTATTGGCCGCTTGCCGCACGCTAAACTGGTACTCAAGTGCTTGATTTACACAATCTTGAAGTGTCCATGTTTCACGATCCGTGCCAGATTGTGCGTAAAGATTTGCTCCGCCAATCCATAGGACGAGGGTCGCAACGATAAGGGTGTTCAAGCGCATGCCCGGAATTTTGCAAATACCGTGCAAAATAACCCTAAAGAGTGGCAGATTTCTTTTTTTGACTTCGGTACCACGCAATTCCTACTGCTGCCATGATGAGGTACGGAAACGCCATTAGGTATAATATTCCGGAATTGAGACCCGCGGCCTCCGTCGAACCGGCGGCTTGACCTGATTCTGCCGTCGCCTTGCACATTGCGCACTGAGCCCAAGATGAAACGGACAAGAGTACCGCGAGTACGAACGTCAAGAATTTTCTCATTGGGGGTAGTATGGTGCCATAATTAGGTACACGAGCACACCCGTAACAGCCACATACAGCCACACGGGAAAAGTCCACTTCACCCACCTCTTGTGCGCGGCAATCTGGTTGTTCAGTGCGCGGTAGATGCTAAACATCGCCATTGGCAGTACCGGAACACTCAATACAATGTGGCTAATTAGGATAAAGAAGTAGAGGGGGCGAATCCAGCCCTCACCACCGAATTTGGCATCAGGATTCGACAAGTGACTCACCACATAGCTGACGAGAAACACCGCAGAAAGCATAAACGCCGACAAATTTGCCAGTCGGTGAGCTGCTACATTCTTGGTCTTAATCATTCCAAAGCCGACAAGTAAGAGTACTGCCGTCGATCCGTTTAATATGGCATGAAAGAAGGGTAGGCTGCGTACATTGGCACTTCCCCACTGAATCTTCCAGTCCTCAGGTAGTAAAAAAAGCAGTGCTACCGCGATCGGAACCACCACAGACAAGCTTACAATCAGAGGCACAAAAACGCGATCACGCGGGTGGTTGGCGGAGTTCATTTTCCCATTTTTTGTTGGCGGTACTCTTTGACTAAAACACGCAAATCCTCGACTAGTTCATCTACTTGAACCGGTTGGGACACATCATAGGCACCAAGGATTTGATTCTGATCGTCGAAGCGAGTGCGAATGTCCCCGTTCCAATCGACGATCACTGCCGACTGCGAGTGGGTGTAGCCACCCTCTGCAGCGGAATCCTTCATCGCAGTCAAAAAGTAGGCCTGAGCCAGCTGGTAAATGGTCTCCCGATTTCCTGTAATGAAGTGCCACTTTTGGCTACCCCCTACGTCAAATCGCTGCTTGTATGCTTCTAGTACGGGAGGTGTATCCGTTTCGGGATCAATGCTGTAACTCACAAAAACGACATCTTTAAACGCATACATGCGGTCGTGGGCCTGCTTCAAATGAAAATTCATTGCAGGGCATATGGTGGGACAGCTTGAAAAAAAGAAACTAACAACCGCGATTTTGCCCTCTAGGCTATCGGCAGTCCAAGGCTGACCCGTAGACTGCGTCAACTCAAAATCTCGCAGCGGATGACCCTTTGCCGTCGGTCCTTGACCGATGTTCTCCAGAG
The DNA here is from genome assembly GCA_030833905.1 of Schleiferiaceae bacterium. GTDB lineage: Bacteria > Bacteroidota > Bacteroidia > Flavobacteriales > Schleiferiaceae > TMED14. The sequence goes on from JAURGG010000008.1 coordinate 23,173, forward strand.
TACGAAAATTCACAGCTCCGCTGATGAGCAGCGAGCCCAAGTACATAGAAACCGGCAGCAGAAGCAATGCCGCCAAGATCAGTTTTTTGGCGACGGGCTTGGCCATACTAGTATCCAAATACCTTAACGCCCTCGTACAGGGTGATGAAGGTGAGGTACGGGATGAGGATCAGAACGGGAAGGTAAATTGACGTGCGGAGCGTCGAGTCCTCATACTTTAAGTGCATGAAGTACTGCACGATGTATCCAGCTTTGACCAAAGTCAGCCCGATAAAAATCAAATTAAGGATCGTTGTTCCTGCAACTTCATGCAGAAGGAACGTAGGCTTGACGATGCCCAAGGCAACCTCAACGCCGGTCACTACCAGCAGCAGCCAAAAAACGTTCCAGATCCAACGGGTTCCTGAGGGAGAATGTGCGTCTGCCATGATTACACGAGGTAAAAGAAGGTGAATACAAATACCCAAACAAGGTCAACAAAGTGCCAGTAGAGACCGACCTTTTCGACCATGAGGTAGCTTTTGCGGCGCTCGTAGGTTCCGAGTAGCGCGTTGTAGAACACGATGATATTCAGTATCACACCAGAGAATACGTGGAATCCGTGAAAACCGGTAATGAAGAAAAAGAAGTTGGCAAACTGCTTTTGGCCGTATTCGTTGCGCTTCATATTCGCGCCCTGCACGACTTCAGCAGTACCAAGAGACTGAACTGACTCTGTACGCGAAAGTTGTTCGTGACCCTTGCCCGGAGACTGAAGCACCACACCCTCATTTGAGGCAAAGGCTTCACGTACCTCAGCAATGGTAAAGGTCTCGTGATGGTTTGATGCATGACCCGCTTCACCATGAACAAGCTGACTGAGTGAAAGAACTTCACCTGTCTCTACGTCTGCGACTTTGAGTACACGGCCGTCAGCCAATTCGATTGCGCCTTTATCACCAATGATAAAGTGGTACCATTCCCACGCCTGTGAGCCCAAGAAGATGAATCCACCCACTACGGTAGCAATCATCCACCAACCCACTGCGCCTTGCCTGCGCTCGTGGCCTGCGTTAACCGCCAATACCATCGTTACCGACGACATAATGAGAATAAACGTCATCAATGCTACGTACAAAAGGGGCTGATCGCCTTCGATTCCTGGGAAGTGAGTAAACACGTCCTCGGCAATCGGCCAAGTCTTCTCGTTCGCGAAGCGCATAAAGCCATAGGCCGTCAAGAAACCCGAGAATGTAAGGGCATCAGAGATGAGGAAGTACCACATCATCATCTTGCCGTACTCGGCTTTCATAGGCTCGTTGCCTCCGGACCAAGTCCCTGTCGCAGCTGGTTGTGCCATGGTGTTATTGGATTGTCAGTTTAGGGGTCGCGCAAAATTAACGCAGGATGAGCAAAAACCCGAGCAGGTACAGCCAAAGAAATCCGAGGAAGTGCCAAAATTGTGCTCCAAGGGTAAAGCGCAGGACCTTGGCACCGACGTAGTAGCCTCTGGACGTGCGCACAAGCATCAACAACAGGACCAAAATACCCGCAAGGACGTGGAGCCAGTGGAACCATGTGATTACGTAGAGCCAACTCGCTTCGGGCTTGCTGCCTTCCCCAGTAAAGTAGATTTTTTGATCAATGAGGTCTGCCCATCCAAGTACTTGAAAAACAGCGAAAAGGACCCCAAGTAGAAGCACCAATACTACCAAAGATGTAGGCTTAGTTTCGACTGAAATTTGCTTCTGCGCACGGCGAAGTACGATGCTCGAAAGCACTACTGCGGCCGTACTGAGGTAAAACCACATGGGGAGCTCAATAGTCTGCCAATTATTTGCAGCTACGAGTGACGAACGCGCCACTACATAACCAGAAGTAAGGCCAGCGAAGGCCATGCCGATGCTCGCGAGCCCTAGGTAGAGTAGCGGCCGAGATGCTTTTTGTTGGGGAGTGAGTTCCATAATCTTAGTGTATGAACCGGTCTACCACCCATAAGGTTTGCACAAGGGGCAGGTAGCGAATGGTACTGAACATGAGTGCGCGTGCTGAGGTATCGTCTGCGCGGCGAAAGTGCTGTACGGCGTGGTACATGACGTCTAGTCCGAGTATGCCTGTCGCGACGGACGCCCACAGTGAGGCCGTAAGGGTTCCGGCCAGTCCGAATGCGGGGAGTAGTGAAATGAGTACCATCCACAAGGAGTAAAACACCGTCATTCGAGTAGCCAGTCGATCTTTGGCGCGGTTGGGGAGCAAGAAGTATCCAGCCTTAGCGTAGTCGTCGTAGGCAAGCCAAGCGATCGCCCAGAAATGCGGAAACTGCCACACAAATTGGTACGCAAATAAGACACCGGGCTCGAGTCCGAATGAACCCGTAGCCGCGACCCATCCGAGCATGAAGGGAATAGCACCAGGGATGGCTCCGACTAGCACAGCCCAGGGCGACTTGGCCTTTAGTGGAGTGTATATCAGGACATACAAAAGAAGGCTGAGCGCACCAAAGCCCGCTGTTTTAAAGTTAAGTACCGCGAGTGCGGCGATCCCCGTAATTCCAAAGGCAAATGCCCAAATGAGCGCGCGTGTTTGCGTCATGCGTCCAGATGGCAGTGGGCGATTTTGGGTGCGCCCCATGAGCGCATCCTGCTCAATCTCCCAAACCTGATTGAAGGCATTGCTCGAACCCACTACGGCGAATCCGCCGAGTGTCAGCAGCACGAGTTCGGCCCAAAGAACCTCAGGAGCGCCGAGCAAGTAGCCCGCCACCGCAGAGATTACGACCGAAAAGGCCAGGCGAAATTTGAGCAAAAGCCCGAGGTCACGCATCGGTACAAAGATACGGGGCGGCACAGGCCAAGAAGGGTGGATTCAGTAAGTTTTCTTTGTTGTACTTCAGCGGCGTACCGCGACGAAATCCCAGTTTGGGATCCGGCACGAGCTCGTAGAGTTCCATTCCGGCTCCGCGTAGCACGGCGTGGCCAGCTGCAGTGTCCCATTCCATGGTCGGAGCTGCGCGCGGGTATGCGTGCGCACGTCCCTCGGCAACTAAACCAATTTTGAGCGACGACCCCATACTGACACGCTCAATGCTCCCGTGCGCAGACTCCCAGCGCGCAATTAGGGCCTCGGTCTCAGGGTTGGCGTGGGAGCGACTCGCTACTACGGTAACCGATTCAGGAAGGCGTGCAGGCAGCTGCTGGGCATGGGTCCATAGTTCATCCCACGTCACGCGCACCATTGACTTGCGGGCGCCGAGCCCCTCTCCGCCAACGTACAGCCATCCGAGAACTGGAGCGTAGACGATTCCAAATATTGGTTCGCCATGGTGTACTAGGGCGACATTCACCGTGAATTCACCGTTGCGCTTGATAAACTCCTTTGTTCCGTCGAGCGGGTCCACTACCCAAAATGTATCCCAAGCGCTGCGTTCTGCGTAGGGAATACTTCTACCCTCTTCACTGAGCACCGGGAACCCAGCCGCCGAAAGCACCGGATCGAGAATGGCGTTCGCTGCGTGGTCTGCTGCAGTCACGGGGCTGTTGTCGGATTTTACTTCGACATTCATGTCCTTGTGGCCCTCGTAGACTTCGAGAATGGCATCCGCAGCGCGGTAGCAGGCTTCGAGGACCGCCGGTCCCCATGAATTAAACTCTGACATCAATGTGGTGCAATAAAAAACCCCGGGAGACCCGGGGTAGTAAACAAGTTCGATTGACTACTGAAGTCGGGCGTTAATTGGAAGCGTGTAGCTCATTTTTACCGGACGACCACCCACCTTAGCTGGGGACATCTTTGGCATCATGCGCACGACGCGAAGCGCCTCTTCGTCCAAAAGCTTGTCGACTCCGCGGTCAACTTTGACGTTGGTCACCTTTCCGTCTTTATCAATGACGAACGAAACCCAAACTTTACCTTGAATACCCATCTGCTTTGCCATCTCAGGAAACTCAAAGTTCTTACCAATAAACTGGCGTGCTTTTAAGTTAAAGCAGTTAAAGCGCTCGTCTTCGGTGGGAAGGTTTTCACAACCGGGGAATACAGGACGGTTCTCTACGTTGACAAAACTGAATACCTCGTCGTCGGTACTTACCTCAATAATATCAATTTCGGTATCATCGTCAATTTCAGTTGAAATCAAGTCAATCTCTACGATGTCAATCTTGTCGTCGACAATTTTAAATTCCAAGGTCGGAGCTGGAGGTGGTGGTGGCGGCGGCGGCGTGTTGCGGTTAGTGACGATCATTTCTTCGTCTTCTAAAACGCCCTCTAGCGTACCAAGATCCATGGGACCTGTCTCGTACGTCTTCCATTCAAATGCCATCCACGTGAAGCCCAGGGCAATCACGAGACCAAGCTGCAAAAAGAGGCCCTTGCGAGCGTCGAGGTCTGCACCAAAATTTTTACGCGGGTTCATACTACGTCGTGTTTGGGGTTAAAGATACGATTTCTAAGGAATCGGGCAAGAAGCATGCCGACCGCAATTCCTGCAGTATTGGCCACTACGTCAGACCACGAAAACATACGACCCTCGGCAACAATGGGTTGCAAAAACTCAACCACTAGACCGTACATGAAACTTAACAAAAACACCTTCCAAGGACCCGCCTGTGAGCGGCTGTAGAGCATTAAGGGAAAGGCGATTCCGGCATAGGCGCCAAAGTGCAGCACCACATCGCGAAACAAGCGAAAGATTCCGGGTAGCTCAACACTCGGCTGAAGGGAATAAAAAAGGACAATGCCCGCCCAAAGGAGGGCGAGCATTAGCCAAAACCAGCGCTGCTGGAGTATTTTTTGCACAAAAAGGCGGATTATGCTCCGACCAACGCGCGGTAGGCATCTACATCGAGAAGCGCCTCAACATCTGTCGCCGACGCAACTTTGATACGCACCATCCAGCCCGCGCCGTAGGGGTCCGTGTTGACCAAGTCTGGCTGGCCGTCGATGTCTGCATTGACTTCAACAATCTCTCCGGCCACAGGCAGGTAGAGGTCGCTCACCGTCTTCACCGCTTCCACAGATCCGAAGACCTCTTCGGCAGCGAGAGTCTCGCCTTCAGTAGGGATGTCGACGAATACGATGTCTCCCAATTCTCCTTGGGCAAAATCTGTAATGCCAATAGTGGCGATGTCGCCGTCCAGGCGAATCCACTCGTGGTCTTTGGTGTAGCGTAGGTTGCTTGGGAATTCCATGGCGCAAATATAGGAAGGCAAGAGCCCGAATTATCCGCCCAGATTAAGACGAAGAGCAATGCCACTTTGCCACTGGTTCGTCGGGAACGCCTGGGAAGTTTTGAATGAACTGACCGTCTGGTCGTAGTAGAACTGGGTCGTCAGTCGGCGACTCATGCGGTAGTCGGCCGTCAACTTGATTGTGGTCCGCGTTTGACCGGCGGTTGCTTGATTGAAATCTTCGAGAATTCGGCGAATTACCGTTTGGTTGTCGCTGAATTTGACGTCGAGTTTGAGTTCGAGGTTCGACTTAATGGTGCGCGGAATTCCGCCATTCTCAACAATGCGGAACTGCACATCTTTAACGATGTAGCCGACGCCTACCGTGACGTCTTTGCTCTTACTCTCGGTCAGCTGGTTGTTCGCCATGCTGAGGTTGAGCTGGCGAGTCATTCCGTAGTTCAGCTTGAATGAGGCATTGGTCTTGGTGCGCAGGTCCACTCCGAGCAGCGGCGACATGGATTCGGTGACCGAAATCTGCCCCACCTGGCGGTCAGGCATAATGTCAAAGTTGTCGTTGCGCGGGAAGGGATCCAAGGGGTTGTCTTGAAGGCGCTGGGCACGCAGCATGTGCGTTTGAAGTCCCGTGACGGTCATGGTACTAGCATACGAGTGGCTGAGACTGAGTGCCGTGAATACGTTGCGCACGGCTTTGAGGCGCATGAGTCCCGTGTAGGTCGCGTTCCAGTTCGGGAAGAAGGGCAGTGCCGCGTAGTTGCCCATGGGCAGGTTGGCGGTCCAACGGTTTCCGTACGCCGTCAAGAAGGCATTGGCGAGCACGTCGGTGTGGAGGACCGAGAATCCGTCGAAGCCGTAGCGCGACGAGTCCCCAAAATCGATGAAGTTCGCCGTGTAGTTGGGGTCGCGCAGGAGTTGATCATCTGCCAATCGCTTCGAGGCGTCCAGGCGGGCCGCTTTGAATTGGTCGTAGGCTGCACTTTCAAAATCGGGTCCCTTGCTCACGTCAAAGGCGGTTGGCCACGACAGCCAGCTACTGCTGTAGGTGACCACTTCTTGCGGATTGAAGGCGTGGAAGCCCTGCGCAAAGAGGGAGTCGATGCCGGTCCCCGTGGAGTAGCGGTAGGTGTAGGACGCCTGCCGTCCGTAGGTCTGGGTCGCATTGAGGGTGATGCGCATGTCCTGAAGTGGTTCAAGCTGGGCGCGCAGTGTGATGTTGCGGGTCGTGGTTTCGCTCGCGCGCAACGACTGTCGCGGATTTTCGAGCAACCATCCACTTGCCGAAGCCAGCGACGGAAGGTCGTGCGGGAGCCCCACCGCGGCCTTCCATCCCGGCGCCCATTGGGCTGAGGGCGACAACCCGCTAAGTACTGGTGTCGTTGAGAATCCTGGGAGCAGCGAACCCGTATTAAGGCTCGCAGTGGCATTCACACTCTTGAGCATGGTTGCAAAATCCACCGCTCCCACAAGGATCTTCTTCGCCAACTTAGGATCTTCGGGCTTGCCTCCATTGGCGGATTTTCCGCCGGCAGCTGGAGCTGGTCCTTTTCCGCCGCGTGCTGTGGCCCCACGGGCGGGCTTTTTAAGCTTGCTGTAGCCCGGAATCAGATTGTACAGCGTCGCCATGTTTGCGTTGGCGGAGGCGTTCCACTTACCGCTGGACTCGACCGTATTTCCGAAATTCAGCGAATCCAAGCCCGGTCGGCTCGCCCACAGCGAGTTGGTCTTCCAGTCCAAGTCCGCGGTGTAGCGAACTTGGGTCTGCAAAAATCCCATCAGCGGGAGCTTATTGATCGGAACTGCCCACGTGGTGTTGATGGTGTGGTGGTATTCGATGGGGCGACCCCCTGCGCGAAGGTTTTCGTTCAAGAAGTTCCGCACACTATCCTCGGAATTGGGGCCCGGGAGCTCGTCAAAACGCAGTCGAATGCGCGAAGTGTAGTCGAGCTTCCACATTTTGGTCGGATCCCAAATCACGTTGTAGTTGCGGTCCATCGTGAAGTTCTTGCTGTACGTAATTGGAAGCTGGAACTTCGGATTGTCTACATTGCGCATCTGCATAGTTTGCTGAGTGCGAAGAACGTCAGCCCGGATGCTCACGCGCGAAGGCGTCAGATTGAGGTTGGCGTCGCGAATTAAGGCAAGGCTCTTGGGTTTCAGCTTTTTAAAGGGCTGAATATTTATCGGCTTCGTTTGGTAGGCGTATGCCATGCTACCGCGGTTCTCGACCCTAAGGTCCTGGAGCGTGTTGGCGTCGCGGCGAAGCACTTCATTAAAGGCGTACGTGGCGCTGAGGTTTTCGACGTCCCACGGCATTGGTTTTTTGGGGAGCTTGGCACTGCCCTCGCCTGCATTGAGACCTTGGGCTGCTGACTTTGATTCGGAATCTCCCATTCCCGGCGGACCGATCGCTGGGCCGCGTCCCCCGGCAGATCCGCCACTTGGCGCGCGGTCAAGTCGAACATTCGTGAAGGCGACGGCACGGCGCTGCATGAAGTCGCTGACCATGGTACGCAGCGAATCCTTGGCCTGAGCGCCCGGAAGGTTGTCTATCGCCTTGCCCATTTCGATGTCAGGACTGTAGGGATTGAACATGGGCGTCTTCCAGTCCTGAGCATGGGTGACAAACATCGGCAGTCGGAGTCGGCTGTTCCCCGGTAAAAAGCGGTGCAGGTCCAGGTTGGTCTGCATGTCGTAGTTGACCGAACTAAACTTATTGCGCTCGTTGGGAGCCATATCGATTCCTCCAAATCCGGGCGTCGAGAAGCCTCCGCTCAGCGCCACCTGGCCGAGGTCGGCCAGCTTGGCGGTTCCGCGCGCAATGCCCGCCACGCCACCGCGGTTGTCAAAGTCGGTCATTCGGAGCTCGTTGATCCACACTTCCGCGCACTTGTTCAAGCCGTCGTCCGTCGGGTTGGACGACGAGCGCCGCGGGTTGCGCACGCCCACCATCATCGTGCGTACCCACCCGAGGTTGGGCGTACCCACGACACGGTACACCCGATCGCCATCAACCCGCTCGTACGGCATTGCGGGAGTGATGTTGGGATTCGTGCGCATCGCGGCATCGCGCTCGAGCTTGAGTGCCGTCCAAATTGCGAACTCGATGTCGACATCGTTGGCAGCGGGCCACACCACATCTTCTGCGCTGCTCGCCCACGGCGTTACGGTCAGTGGCATTTCGTATTCGTAGTAGTTCTGGCTGTAGTCATTACCGAAGCGCACAAAAAGACGCAAGTCGCCGTCTTTCAAGCCATTGGGATTGTCGCCTGCTTCTGCGTGCACAAACATTTTCACGCGCTTGTTCATGCGCATGTCGACGCTGGTGTTCTTGAAGACGGCGCGTCCGTCTCCGTCGCGGAGCCCGCAAGTGCGCAGACTCAGCGACTGCTCGTTCTGCTGCAGGATTGAGGTGTTGCCGAGCAGTACTTGACGTCGGATTCCTGGAGGCATCACGTAGGCCACAGGAACCCGGCCGCCGTTCTCTTCAAGGTTTACGGCATTGACTACAAAGGAGGTCTCGTCGGACTCGTCCACGGGAATCATCTCGCGGGCCGCGTCAAGACTGAATCGGTAGCGGCGCCATTCTCCGCGCACCAGGTCCAATCGAGCCATGCGTAGTACTACGGGCTGCTGCCAGTCGCGCAAGATCCAGCGGGCAAAGCGCACCGACCTGAAGTCTTGGGCGCCATTCACCTTTTGGTCGGGCTCAAAGACCGGAATCTTGAACTGAATCCACCGTACTGGCTTGCGGGTTTGGTCGGGCAATAAGTCAGTGGTCGTTTCGTAGATGTCGGCGATGTAGTTCTGTCCAACCACAAAGTCCTCGGGGCGCATAGAAATGCGGTAGCTGAAGTACTGCTCGCTTCGGTTGAGGGTGGCGTCTCGGTTGACGTCCTCTTTGTCGGGCATGTTGGTACTCATGGCGGGCTGGCCGTCAACGAGGTCGGTACGCGAGTTGCCGTCGGGATTGTTGAAGTAGCGGTAGCGGTCAAGAATGTTGGCGTCCGCCTGGTCCTGGTTGCTGCCGCGGTAAAAGACGAAGTTGTCGGCAGCAGGATCGATCTGGGCGGCAGTGTACACCGGGCTCCCTGGCCCAAAGGCCGCCTGAAGACGGTCAAGATAGGTCTGGGAACCGGGGCCAAGCCAGCGGCGCTCGTCGTCGTCGCGGAGCCCGTCAAGGCCCACATCTTGGTTGGGACGCGAGGTGGGGCTGTTGTCAAACGCGTCCACCACAGGCTGGTAGCGAGAGGCATAGCCCCAAACCGAGGAATCCACATCTGTTCGCGATCCGTCAGAAGGGAGTCCGTGCTCGAACGACTGCATTCCGTCCTTGAGGATGTCCTCAGACACGTTGCCAAGGTGTAGGTATACATCGCCGCCCGGCGCAGTGGGGTTGTCCAAGAAGGGGTCCATCACCCAGAACTGTACGAATTCTATGTTTTGCTCCTCAAAGTTGTTGATGGTGAGCTGGCGCATGATTCCGCCCCAACGACTGCGCGGATCTTTGAGGGTTCCGTTGGGGTTCAGACCCGCAGAAATTCCGTTCAAGCCCTGAACGTCGTAGTTGTACGGACCGCGTTCGGTGGGGTCAAACTGCAGGTCAAAGGTGTTGATGTTGCGGGCCTGACTTGGGTCAAGGGTAATGTTGGGGAATACCTCTGCAAACGGAACCATGCGCTGGTAGTGGTCGCTGGTGATGGCTGGGTTGTCGCGAATGTTCTGTGGGGTGATGCTGGTTCCGGTAAAGAACGAGTTGTCAATCATGTACCAGGCTAGACGGGCGCGGTTGTAGTTCGAAGCCCAGTCGTTGGCCATGGAGGCTTCAGGAAAGAGGTCGCGCTGGCCGTCGGGCACAGAGGAGAGCTGCCAGGTGGTGGTTCCGCGCAGGTCAATCGCCGTTTGGCTGCTTTCGAAGTCGTCGAGGTAGGTGGTTGGCTCGCCGTTGACGTTGATGATGCGAGGTGAACCGGGAAGGAGCTGCGCTACTTCAGCAGTGAGCATGATGCTCGACGGCGCCTTAGTCGACACGAATGGAAGCTTATCTAACGCGCGGGTCAAGCCCGGTAGGTTCTTTTCGTACTGCGTATTGAGGCCCCAAATGGCGTTGCGAACTGGCTCGTCGCCCGCGCTCACTTTTTGGGTAAGTGCCCCCTCGCGAAGCTGCAGTAGGGAGCCTCCGACCACCCAGTTCGGCTGGAGCTGGTGGTTGACTGTGAGTCCCGTAAACGTTTTTGCCTGAAAGTTGAAGAGCGAATTGTTTTCAAAACTAACCCGTATCGGAACCCCACTCTGAACAATTGCCTCGTTGATGATTCGCACTTGACCCAGGGCATAGTCCACTGTAAAATCTTGATTTTCAGTAAGTCGATTACCACCGGCCGTGACCGAAATGGATCCGCGCGGAATGTTGAATGAATTGAGCTGAATGACTGATCCGCCCGCCGACTTGTAGCGGCCTCGGAGCATGAATTTGTTGCGCTGGGTCTGTTCTTGGGCTCGAAACAACGTCGAGTCGTAGAGCTCTTGGTAGACATAGCGCTTGCGCTCGTCTGCCGTCGAAAGCTGCTTCGAAAGAGACGATCCAAACGGCTCAAGCGCAGGCAAGATGATGCGCCCCGTAGACGTTAGCACCGTCAGTCCCTCGACAAAATCAAAAAGTCCGTCGGGAAAAGGGTCGCCGTTGCTATTCACCTTATCGGTCTGCAGAACCTGAACGAGGAGCTGGTCCTTTACACTTGACTTGGGCAAAAACGGAATCGGTAGTCCCGTCTCGTCGTTCACGTACAGCAGTTCAAGGCGAAAGTCCTCGGGGCTCAGTTGAAACGCGTTGAGGTTGTACACGTTCTTCATCATGAGGTCCCAGGCCGGGCTGCGCACGTTGAGAATTTGGTGCTTGAGAAGCTTGAGAATGAGCGACTTTGGAGCGACGATTCCGTCATTCGAAAACTCACCCACCTGGTAGGTCCGGCCGTTAACCGTATACTGGTAGGCCACCGCGACGACCTCGTCTTGGTTGAGGGCCGTATTGAGCGAAAGGTATCCGAGCTGGGGGTTAAAGCTGTACTCGTTCGGCTGCAGCATTCGAGCATTGGTGAGCTGTGCGTACTCAATGTTGCCGTCGTAGCCGCTCGCATCAAGAATGGATCCTGCCGACGCGGCATCGCGAATTGAGGCATAGCGCTGCAGCATTTCTTGCGGATCCAGTCGGTTGACGCGATTGCTGGGCCACGGATCTGCACTTGGGCCAGGGAAAATGGCTTCACCCGGAAGGCTGCGGGAAGAACTTCGGTAGGCGCCCCCCTCCCCTTCTCCGAGGTCCAAGAACGCGATGAGATTGCGAACTTCGGTCGGGGTGTTGCGGCGGTTGGTCACCCACACCTCCACACGGGTAATTTGCACGGGGGATTGGATGATGGGGCGGGTTCCGACCCACTGCTCGTAGCGGTCGCGAAAGAACTGCGACAGAAAGAAGTGGCGGTTGGCCTCGTAAGCATCTCCTTGAATCAGAAACTCTTGCGTGGAGGCTCCGCCCTGAATATTCATGCTCTGACTCTGCGAGCGCTGTTCGGCGAGGACCGTGGTCACGGTCGTCTTGCCGAACTGCATCTGGGTCTTGAGGCCAAAAAGACTTTGAACCCCAGTGATCAGGCTCCCGTTGGTGGGCAAGCTGACATCGCCCATTTCGAAGCCCTTGAGGATGTCGTCTTCTTGTCCTTTGAAGTCCAATTTGACCTTGTTTTCGAAGGCAAAGGTGGCCTCGGTATCAAAGTTGAAGTTGAGGTTCAGTCGGTCGCCGAGCTTTCCGGCGGCGCTGATCTGCATCTTCTGGTCAAAGTCGAATGCCAAGGTGCGCCGGTTGCGTTCCGGAACAATGGGATTCTTAATGTGCTGGTAGCGAAGTCCAAAGCGCAGTTCGGCACTCCCCGTGGGGCGGATTTCAAGCTGGTCCGAACCAAAAATATCCCGCAGGACGGGATTCGTGATGTTCATGTCGGGCACGATGCTCGACCCGTCGCGGCTGGATGTACTGGTGCCTTGAGCCCACCGCTGCTGCCAGTATTCAGATTCGAGCTGGCTAAACTTCAGCTTTTGATAGTCCTCTTCGCTCAAATAGCGCGGCGCGCCTACCGGAACTCCAGCCACCGTTCGCTGAAGGATGTAAAATCCGGTCACTGGGTCGTAGGTCACCTCAGTCTTCCAGTTCGGGGGAGTCGGCAAACCTGGCATCGGCCAGCCTGTACCTGTGGTGTCTTGTGCCCCAAGGCGCAGAACCGCCAGCAAGCCTAGCCCAACCAGTACCCCACGAATGTTCATCAGAGTCGAGCTAAGGCGCGTTTGATCAAATCTTCAACATTGGCATCTGCCGCCTCTGCCGCCAACGCAGAAAGCGCTTTTTCTACTGCTGGACGGGCGAATCCGAGCACTAAAAGTGCCTCGAGGGCCTCGCTGCGTGACGTGGAACCGCCTGCGGCAAGGGGGCTTGAGGCTCCAAGCTTGACCGCTTTATCTCGGACGTCGACCACGATTCGCTGGGCCGTCTTCGCGCCAATTCCTTTGATGCGCTGAAGGCTTCCTGAATCGCCATTCGCCACGACGCTCAGCGCCTCTTCGGGGCGAAGCGTAGACAAAATGACGCGGGCCGTACTTGCTCCAACGCCTGAAACCGAATTGAGCATCAGAAAGACTTCGCGCTCGAGTTCCGAAGCAAAACCAAACAGCAACTGCGCGTCTTCGCGGTATACCGGATGAAGCAATAGCTTGACTTCACCGCCGTCAGGCAACTGACCGAACGTCGTTAGTGAGATTTGGATGAGGTAGCCCAATCCGCCGCATTCCACCACGACATGCGTCGGGGTTTTCTCAACGAGGGTTCCGCGTAGGTGATGAAGCATACCCCTATTAACGCCGTTATGGGCGAATTCGTATGCTTAGTTGACGGTAACCTTTACTGTGCGCTCACCGTGGGTAAGAACCACGCGAGCGAGCCACAATCCGCGCTGGTTGGGAACAGCCACCGAACCGTCTGAGCTGACTGGAGTAGTCATGGCAACGCGACCTAATGCATCCACCCATTCGACACGCACCGCATCTGAGGGGAGACCAAACATCTTTGTTCCGCTGCGCGCAGGAGACGGGTAAAGTTGAATTACAGGAATCTCAGTCTCAGGTGTAGTCACATAGCGATTGAATCCGTAAACCACTTGAACCTGTAGGGAATCTGTGGCATCGGAAGCATTGATAAAGGTGTACCAAATGGTGTCTTGGCCGTTCGCTGAGGTATCGCGCACATAGGCATAGCCGCTGAAGTCGTTTGCAGTGCTACCGGCGCCAACAGTAACGGTACCCTGACTTTGATTTGCCCACACGGGGTAGCACAAATCCCAGCAGAAGTAGTTCGAATCAACCAATCCGGTGGTTCCAACCTTGCGGCGCACCACGACGTAGTCCTTACTCGAATTTGAGGTATTGGTCACAGAAATGTGGGCCGTAGCCTGTATGCCGTTGTGGCTATTCACGTAGGCGATGCTGTCCATGGATGCTACGGATAAGCTTTGTGCTCCGGCTGCGGTTGCGGCCATTAGAGCGCATAGAATTACTACTTTTTGCATTCGGTAAAGGTACTTCGCTGTGGACCTCGCAACAAAGCTGCCGAGCGCGTTCATTTTATGCGTAGTTTTCGGCCGCTTAACCCTTTTATAAAAAGCCAATTCAAATGAAGCACCTTACGCTGACGGCACTTGCCGGACTTTTAAGCCTTAGTGCCTTTGGCCAAAACCGCTTGGTCTTGGTAGAGCACTTCACTCAGGCATCATGTGGACCCTGCGCCTCGCAGAATCCCGCCCTCAAAACTCTCCTCGATGCCAACCCTACCAAGGTAGTTGCACTGAAGTACCAAGTGAGCTGGCCTGGATTTGACCCCATGTACCTTCAAAATCCTACTGAAGTCGACGCTCGAGTGCAGTACTACGGCGTAACTGGCGTTCCGAACTCAGTTATGGACGGTAGTGGACCAGGCTCTCCTGGCACCATCGTTACTCAGTCTACGATTGACAACCGCTACAACACAGCGGCTCCTTTGAACCTCACGGCGAGCCATCAGTGGACTCCCGGCTACGATTCTATTCAAATCGGAATTTTTATCGCCAACGCAGGCTCATCTACGGTAACGTCTGGTGCTGCGGGCTCACTTAAGCTCCACGTGGCCATTGTTGAAGAGGAGATCAACTACCCTTCTGCTCCTGGATCAAACGGCGAAACCAGCTTCTACCAGGTCATGCGTAAAATGGTACCGAACCAAAGCGGAACCACTCTTGCGGATACCTGGACTGGTGGCCAAACCCAGATGCTCAGCTTCAAGGTTGCAGCTCCTGCCTATCTGGCCAACTTGAACGAAGTTGCCATCGTTGCCTTTATTCAAGACAACCAAGGTAAGGCGGTATTAAACGCAGCCAAAACGACTCCACAGGTGATTTCTGGTCTTCCTGACCTGGGCGTAACCGGATTCACTGCTGCGACAGCGGGCCTGTGCAACGGCAGCACGACTCCTACAATGACGATCAAGAACGAGGGTAGCCTCGCGATTACGTCTGCAGTAGTGGGATACAGCATCAACGGCGGTACCCCCGTAACCCAGAACTGGACCGGCAACCTTGCTGCCGGCGCTACGGCAAGCGTAAGCTTCCCCCAAGTGACGCTTCCTGCAGGTGCCAACTCAATTGTAGGTACGGTATCTGCTCCAAACGGAACAGGTGACTACAACGGAATGAACAACATGTCTGCTCCGGTTATGGCTGCGGTCCTGAACAACACGCCAACTCCTGCGCCCTACATGCAAGACATGGAATCTACGGCGTTCAACGAAATCCCATCAGACTTCGTGTTGACGTACAACACATCAGATGCTCCGCTCGTTACCGTAGTTTCTAAGGCAAACGTCAACGGCCTGAACACTGAACTCGGTGCCTACGGCCAGTCTGCAAAGTCGCTGATGGTTGACTTCTACACAATGGCAGCCGGTGATCAAGCGAGCTTGATCACTCCCAAAGTGGGCGGAATCACTGCCAACCACAAGCTTCGCTTTCAGCACGCCTACGCTTCGTACGGAGGTGAGGCCGACGGACTCAAAGTATTTGTGTCGACCAACTGTGGCGCTTCATGGACCAACGTCTTTGACAAGGCCGGTACTGCCCTTGCGACCGCTCCAAACAAGACGAGCCGCTACTTCCCTGCTCCGACAGAGTGGTACCCCAACGAAATCAGCTTGGCTTC
>JAURGG010000090.1 GCA_030833905.1 Schleiferiaceae bacterium
GAGCCGCGTCCGGTGGCGCCGATGAAGCCGGTGGCGTGGCACTCGTCGACCATGACGAGGGCGTCGTACTTGTCGGCCAGGTCGCAGATTTTGTCCATTTGGGCCACGTATCCGTCCATTGAAAACACGCCGTCGGTCACGATCATCTTGGTGCGCACTCCAGCGGCATCAGCGGCCTGCAGCTGGGCCTCGAGGTCGGCCATGTCGTTGTTGGCGTAGCGGTAGCGCTGGGCCTTGCACAGGCGAACGCCGTCGATGATCGACGCGTGGTTGAGGCTGTCGCTGATGATGGCGTCTTCTTCGCCGAGCAGGGGCTCAAAAACTCCGCCGTTGGCGTCGAAGGCGGCGGCGTACAAAATCGTGTCTTCGGTGTGCAAAAACTCGGCGAGGCGGCGCTCCAGCTGCTTGTGGATGTCCTGGGTTCCGCAAATAAAGCGCACGGAACTGACGCCAAATCCGCGCTCGTCAAGGGCACGGTGGGCCGCGGCGACTACGTCGGGGTGGCTGCTGAGACCCAGGTAGTTGTTGGCGCAAAAATTCAGTACCTCTGACCCGTCGGCCAGGGTGATGACGGCGTCCTGAGGCGAGGCGATGATGCGTTCGCGCTTAAAAAGGCCCTGCTCGTCGACGGACTTCAGCTCGTCGCGCAGGCGCTGGTAAAAGGTTTCACGAGAATTCATGACGTAGGATTGTGGGTCTGCGAAGGTAGAGGACGACGGGCAGCGGACGCTCACCCAAAACCGGTTCCAGCAGCGTCGCATAGCGGCGAACTTGCTCCTCGTGCTCGGCCTGCGGCGCCCCCGTTTTGTAGTCGGCCACCACCCAGCGTCCGTCGGAACGTCGGTAAATGCGGTCCGGACGCAGCACACCCCCCTCATGGAGCAGGCTGCGCTCGGTATAGGTCTCGGTCGCGGTCCACCAGTCGGCGAGTTCAGGAGCGTCCAGCGCCAGCGCCAAGGTGTCGACGAGGCGGTCGCGTTCGGCCGCGTCAAGCTGGCTGCGTTCTGCGGCCGAATAGGCTGCAGCCGCTGCATCCCGGCGGTCGCGAATGCGTTCCAGGGCTGCGTGCAGGGCGTTGCCGAACCGCTGCTCGGGTTCCTCGTCGCGCGGCCGCGCCAACTTTACGGTGTCGGTCCAGTCTCGGTTGCGCACTATTTTTTGGTCCCAGGTCGGAGCCGCAGGCGCGGCGGCCTCAGGGGCGGGCATTGTCCCCCAAGCCCAGAGGTGTTCACCCAGCTGGCGGGCCTCGCCCAGAGCGATTTCGGCCTCGGCGTGCTCCAACCACCAGCTTCCGTAGCCCTTTTTGGGGTCAACATAGACCCAAAGCTCGTCGACGGCCCGAGTGGTGGCCACGTACAGCAAGTTGGCGTCGTCAAAGGCGGCACGCTCGGCGGTTTCGCGCACCCGGTCGGCATAGGCTGGCCAGCGCTGCCCAACCTCGTCGAGCAACCCCTCATTTGAGCTGAATTTGGTGAGCGGAACCAGCGCCGAAGGCGGCAAATCCAGATCGGGCCCAAGCACCCCGCGCGGATCGAGCCACACCGGGTCAAAGCGCGGGTTGTCGAGCTGGGCCCACGGAAAAAATACGATCGGATACTCCAAGCCCTTGGCCTTGTGTACCGTGAGCAGTTCAACCGCGTCTGCCCCGGCCGGAGCAGAAACGCTCCATAAGTGGGCCCGACGGTCGTAGTCTTCCATGAAGGCCTCCAGACGGTTGACCTGGCGCTTCGAAAAGTCGAGCATCGCATCGAGAAGCCTCAAGACAAACGCGTCTGCATCGGCGTTAAAGCCCAGGGCCCGGGCAGTGTAGGCGCCCATTTCATAGAGGCTGAGGCGCCAAGCGACGTCAGGGCTCCAGCCCGAAAGAATGCGGCGCAGCACCTGCTCAAAGTCCTCGGGGATGGGAGCGTCTTTGACCCGACGTCGCGACTGTCCGGCCTGAAGCCATTCGGTCGTGCCCACTTGCCACACGCCGGCGCGGCGAAGGCCGCGCAGCACGTCCCATTCACGCTCGGGTTCGCCCGGGCGGAGCATCCAGCGAAAGAGGGCCACCATGGCCTGAACGGCGGCCGACCCCGTCACCGCAAGGAGTTCTGACGACAAAATCGGAATTCCCTCAGCGGCAAAGCGCTCAGCCACCATACGGCCCTCGGCGCGACGGCGCATGATGACCGCCATGTCGCCCCAGGACCAGCCGGCGGCACGCCGGCTCCGCACGTCGGCCACCAATGCATCGAGCACTGCGGGGTCAAACTCTGACTTGTCTTCGGCCTCGATGGCGCGAAGCTGTACGTAGCCGCCTGAGGCTCCTCGCGGATTTTGCGCCGAATCAGCGTACGCCGTGCGGTGGTCGTCCTGACCCAACTTGGCGGCCAAACCCGTGTACAAACGGTTGTTGAAGGCAACGATTCCGTGCCGGCTGCGCCAGTTGTCGCCCATGGCCACAAACCCCGACATGCCTTCGAGGCCGGGAAGCGCATCCGACGGACTTTGGCCTTTTTTAGCCCGCGCCACCAGGTCGAGAAATTCTTCAGCGTCAGACCCGCGCCAGCGGTAAATACTCTGCTTGCCGTCGCCGACCACCATGGCTCCGGCGCCGAGCTCGCGGCCGGTCAGCGCGTGCTCCATGAGCGGCCAGAGGTTGGCCCACTGCATGCGCGACGTGTCCTGGGCCTCGTCGACCAGAAAGCGCGCGTAGCGTTCGCCCAAGCGCTCGTAGAGGTAGCTGGTCGGCTGGTCGCGAAGCTCGCGGTGAATTAGCGGCTGAAACTTCCAGATTGGCTGCACCCTTAGGCGATCTAGCACGTCTTCGAGGCGGCGCGCGAGCTCACTAAGCACCGACGCGCTCCGGTCGTGGCGGCGCAGCAGGTCGAGCACCACTCCGTCAAGCGCGGTTTCGAGGGGGTCGCCCAGCAGCGCCTTCATCTGCGCGACCACCTCTTCGGCTTGGTCCCGTAGCGCGGAATCTTTTTGGGCCGCAACCTTCAAAATCGCCACCGGATCACCCATGAGCGACTTGCGTACGTGCGCCCCCGGAACCCACAGCTTCGCGTCTGCCTTTCTGAGCTTTTTGAAGTAGCTCGCGTACCAGTCGGCGCGATTGACCGACCCTTCTGGCAAGCTTGCCAGAAGCTTCAGCAGCTTTGGCGCGGCCGCCCGCATCTTCGCACGCAGGTCCGTAGCCTTTTGGCGCAGATTGGTCTGAAGCTGCCGGTGGCGGTCCAAATCCCAACCGCGAAGGGCCGCTACCGCGTCAGTCGACGCCTCTTTGCTGAGGTGCTTGGCCATCGCTTTAAGCGCTTCAAACACGTCAGCCTGCTTGTCGTCTTCAAGGTTGGAGCGCGCAAAATCCAGAACCAGTTGGGTGAGGTCCGAATCCGTTCCGAGGTCAGCCATCAGCTCGTAGACCGCCAAGTCCAGCA
>JAURGG010000091.1 GCA_030833905.1 Schleiferiaceae bacterium
GCCGCTGAAGGTTCCGCACTGCGTCAGGCAGAAAAGGAACAGGCCGAGAACGTAATGATTGTGGACCTCGTACGCCACGATTTTAGTCGGGTGGCGGGGCAACAGACCGTAAAGGTTCCGCGGCTGCTCGAGCTCCAATCGTTTAAAACAGTTCACCATTTGGTGAGTACGGTCGAGGCCCAGCTCAAGCCAGGGCTCGACTGGCTGGACGCCGTGGCGGCGAGCTTCCCGATGGGGAGTATGACCGGCGCCCCGAAGTTGCGCGCCATGGAACTGATTGACAGCCATGAGGCACGTCCCCGCGGCTGGTACAGCGGCGCGATGGGCTATGTGCGGCCCGACGGAAGCGCCGACTTCAATGTGCTGATTCGCACGCTGTTTGGCCACGCGCCCACAGGCTCATGGCAGCTATGGGCAGGTAGTGCGTTGACCCTTGCGGCAGACCCGTTGGCCGAATGGGACGAGTGCCTTCTCAAGGCGGCAACCCCTCAAAACGTTTGGAATGAGTCGGTGGAATAAAACTTCGGCGCCCTTTCGCGCCGCGGTGTCGGCCCAGATTCAGTCGCTGCTCGGCCCGCCATCAGAGCCGGTGGTGGCCATGGTTTCGGGCGGATTGGATTCCATGCTTCTGGCCGAGGCGCTGCTCGCTCATGGCTACCCGCTTCACGTACTGCACGTGAACTACGGCTTGCGTGGGGCGGAATCCGACGCGGACGAGGCCTTTGTCCGCGCCTGGGCCCGCGAAACCGCGTGCCCAATTCGCGTGGTGAACGCTCCCGAACACTTTGGCGCGGCCCCGGACCTTCAGGCAAGGGCGCGTGACCTTCGCTACGGCGCGGCCTCGGCGTGGCGCGACGAGCTCAAGGCATCGGTGATTACCACTGCCCACCACGCTGACGACGCGATTGAAACGTTTCTATTGTTTGCTTCGCGCGGAACCGGTATCGACGGCCTCGTTTCTCTCGCGCCCAGCCAGGGCTACCTGCGGCGACCCTTGCTCGAGTTTCACAAATCCGAACTCCGCGCCGAGGCCGAGCGAATGGGGCTGAAATGGCGCGAAGACGCCTCCAACGAAGGCGACAAGTACACCCGAAACCACCTTCGCCACCACGCGCTTCCTGCGCTTGAACAGGCGGTTCCGCAGGTGCGTGATGGAATCCGCACGACCATGCGCCGCCTGCGCCACCTTCAAAAGTTTGCTGAAGTGGCCATTCAGCGCGAATCTGCGCTTTACACCGCAATGAGTCGACGCTTGCCCGGAGCCCGTGTGCTCTACCGAGATGCCTTGGCGCATCCCCATTCTGAAGTCATTGTGCACCAGCTGCTTAAGCCTTACGCGCCGTTTGAGCTCGAAGCGCTTCGTCACCTCGCTGATTCTCAGGTGGGATCCTTTCTCGAGCGCGACGGATGGCGCATTTGGGCAGACCGCGAAGGCCTACTTCTTGTTCCCTGCGCCCAAGAGGAGCCGGTGCCCGTGTACCCCGTGGGATCAACCTTTCGCATTCCCATCTGGGACGGCGAAGTTTGGCACGCAGCGGCCGAGCTACAGGTGTCTGAACTCCGCAAGCGCCCCTCCAACCTCGGAAGCGCCCTTGAACCCGTGACCCTTCCGCTTCCCGGTGCCGCGCTGTGGCGCCCGTGGCTCGAGGGCGACGTCATCCACCCATTGGGCCTCAAGGGTCGCAAAAAGGTGAGCGATGCGCTTACCGAGGCCAAGGTTCCGTCCCCTGTGCGCCGCGACGTAGTGGTGCTGGCCGCGAGCGAAGCCCCAGGCGAGGTACTGTGGATACCTGGAATCCGACTCAGCCAAGCTTTGGCGGTTCCGAGTGACGCAGCGCACGTGCTCCGGTGGACTGTGAATTACCTTTGAAGCTTATGAATCGTTTGTTCTACGCCCTCGCGGCCCTGCTGCTGGCCAGTTCCGCCGCATTTGCCCAAATTCTTCAGCCCGTAACCTGGTCCACTTCGGTGCGGACTCTTGACGGTGGCAAGCTTGAGTTAGTAGCAACCGCCAAAATTGACGCCGGCTGGCACGTGTACTCGCAGTTTATTGGGGATGACGGTCCGATTCCGACCTCTTTTACGTTGCCGGAATCGAAGGATTTACAAATTCAAGGACCAGTTCGCGAACCAAAGGCTATCAAAGAGTTTGATAAAAATTTTGGGATGGAACTTTCGTACTTCGCGAAGAAGGCGGAATTCGTCATTAACGCCCGCCGTGTCCACCACGACGCCTTCACCTACACTGCTGAAGTTGAATTTATGGTTTGCGACGACGAGCGCTGTCTTCCGCCGGACTACGTGAGTTTGGTGTTTAAGGTGCCGTCTGAAGCTCATTTTGAACTTATTGGCGAAGAAATCCTACGCAAGGAGACTGAACTAAAGGCGAAGGCGGGCAGTCAGGAGCCTGAAATGGCCGGAGGTCATGAGCCAGATGCAGCTGAAGTCCAAGAATCCTCGGGCGAACTCGTCAACGAGCTGGATTCACCTAAAGACCAAGAGTTAGAAACGACCGAAGGCCAAGAAGCCGAAGCCGTCAACCTCTGGGCCCTCTTCGGAGCCGGAATGCTCGGAGGATTCTTTGCCCTGATCATGCCCTGCATCTTCCCGATGATTCCGTTGACCGTCAGCTTCTTTCTCAAGCAGAGCAAGTCCAAGGCCGACGGGGTGCGCAAGGCCATCCTCTACGGCGTGAGCATCAACGTCATTTATGTGGTGCTTGGCCTTCTCGTGACGGTGGTCTTCGGATCCGACGCGCTGAACGCCATGGCGACCAACCCATGGTTCAACCTCGCCTTTTTTGCCCTTTTTGTGGTCTTTGCCATTAGCTTTTTTGGCGCATTTGAAATTACGCTTCCGTCGTCGTGGGTCAACAAGGCAGACGACCAGTCCCAGCGCGGCGGATTGCTCGGAATCTTCTTTATGGCCTTTACGTTGGCCCTGGTTAGCTTCAGCTGCACCGGCCCGCTGATTGGGCAGTTGCTCGTCGCTACGGCGGTGAGCGGTGAACTTCTCGGACCCGCCATCGGAATGTTCGGGTTCAGCTTCGCACTTTCGCTTCCGTTTGTGCTCTTTGCAGCCTTCCCGGGGTGGCTCAAGGGTCTGCCCAAGTCGGGCGGATGGCTAAACACCGTCAAGGTCACGCTGGGTTTCTTGGAGCTGGCCTTCGCCCTTAAGTTCTTGAGCACCGCCGACATGGTGTGGCAAAAGCATTGGGTTGAGCGCGAACTCTTTTTGGCCCTTTGGGTCGGAATCGCCTTTGCCACGTCACTCTACCTCTTTGGCGTTTTTCGCATGCCGCACGATGACGAGCCCAAGGGCGGGATCGGGGTGGGCCGAATGCTGACC
>JAURGG010000092.1 GCA_030833905.1 Schleiferiaceae bacterium
CCGTGCGTATGCTTTGGACGCGCAACGCCAAGGATTACAAGGAGTTTGCGAGCATAGTGGCGCTTTCGCCCGAGGCCTACGTGGCGGGCTTGAACGGCTAAAGCCCGGCGGCTAGCAGCTCCTCGATCAGGCTCCGGTCGTTCATGAGGCGCGGAACCTTGTTTTGACCGCCTAGTTTGCCCTTGGATTTGAGCCAGTTGTGAAAGGTTCCGCAGGGGGCCGCATGAATGTGCGGCGGTCTGAGGACCATGTCTTTGTAGCGCTTGGCTTCGTAGTCGGAGTTGGCCGCCTTGAGGGCTCCGTCTAAGGCTTGGGCAAAGGCCTCGAGCGAGTAGGGCATCGTGCGGAATTCGACCAGCCAGTCGTGGCCGCCGCCGGCTTCGCCGGCCGGCGCCCACCACGGCGCCGCGGTGTACTCGTCGACGAGGGCTCCGGTCTTGCGGCAGGCTTCGGCGATGGCGCGCTCGGCGTTGTCGATCATGAGTTCTTCTCCGAAGGCATTGATAAACAGGCGTGTGCGGCCCGTAATTCGAATGCGGTAGGGGGCGACCGAAGTGAACTCGACGGTGTCGCCGACGATGGTGCGCCAGAGTCCGCCGTTGGTGTTGAGCACGACCGCGTAGTTGACGTCGAGCTGCACGTCGGCGAGCGGAATTGCCTGGGAATCCGAGCCGTTGAAGTCGGCGACGGGGATGAATTCGTAGAAGATTCCGTGGTCGAGCATCAGCAGCATGCCGTCGGCGTCGAGGCTGTCCTGCACGGCAAAGAAGCCCTCAGATGCGTTGTAGGTTTCGAGCCTGCGCGTGGCAGCGGGCAGGATGGCCGCAAACGAGGCCTCGTAGGGGGTGTAGGCCACGCCTCCGTGCACAAAGAGTTCGAGGTTGGGCCACACGGCCTCGAGGGTGGTTTCGCCGCGGATTTCGAGGACGCGCCGGAGCAGGACGAGCATCCAGCTGGGCACGCCGAACAGGGACGTGACGTTTTGGCGCGCGACCTGCTGGGCGATTTTTTCGATTTTGGCTTCCCACTCGTCCATAAGGGCGATTTCGTGGGAGGGGGTGGACCGCCAGCTCGCCCACATCGGCAGGTTGTCGATCATGATGGCACTGAGGTCGCCGTAGTACGAGTGTTCGTTGAGCTCGTTGATCTTTGACGATCCGCCCAATCTGAGGCTGAGGCCATCGTAGAGTTGCGAATCCGGAACCTGTTCGGCATAAAACGCCAGAAGGTCGCGGCCCACTTTGAAGTGGTTGTCTTCAAGGGATTCGTGCGAAACCGGAATGTACTTGGACTTCGCCGCGGTGGTTCCAGAACTCTTGGCAAACCACTTGGTGACGCCGGGCCAAAGCACGTTGGCTTCGCCGCGCATGCTCCGCTCGATCCAGGGGTAGAGTTTGTCGTAATTAACGATGGGCACGCTCGCGGCAAATTCGGCATAGGTGGTGGCCGCGCTCAACCCGAGGCTGCGCCCGTAGTCGGTGTGCGCCGCCGCCGTCATGAGTTCACGAAAGACCTGGTCCTGTGCCGCCAAGGGCTGGTCGCGCATCGTGTGCAGGCGCGGAATCCGGCTGGTCAAGCGCCAGTTTACGAGGTCGGTGATGGGTGAAAAGGCCATGCGGCAGGGTACCTTTGGTGGGTAAAAGGTAGTTAAGATGTCGTTCACTTGGTCCGCCGCGCCCGTGCGCAAAATGATTTTGTCGGTTTCGCAGCCGGCGGTGCGCGCGTGGATCCCCTTGGGTCGCCACCTCATCGACGTTAACGCGCTGATCGGCAATACGCTGCGCCTCTCGTGGCCGGGCATGGCCGAGTGCCAGTCCTGCGGCGGAATTTTTTCGGAGCTCCACGCCCAGGGCTTCTGCCGCAAGTGCTTTTTTGACAGTCCGCTCGCCGGCGCGAGTATTGTGCGCCCGGAGCTGTCGACGGCCCACCTCGGCAAGGCCGACCGCGACCTCGACTTTGAGCGCGCCTACCAGCTGCAGCCCCACACGGTGTACCTGGCCGATTCGGGCGGAATCAAAGTCGGAGTCACCCGCACCCGCCAGCAGGTCACGCGCTGGCTCGACCAAGGCGCCACACGGGCCCGCGTCATCGCCGTAACCGAAAACCGCTATGAGGCCGGCCTGATCGAGGTGGCGCTCAAGGCCCACTTCAGCGACAAAACCGACTGGCGCAAGATGCTGGCGGGCCTGTCGTTCGACGCGGACTTCGACGGAGCCGTTACGCGCGCCCTTGAGGCCATCCCCACAGACCTTCAGCGCTTTGCCTTGGCCGACGGAGTAGATCACCGCGCGCATTGGTCGCTTGCCCCCGGACTCACCGCGAAGTCGGTCAAGCTAAGCCAGCCCGGGGATGTGCTCGAGGGGGTCCTCGCCGGCCAGCGGGGCCAGTACCTTGCCTTCACCGACGGACGCGTCCTCAACGTGCGCTCGCACGAGGGGCTGTTCCTCAGCCTGCAGGGCTAAAATTTTGTCGATCAGTATTCTGCGGTACTGGTCGTCTTCAAGGCTCGCCCAAAATAGTTCTTCGAGGGTCTCGGGCTCTTTGGCGTCGAGGTCAAAGTAGGGTTCCAAGTGCGGAACAAATCCGTACACCAAATCCAAGTCCAGCACCTGCGCGACCTGCGCGAGCTTTTTGAGGGTGATGGTTCCGGACCATTCGCGCTGCTCGAGTTCGTGAGCGGAACTGGGCGCAATCCCCATCCGCTTGGCAAAGGCCTTGGTCGAGAGGTGCCGCCCCGCCCGGGCGTGCTGGATCCATCCTCGGCGCGGAACCGCCGGCGGATATTCGAGCTGACGGGCCAACCAGTCAACTAATTGAATGTCAGTTTTTTGGAACTTTCGCATGTCTGTAGAAATTTTAAAATCCGGTTAAACCCGAATAAAAACCTCATCGGGCCCCACGAAGGTGCACTTCAGAGCCGGTGGTCAAACGCTTATATCCGGAACTAACCGGATTTTACTTTTTTGCGTCTACACCAAATCCGGAACTAACCGGATTTTACTTTTTCACAAATCGCCGGTACGCCCAAACGCCCGCGTACATGAAGGGGGTGTCGAGGGCGGCCACTAGTATTTTGAAGAGCCAGCCGTCGAGGATGTAGGTTCCGACGGTGGCGAGGGGCAAGGTTCCGACAAAGAGAATGCCCACGACAAGGGCACTGTCGACCCCTTGGGAGAGCATGGTTGAGAAGTTGTTGCGCACCCAAAGATGCTTGCCCCGGGTGACGCGCTTCCAAAAGTGAAAGAGGCGTACGTCGACCAGCTGGGCCACGAGGTAGGCGGCCATGGAGGCGAAG
>JAURGG010000093.1 GCA_030833905.1 Schleiferiaceae bacterium
AAGAACCGCAAGGGGCTGATTGTGGTCGTCAATAAGTGGGACCTCGTCGAGAAGCAGACCCAAACACTCGAGGAGTACAAGGCAGCGATCAAGAAACGTTTGCAACCGTTTAACGACGTGCCCATCGTCTTCACCTCGGCGCTCACCAAGCAGCGCGTGCTGAAGGCCATCGAAGAGGCCATGGAAGTGTACCGCCGCCGTTCGACCCGAATTTCGAAGACCGATCTCAACGATCGCCTGCTTTCAATGGTCAAGTACCAGCCGCCCCCCATTTACAAGGGCAAGGAGATCAAGATCAAGTTCATCACGCAGCTTCCGACCAAGTACCCGCAGTTTGTGTTTTTCTGCAACCTGCCCCAGTACGTCAAGGACAGCTACTCGCGTTTTGTCGAGAACCAAATGCGCCAGATGTACGACTTGAGCGGAGTTCCGATTGACCTCTTCTGGCGGAAGAGTTCATAACTACTTCGTAGCCGCCCGAAACGCCGCCTCGAGGTCTTCTTTACCCGGGCCAAAGGTTTCAATCGAGGCTTCGCGTACCAGTTGTCCGCGGCGAATGAATCCGACGACGTCGCACATCGCCTGCACTTCTTGCATGATGTGGGTGCTGAGAATTACCGTTTTGTCGCGACCGACGCGGCGAATTAGCTGGCGGATTTCGACGAGCTGGTTGGGGTCAAGACCGGTGGTGGGCTCGTCGAGAATCAACACTTTGGGGTCGTGAATCAGGGCTGCGGCGAGGCCGACGCGCTGGCGGTAGCCCTTTGAAAGCTCGCCGATGCGCTTGTGCCGCTCGGGCGTGAGTCCCACGTCGGCGATAAGTTGCTCAGCGCGGTCGCGGTCAACTTGGTAGAGGTCTGCGACGTAGTGCAGGTACTCGGTCACGTATAGGTCGGGATAGAGCGGATTCTGCTCGGGTAGGTAGCCCAGAATGCGGCGTACTTCGAGGCTGTCGGTGGCGCAATCCATTCCGTGAACGCGGGCGGAACCTTCGTCAGCTGGTATAAGTCCGCACACAATTTTCATAAAGGTCGACTTGCCCGCGCCGTTGGGGCCGAGCAGGCCATAAATCTGTCCGGGTTGGGCGTTGAGGGTAAATCCGTCGAGCGCATTTTGGCGCCCGTAGGTCTTGCGAAGATTTTCTGCAGCAATCGACATAGCGAAGAGTAACGAAGGCCGAAGGTAAGCCGATATCTTTGGTGTTCCGATGGAAGCCCTTGTCTTAAAATCAACCGGAAGCTGGTACCGACTGCAGTTCGCCGACGGAACCCAGGCCGACGCGCGCCTGCGCGGCGCGCTCCGCCTTGCGGGCAGCCGCGCAACCAACCCCGTGGCGGTAGGCGATCAGGTCGAGGTGGTTCCTGAATCCGAAGGACGCTGGGCGATTACGGCGGTGGGCGAGCGCCGAAACCATTTGATTCGCAAGTCAGTGAACCTGTCGCACAAGTCTCAAGTGCTTGCGGCCAACATGGACCAAGCGGTGCTCATTGCCACAGTTGCTGAGCCGGTGACGCTGTACGGATTCATGGATCGCTTTTTGGCGACGGCTGAGGCCTACCAGATTCCGACCGTGATCGCCTTTAACAAGGTGGACGCGCTTGACGAGGCTAGCGAGGCCGAGTTGGCCTACCGCGAGGCGGCCTACGGGCATGCGGGCTACCGCACCTTGAGGGTGTCGGCCGAGACGGGCGAGGGGCTTGACACCCTACGTGAGGTGCTTCGGGGCAAGGTTTCGCTGTTTAGCGGACACAGCGGTGTCGGCAAGAGCAGCTTGGCCAACCGACTGCAGCCCGGGCTCGACCTAAGGACCGGTGCGATAAGTTCGGCCCACGGGCAGGGGCAGCACACGACTACGTTTGCCGAGATGCATCCGCTCGATTTGGGCGGATTCTTGATCGACACCCCCGGAATCCGCGGCTTTGGCCTCGTCGACATGGAACGCGCGGAGATCAGCCACTACTTTCCTGAAATTTTTGCTATTTCATCAGGTTGCCGGTTCAGCAGCTGCCTTCATGCGGACGAGCCGGGATGTGCCGTGCGCGACGCGTACGAGGGCAACAAACTGGCTCCGACCCGATACGAGAGCTATTTGAGTATGCTGGCGGGCGACGACGAAGAGGATCCGTACCGCCACGGAGCATACAAGGAACTCAAAGGCCGCACGCGATGAGGGTGGTGGTGCAGCGCGTGCTCGAGGCGAGTGTAACGATTGACGGCAAGCTGCACAGCCGTATTGGCCCCGGACTGCTCGTCTTGGCCGGTTGGGAAGAGGCCGACACGTCAGAGGACAACGCCTGGATGGCCCAAAAAATCAGCAAGATGAGGCTGTTTCCGGACGCCGAAGGCGTAATGAACCGATCTGTGATGGAAGCCGGCGGTGAGCTGCTCGTCGTGAGTCAGTTCACGCTGCACGCATCGACCAAGAAGGGCAACCGCCCAAGTTATTTCAAGGCGGCGCACCCTCGGATCTCGGTTCCGCTGTATGAAGAATTTCTCGACGTGCTCTGGAATGAGGCCAACCTGCCCGTGAAGTCGGGCGTTTTCGGCGCCGACATGAAGGTGGCCCTGGTCAACGACGGCCCCGTAACGATTACTATGGACTCCAAAAACAAGGAATGATGACGTTTGACGACCAAAAGCCCGTGGGGGCTCTGCAAGCTGAAGTGGATCAGTGGATCGCCGATTTTGGGGTGCGCTACTTCAACGAGCTGACCAACATGGCCCAGCTCAGCGAAGAGGTGGGCGAGGTGGCCCGCATTATTGCGCGCCGCTACGGCGAGCAGTCCGAAAAGGAGTCCGACAAGAGCAAAGACCTCGGCGAGGAGCTTGCCGACGTGCTCTTTGTGACGCTGTGCTTGGCCAACCAAACGGGTACCGACCTTCAGGCGGCCTTTGACCGCCGCATGGCCGCCAAGGGTGCGCGCGACAAGGACCGGCACGCAAACAATGCGAAGCTTAAATAGCCGATTAAACAGAACGGCGCGCACTTGCTTTGTACCTTTGGAACCTACTTCAAAAACCCCTTGATGATGCGTGCGGATTTGTACGAACACCCCGACTACTACCTGATGGACGAGCTCCTTACCGAGGAGCACAAAATGGTACGTGAAGCGACCCGCGAGTGGGTCAAGCGCGACGTGACACCGGTCATCGAGGACT
>JAURGG010000094.1 GCA_030833905.1 Schleiferiaceae bacterium
ACTCGTCCTTTTGGCGGACTTGGCCGGCACCTTTGACGTTCTCGGCGTAGCTCAAAAGGCGCTCGGTGGCGTCGTCGCGGCGGTCGAGAAGCACGTCTTCGATGCGGTCGCGGAGTTCTGCCTCAATTTGTTCATAAACAATGAGTTGTCCAGGGTTGCCGATGCCCATGTCCATTCCGTTGCGGATTCCGTGGTACAGAAAGCAGGCGTGCATTGCCTCGCGCACGTGGTCGTTACCGCGAAAGCTGAAGCTGACGTTGGACACGCCGCCGCTCACTTTGGCCCCAGGAAGGTTTTGCTTGATCCAGGCGGTGGCCTCAAAGAAGTCGAGGGCGTTGCGGCGGTGCTCGTCCATGCCCGTCGCGACGGGGAAGATGTTGGGGTCAAAGATGATGTCCTCGGCGGGGAATCCGTCGGCCACCAATAGGTTGTAGGCGCGCTGGCAGATTTCGACACGGCGGTCGTAGGAGTCGGCTTGACCTTGCTCGTCAAAGGCCATGACGATGACGGCGGCTCCGAAGCGGCGGCAGTGGCGCGCTTGGTAGAGGAACTCCGCCTCGCCCGACTTGAGCGAGATGGAGTTGACGACGGCCTTGCCTTGGACGCATTTGAGGCCGGCCGCGATGATTTCCCACTTCGACGAGTCGATCATGATGGGGATGCGCGAAATGTCGGGCTCTGACGCGATCAGGTTGAGGAAGGTGGTCATGGCCTCGACGCCGTCGAGCATGCCTTCGTCCATGTTGACGTCGAGGATTTGGGCTCCGCCAGTGACTTGGTCGCGGGCGATTTCAAGGGCTTCGCCGTACTTGTCTTCTTGGATTAGACGCAAGAATTTGCGCGATCCCGTGACGTTGGTGCGCTCGCCGACGTTGACGAAGTTGGTCGCCGACGTGATGATTAGGGGTTCGAGTCCGCTGAGCTTCATTGGGCTTGGGGGATTCGGGGTGGGCGGCCTGCGGCGCGGGCGGCGAATTCGCGAATGTGGTCGGGGGTGGTTCCGCAGCACCCGCCGAGGATGTTGACGATTCCGAGGTCGAGGTACTCGGTCACGGCGTCGGCCATTTGGGTTGGGGTTTCGTCGTAGCCGCCGAACGCGTTGGGAAGGCCCGCGTTGGGGTAGGCGCTAATGAGGAAGGGCGTATTGGCCGCCAGCGTTTGCAGGTAGGGGCGCAGGTCCTTGGCTCCGAGGGCACAGTTCAGGCCAATACTCAGCAAGGGCATGTGGCTCATGCTGATCAAGAAGGCCTCGGTGGTCTGACCGCTGAGGGTGCGGCCACTGGCGTCGGTGATGGTTCCGCTAATCATAATCGGAACCTCTTTGCCGGTCGCCACAAAGGCATCCTGAATGGCGAAGAGCGCCGCCTTGGCGTTGAGGGTGTCGAAGATGGTCTCAACCATAAGCACGTCTACCCCACCCTCAATCAGGGCCTCTGCCTGCTCTTGGTAGGCGGTCGCCAGCTCGTCAAACGTGATGGCGCGGTAGGCCGGACGATTGACGTCAGGGCTCAAGCTGAGGGTGCGGTTGGTGGGGCCGATGGCGCCGGCCACGAAGCGGGGTTTGTCGGGCGTGCTGTAGGCGTCGGCGGCCTTGCGGGCGAGCTGGGCTCCGGCGAGGTTGAGCTCGCGGACGAGGGATTCCATTCCGTAGTCAGCCATGGACACGGTCTGGGCGTTGAAGGTGTTGGTCTCGACGATGTCGGCCCCAGCGGCAAAGTACTTGGCGTGGATTTCTTCGACGATCTGTGGCTGGGTCAGGTTGAGCAGGTCGTTGTTGCCTTTGAGCGGATGGGCCCAGTCGGCAAAGCGCGTACCGCGGTAGCCCGCCTCGTCAAGGCGGTATTCTTGGAGCATAGAGCCCATGGCGCCGTCCAAAATGAGGATGCGTTCGCGGGCGATGGTTTGGAGTGGATGCATGGTCCTTCGTTCGTTGCGCTTATGCAGAAGGACTCTTGGGACGCGAAGTGCAGTCGCAATCTCATCTTCCTACCTCACGCCCGATTGGCGCTTTGGTAGCGGGAGTTGGCACCCTACAGGGTTTTAGGGTTGCCAAGACATCAACGGGCCCGTCCCTCAGTCTTTCTTGATAAGCGCTGCAAAGTTAGTTCACGGCGATGTGGTTTGCATTGGTCAATCGTTGGTGATTTTCGTTCATGACTTGCGGTACCGCATGGTGTGCCTACCTTTGCAGCGCGTGGAAGGATTTGTCCGATTGCAACCACGGTAAAAAATGCTAAACCGGTGGACCATTGTCCGGCGCACTAGCACTTTACCGCAACAGACATTCTGAGCACGCAGCATTAAAACTGTTGCTATGAGCTACTTATTTACCTCTGAGTCCGTTTCTGAAGGACACCCCGACAAAGTTGCCGATCAAATTTCGGATGCCCTTGTCGACCACTTTCTCGCCTTTGACCCCGATTCGAAAGTTGCCTGCGAAACCCTTGTGACCACTGGTCAAGTGGTGTTGGCGGGTGAAGTTAAATCGCGCACCTACATCGATGCAGGAGAAATTGCTCGCGAAGTCATTCGCCGAATTGGCTACACCAAGTCTGAGTACATGTTTGAGGCCAACTCATGCGGCGTGTTCAGCGCCATCCACGAGCAGTCGCCCGACATCAACCAAGGTGTAGACCGCGCTTCAAAAGAAGAGCAGGGCGCTGGCGACCAGGGCATTATGTTCGGATACGCCACCGACGAGACCGACACCTACATGCCTTTGGCGTTGGAATTGAGCCACTTGCTGCTCCGCGAATTAGCAGCCATCCGCAAGGAGGGCAAGGTGATGAAGTACCTGCGCCCCGATGCCAAGAGCCAAGTGACCATTCGCTACAGCGACCGCAACGTACCCGAGGCCATCGATACGATCGTGATCTCGACACAGCACGACGACTTCGCCGACGAAAAGCCGATGCAGGAGCGCATCACAGCCGACATTAAGCGCTACCTGATTCCGCGCATTAAGAAGCAGTTGCCGCGCCGCGTGCAGCGCTTGTTCAACGCCGACGTGCGCTACCTGATCAACCCAACGGGCAAATTCGTGATTGGCGGACCGCACGGGGACACTGGTTTGACGGGCCGCAAGATCATCGTTGACACTTACGGTGGCAAGGGTGCCCACGGCGGTGGCGCGTTCAGCG
>JAURGG010000095.1 GCA_030833905.1 Schleiferiaceae bacterium
AGGCCCTCAAGCTTCTCAAATGGCTCGGGTTTGTCAAGCAACCCCTGGAGCGGACCCGCAATGGCGGGATGCAGGGCTTTGTTGATGAGCGTGGATTTTCCGGAGCCAGACACGCCGGTGACCACCACGAGTTTGCCGAGCGGAAGCTCTAAGTCCACACCCTGAAGGTTGCGGCCGGTAGCGCCGAGGAGGCGCATCAACTTGCCGTTGCCGGTGCGCGGATCGCGCGGCTCTGAAACCATCAGGTCACCGCGCAGGTACTGGGCCGTAAGGCTGTCAGAGGCAATGAGTTCGGCGTAGCTTCCCTCGGCAACGACCCGTCCGCCGTGGATTCCGGCACGCGGCCCCATGTCGACGATGTGGTCAGCATGGCGCATCAGTTCTTCGTCGTGCTCCACGACGACCACGCTGTTTCCGAGGTCGCGCAGGCGCTCGAGGCTGCGAATCAGTCGGTCGTTGTCGCGTGGGTGCAGTCCAATCGACGGCTCGTCGAGGATGTAGAGCACATTCACGAGCTGCGAGCCAATTTGAGTTGCCAGGCGGATGCGCTGGGCTTCGCCACCGCTCAGGGTGCGTGCGGATCGGCTTAACGAAAGGTAGCTGAGCCCCACGTCGTTGAGAAAGCCCACTCGCGTGCTGAGTTCCTTGAGGATTTCGCCGCCAATACGCTGCTGGGCAGGGGGGAGGCTTTGGTGTACGCCCTCGAGCCACTGCGCGAGTTCGTACAGGGGCATGCCCGCGACATCGGCAATCGAGCGACCAGAAATGCGAAACATCAGCGATTCTGGCTTGAGGCGGCCACCTTCGCAGTGGCTGCAGATTCCGTCGTCAAGGTATTCGTCAGCCCAGCGCTGCACGCTTTTGCTGCCTTCGCGGCCTTGCGCCTCGATGAATGGCTTGAGACCCTCGTACTTAATGCTGATTTTGCGCGAGATTCCCGCTGCCTTTTGGGTGTGGGTAAAGTCTTCGTTGCAGCCGTGCATGATGGCGTTGCGTCCCTCTTCGGGAATGTCCTTCCACGGCGTATCAAGCGTGTAGCCGTAGCGCCACCCGATGTGCTCGAGCTGCTGAAAGATCCACGATGCTTTGTAGGATCCCAGTGGAGCTAATACTCCGTCCCTCAGGCTGATCCGTGGGTTGAGTACGACCTTGTTGAGTGAAAGCTCGCGCACGCTTCCGAGCCCGTCGCAGTGCGGGCAGGCGCCCTTGGGTGAGTTGAAGCTAAAGCTGTTGGGCTCGGGTTCGGGGTACGAAAGCCCTGTGGTGGGGCACATCAAGTTGCGGCTGAAGTGCTTTTGGTCTTGGGTGTCCCAATTGACTACGGTAATGCTTCCGTGGCCGAGGCGCATCGCGGTGGCGATGCTGCGCTTCAGGCGTTCGGAATCGTCGACCCCCGGGCTGAGTCGGTCGACGACTACATCGATGTCGTGCGTTTTGTATCGGTCGAGCTTAAGGCCGCGGTCGATGTTGGTCCACTCGCGGTCGACTCGGGCTTTGAGGTAGCCCTGCTTTGCGAGGCCTTCAAAGAGTTCACGGTAGTGCCCTTTGCGCGCCCTGACCACCGGAGCCAAAATTGCAATGCGCTGTGCATCAAAGTCGTGAATGACACGTTCGAGAATGGCATCGTCGGTGTAGCTTACCATTTCTTCGCCAGTGGCTAGCGAGTAGGCGGTCGCCGTGCGGGCGTAGAGCAGGCGCAAGAAGTCGTAGACTTCGGTAACGGTTCCGACGGTGGAACGAGGGTTGCGGTTGGTCGTCTTTTGTTCGATGGCCACAACAGGCGAGAGGCCTTCGATGCGGTCGACGTCGGGACGCTCCATGGTGCCCAAAAACTGTCGGGCATAGCTGCTGAAGGTTTCCATGTAGCGGCGTTGACCTTCGGCAAACAGCGTGTCAAAGGCGAGCGACGACTTGCCACTTCCGCTGAGACCGGTCACGACCACGAGTTTTCGGCGCGGAAGTTCCACGTCGATGTTTTTGAGGTTGTGGGCCCGTGCCCCCAGGATTCGAAGCTTCATAGTCTTTGGTTAACGCTTCAGCGGAAGCTCCAGTTCAACCGACGTGGAATCGGGGTTGTCAAAAAACGATTCGCGGAGCCATGGGTTCCAGCGTTTGAGTTCGCGGTAGCTCAGACCTTCTAGCTGCGCCCAACGCCCCCAGTGGGTCACGCTGCTGTCGATTGATACGCGCCGGCCGGATTCTTCGCGCCAAAGTTCTTCAGCGCGAACCTGGTACCCGTAGTGCTCGGGATGCTCGAGCAGCAACTTGAGCGCGGCAATGCGAAAGGCGTAGCGGCCAGTTTCTTCGTTCCAGGTCATGCGAAAGTAGCTGCGCTCACCCTGGCGTTCCATTTGGCGAAGTACACCTGAAAGGCCCATGTTGTAGGCCGCGGCAGCCAAAAACCACGATCCCGTTTTGGCGTGCGCATTTTTGAGGTAGCGCGCTGCGGCCCGGGTGGCCTTCTCGGCATGGTAGCGTTCGTCGATTTGGGCATCGACGCGGAGCCCGTGTTCACGGGCGGTCGCCGGCATAAACTGCCAGAATCCCGCCGCACCCGACGGTGAAAAGGCCGTCGGTTGAAATCCGCTTTCGGCGGCAAGGAGGTAAATGAACTCTTCGGGAACGCCTTCTTCGCGCAGCCATCCGCGCACGCGGGACTCCCAACGCGGGCGGCGCTGCAGCATGAGCAGGGTGTTGGAATGCCAGTAGGTATTGGCGTGCAGTTCGCGGCTCAGTGCCTCGGCAATGTCGGCGTCGTTCAAGGGCAGAGGCTCCCCGAAGACCTCAAGTTTTTGGGGTAGGGGCACCGCGACGGTTTCGTTGGTCGTGGCGACACGGCCCAGGGCTTCGAGCACGGCATCGCTGCGGCTGCCGAGCACAAAGCCCACCACCACGAGC
>JAURGG010000096.1 GCA_030833905.1 Schleiferiaceae bacterium
CAGCTCAGCCACGCTCAGCCCCGAAGCCAGCAGCTTGCCCTTGAGGGCGGCCACGTCGGCGTCGCTCACAGTCGGGTAGTCCACCGCGGGGATCGGGTCTTGCCAGATCAGCACCTCAGCCGGGACTTCTGGACCCAAGTAGCGGTGGCGCGGACCCATGTCGCGGTGCGTCAGCTTGAACCACGCGCGAGCAAAAGCGTCAGCGAACTCGTCGGGATTCTCGTAAAAGCGGCGCGAAATTTTCTCGTATGCCGGGTCAAAACGCAGCGCCAAGTCGGCGGTGGTCATCACCGGCTGGTGGCCCTTGCCGGCCACGTGGGCGTCGGGCACCGTACCGGCACCAGCGTCGCCCTTGGGCTTCCACTGCCATGCTCCTGCGGGGCTCTTGGTGAGTTCCCACTCGTACCCAAAGAGGTTCTCAAAGTAGTTGTTGCTCCACTTCGTCGGCGTGGTCGTCCAGGCGCCCTCGAGGCCGCTGGTCGTCGTGTCTTCAGAGTGGCCTTTGCCGTGGGCGTTCTTCCAGCCCTTGCCCATTTCTTCCATGGCAGCACCGGCTGGTTCGCGGCCCACTAGACTTGGGTCTCCGGCGCCGTGCATCTTGCCAAAGGTGTGTCCGCCGGCCACGAGGGCTACGGTCTCTTCGTCGTTCATCGCCATGCGTCCAAAGGTTTCGCGCACGTCGCGGGCCGAAGCAATCGGGTCGGGGTTTCCGTTGGGACCTTCGGGGTTGACATAAATGAGGCCCATTTGTACGGCGCCGAGCGGATTCTCGAGGTCGCGGTCCCCTGCATAGCGCTCGTCACCGAGCATTTCGGTTTCAGAACCCCAGTAGATGTCCTCTTCGGGCTGCCAGATGTCGGCGCGTCCGCCTCCGAATCCAAAGGTTTTGAAGCCCATGGTCTCGAGGGCGACGTTGCCCGTGAGTATCATGAGGTCGGCCCACGATAGCTTGCGGCCGTACTTCTGCTTGATAGGCCAAAGGAGCAGGCGCGCCTTATCGAGGTTGCCGTTGTCGGGCCAGCTATTCAGGGGTGCGAAACGCTGGCTGCCTGACCCGCCGCCACCGCGTCCGTCGCTGATGCGGTAGGTTCCGGCGCTGTGCCAGGCCATGCGAATGAAGAATGGGCCGTAGTGTCCGTAGTCGGCGGGCCACCAATCCTGCGAGTCGGTCATCAGGGCCGCAAGGTCCTTTTTCACCGCCGCGAGGTCGAGGGTCATGAATTCTTTGGCGTAGTCAAAGTCGGCACCCATGGGGTTGACTTTCTCGCTGTTCTGGCGCAAAATGTTGAGCTTGATGCTGTTGGGCCACCAATCTTTGTTGGTTTTTCCGCTGCCAGCCGCAGCCAAGGTGCGCTCGCTGGTGAATGGGCATTTGCCCGTGCTTTGTGTATGATCCATAATAGGGTTGATCTTAACGTGAGTACGTACGATGAGAACCCCAAACCTAGCACTTTGTTTGATTTTTTTAACCTTTCACCGATAGGTTTTAACTATCAAATAACCTCGGGCGGAATTTTGGTCACCGTGGCCCCCACGGCCCGTACTTTTAGGGCATGAATCCGGCGGTAGACCAGCTTTTGACCGACGCCGCGCAGTGGCGCGAGGAACTGCGGTTTTTGCGCGCGCTGGTGCTCGAGGCTCCGCTCGTTGAAGAGGTGAAGTGGGGCCAGCCCTGCTACACCCACGAGGGCAAGAATATTGCGATTCTGGGCGGATTCAAAAACTACTTTGTGCTGTCGCTGATGAAGGGCGCTCTGGTCCCGGATCCGCAAGGTTTGTTGACCAAGCCGGGTGCGAACTCGGTGGAGGGCCGTTGGATGAAGTTCACGTCGATGGCAGAGGCCGAGGCGGCGGCGCCCTTTGTAGTGGATTACCTGATCGAGGCCATCAAGGCGGAACAGCAGGGGCTGCGGGTCGACAAGCCGGCAAACGAGTTTGGGGTTCCGCCCGAGCTCGAGGCGGCGTACGAGGCCACGCCGGGGCTGCGCGAAGCGTTTGAAGCGCTTACCGTCGGGCGCCAGCGAGCCTACCTCATGTTTTTCACGGCCGCCAAGCAGTCGGCCACGGTAACGGCGCGAATTGAAAAGTTCATGCCGCGGATTTTGCGCCGAAAAGGCATGAACGATTGCGTGTGTGGGCACAGCCAAAAGATGCCGGGCTGCGACGGCAGCCACAAGCTGTTCCCGGGGTCGGTTACCTGCTAAGTGCTACCTTAAGGGCTATGAATACCATCAAGTTTGTGCTGCTCACCGTCGTTGCGCTATGGATAACTATAGTAGAGCGGTCTTAGCCTGGCGCCTTGCTGACAAGATAGATGACGAGATATCTGTTGCTGTACTTCAAGAAGCATTTGAGAATTCAAATCCGATACAACCCACCATTAAAGTTGAAAATGGGCAAGAGGAACTAGCCGTACTTAAGTACATGACCGACGGTGGTTCCGAGAATAAAAAAATCCAAAGTAAGATCGTGTTCGCTGTGAATCATTTAGTGGCGTGGAAGAATATTCGTTCGTCCAACTCGATGATTGAGCGCGTCTTTCATACCATGAAGAATGAATACAAGTACATTCTGTACTCTTCAGACTTCACAGAATTGAAGGCGATACTTGAGCAGACCATTAATGCCTACATGGATCGTCCACATTCTCAGCTTGGTATTTATTCACCTAGAGAAGTTATGTTGCGGCAATCTGGATGGTTCGATGAGAAATCTGCCCTTAAAGATGGAGCCATGAAGCGCCTCCATTCCAATCGAAATAATGGTTGTAAAAATTGCTCCTGTAGTGATAAATCTTCCTGCCTTA
>JAURGG010000097.1 GCA_030833905.1 Schleiferiaceae bacterium
GAAATCGGAGCGAAGTGCTGCAAGTGGTCATTGCCTAAATCAACGCTAAAGAGTTCCCACAAAACAAAATTGGAAGCGGTGCTGCCGCTGTGGTCGTGCGGAACCAAACTGTGCCCCAGCATGAGTAGGGCTGAAATACCAAGTAGCAGGTTGCGCAGCGAAGTCATCATGCCGAAGGTTCCGTTTTCCGCACAAAGTGCCATACCCGCCAAGCCATGACGGCGTTGACGAGGTAAAAGACGTACTTCGCCACAAAGGCCACGTTGCCGAATAATATGTTTTGGTACAGCTTCAACGAGTTGTACACCAACCAGAAGACCCAGGTGTCGGCGTACATGCGGGGCATGTTGAGGGTTCCGCTAAAGGTGATGCCGGTGATGAGTGCGGTCACCCAGAATTTGGACAGGTCCTCTTCGGCGATTCCGTGCTGCAAAAAGCCCGTGAAACCAATGTAGTTGAGCCCGAAGGCCAGCGCGAAGGCGCCGCCGGCCACCGCAAAGTAGTAGCGGTCCAGCGTGCGCGGAATTCGGTCGCCCTTGCGGCTCCACACAAAAAAGCTCAGCGCGTTGCCGATCAGCGAAACCGGGTAGGTGAGGAAGGCCGCCTTGTTGCCCAAGAAGTAGTCCACGATGGCCGAGTTGACGCTGGTGACCACGCCCACCGCGTTGCCCCAGTTCTTGCGCTTCGTGGCCCACCGGGTACCCATCATGCTGACGGCCGCGCCGACGGTGCTCAAAATTCCGATGGGCAGTCCCGCGATGACCGTCTTGTGAAATCCCAACGCGATGGATGCGCCCAGCACGGTGGTCACGCCCACGACGTCCATCCACTTGCTTTCGGTGATTTGCTTGAGGCGGGTCGACATGCGGTTAGAACAAAATTTTGGCGAAATGGTGCGCGCCAGGCGTACATGCTGCGATTCGCTCTGCGGCCAGCACCGCACCCAGCGCAAACCCGCGGCGGTTGAGGGCGACGTGGGTAAGTTCAATTCGATCGATTTCAGACTCGTAGCGTACGGTATGAGTACCTGGAACGGGATCTTCTCGGCGAGCCGTAATGGGCAAGCTGGCCGGTTTGATTCCGTCGAGCGACCAGCCCGTGAGTTCCGGAAAGTAGGGTAGGAGCCCCTCGGCAAAGCTGATGGCGGTGCCGCTCGGCGCGTCCTTTTTGGCGGTGTGGTGCACCTCTTCAATACTCGGGGTGTACTGGTCGCGGTAGGGGGCGAGGAGTTCCGCCATTTGCCGGTTGAGCTGAAACGCCAGCTGTACGCCCAAACTGAAGTTCGACGCGTAGATGAGTCGGTTACCTGCTTGGGCGAACGCAGCCTCGACGCGGGGGAGTTGCGCAAACCAGCCTGTGGTGCCGCAAACCACAGGAATGCCCATGGTCGCCAAGCGCTCGAGGTTGCCTACTGCGGATTCAGGCTGGGTGAATTCGATAATCACGTCGGCGTCCGCGAGGCTCCAGTCGTCCTGAGAGCGAATGCGGGCAACCACTTCGTGGCCGCGTGCGACCGCCTCAGCTTCAATGGCTTGGCCCATTTTTCCGTAACCTAGTAATGCGAGCTTTAGTGCCATGCAATCGTCAAATTCGCGCCAAAGGTAGCGTTTGGCCCGAAGGCGGGGCGGAATCGGCCGCTCAGGTTGGGCGACACGTCAAAGTCTACAAGGTGGCCGGCCGCGTAGGCGTCAAGCACTTGAAACAAGTACCCCGCGCCAACCCCTAAAAATGCGTAGTCCCGACGGCGACGGTAGTCGTTTTGCAGCGAAAAGAGTTGATTGACGGTGAATTGGCCGTCAAATTCATCCAACGTAAGAGGGTCTCCGTCGAGCCTCAAGTCAATAGCGGTACTCAGCCTCCGGTAGCTGTCGAAGTTTTGGTAGAAGTAGTATCCGCTTCCGGCCATAATGCCCCAGGCGATCGGAGCCTTCCAAAGCTGCTTATTGGCAATTTGCCCGGCTCCGGGCAGCAGCGCGCTCGCCAGGGCTGCTTTTTCTGGCTGGCCCCATGTCCGTCGGGTACGTGCGGAATCAGACTGTGCCCAAAGGGTGCTGCAGCTCAGGAGGGTTAGAAACAATAGTGTGCGCACGGCGGATCAAAAGTAGGTAACCCCTCTTAAAGAACTATTTTTGCGGCCTTATTGTCGGTCCCGTAGCTCAGCTGGATAGAGCATCTCACTTCTAATGAGACGGTCACAGGTTCGAATCCTGTCAGGATCACCAAGTTCTTTGACGTATTGGAAAAAATTTGCAGATGTGGCGAAACTGGTAGACGCACTAGACTTAGGATCTAGCGTTGTAATGACATGGGGGTTCGATTCCCTTCATCTGCACAATAAGCCATCTTAGCTCAGTTGGTAGAGCTTCTGATTTGTAATCAGATGGTCGCTGGTTCGAGTCCGGCTTGTGGCTCTAAGGTGGTAGTTAGACGAAAATGAAATTCCTGTTGTGATGTTAACTTAATCAACATATTCAGAAGTAGAAATGAATAACCGCAAATTATTCGCCATCTTATTGCGAGAGTAGCTCAGTTGGTAGAGCATAACCTTGCCAAGGTTAGGGTCGCTGGTTCAAGTCCTGTTTACCGCTCAAGTAGACCTTCAAAAGGGCCCTTCCGTATTATACGGCTTGTTGGGCCCGGGTCTACGACACATAATCGCGGGATGGTAGC
Organism: Schleiferiaceae bacterium; assembly: GCA_030833905.1. Taxonomy (GTDB): domain Bacteria; phylum Bacteroidota; class Bacteroidia; order Flavobacteriales; family Schleiferiaceae; genus TMED14. The sequence continues at coordinate 2,671 of JAURGG010000097.1, forward strand.
AGTTGGTAGCTCGCAAGGCTCATAACCTTGAGGTCGGGGGTTCGATTCCCTCTCCCGCCACTATTTTGTGATTAATCACATTGCGGAAGTAGCTCAGTTGGTAGAGCTCCAGCCTTCCAAGCTGA
>JAURGG010000098.1 GCA_030833905.1 Schleiferiaceae bacterium
GTACGATGAAAGGCCCGTCAAGTTGTACGTCGTCGTGGTGACGGTTTGACCCTGACCGGTACCCGGAGTAAAGCCCTTGGGGCCCCACTGAAGATCTACCGCTGAAGAAAGGCTGCTAAAGGTCACCGTAGCTGAATTTGCACGTACGTTCGTTACCGATACGCCAAAGGGAGCCGGACAGCCACTCGGGGTAAATTCTACCGCACCAACGTCCGGAGTATTGGTATCGCGAGCTGCGCCGTTGATGTCCGTCGGGACTTGAGCGAAGACCCCGGCACCAGCGTTGTTGTACGCCCAAGCACCCGGAGTGATGTCACCCGTAGATACGTTTACGAACAACGGGCTCGAACCGAGGCTATTGGCATCTGCACCAGTGGCTGCGGTCCAGTCGGCCACCGTGGTGTAGCGAAGTGTTGTCGAGCGACCAGCCACGAAATTCAGGGTTCCACCCGGGTTATTCAGATGTAGACCGTTGTTATTGGAATTGATAAGAGCGGTTGTAGAGGAATTATAAATTCCATATTTCGTGCCCGTACCAGATGAGGCAATGCTAATCAAGTTATTCTTGAAATTAACTGAATTCAAGTTTCCAGAGAAGTATGCACCGTAAACAGTACCTGTAGAGGTAGCTGTTGAACTATTCATGTCAATCGTGTTGTGATAGATATCCAACGTATCGGCAGAAAGCGCGTAAAGGCCATATAATGATCCCGTACCGTTGTTCACATTATAGATTGCATTGTTTGCAATTAATGCACGGTTTGTGCTTGTACCAGTCAAACTACTGGCATAAAGCAAATAGCCTGTAAAGTTGGAGGTTCCTGAGGCTCCACCTAAGTCATGGACCCTGTTCCCAACAAGTTTATAGCCTGGATTTCGACCATAGTTATAAGCACCATAGCATGTACTCACAGTGGCACGTGAAATCCGGTTAATATCGTTATTCTCAATGGTCAAATTATTCTGACCGTACGCGTAGATACCGTAAACGTAGAAGTTTGAAATCGTCGAGTTGCGAACTGTATTGTTGGATGGTCTTACACCCATGGTAACTCCGTTGCCCATGAGTGATAAACCGTAGTATCCTCCGATGATTTGGCATGAGTCAATAAGGAGGTTTGATGCAGAGGTTGCACCACTACCCGAAGCTGATGTCGCAGAACTCGAAAGGGTGAAGGCTGCAAACAACGAAGAAGTACTGGTTTCGCTCGTTTTGATAATACAACGCTTGAACGTATTAAAGTCCGCATTGTTGTACATACGTACCGCGAATCCATTTGCCGTTCCCGCAGCCTCAATTGTCAAATCTTCAAAACGCAGGTAATCAGCCCCGTTCAGGAAAAGTGTGTGGTAACCGCCTGTAGTCGTAGCGTTCGTCAGGGTATTGAAATTACCCTTCACCGTAATGGTGTTCGTCGCCGACATTCCCGGAATCTCTTGAATCTCGATCTGCTCGTTGTACGGGCCTGAGTTCGGCAGAACCTGGAATACTACCGGACCTGCAACGCCACAAGAAGCTGCCGCGAAGGCCGCAGTAAAGCTGGGGTAGTTACCTCCGGAACCAATGGTGTACGTTCCGCCGGCAAGGTTGGGAAGCGTAGTAATCTGCTGAACTGTAGAATAAGCCGTTTGGCTTGAGTTAGCACATGTCAATGCGCATCGGTAGTACTTGTCTACAGTCTGTGACGTCGTTAAACTTGAAACAGTGGCTCCTGCAATAGGCGTCCAAGAACCTGTACCGGTTGACGATGACTCCCACTGGTACGAGATACCTGAAGCCAATGAAGCTCCGCTGAGAGAAAGTGTGAAGTTTTGCAGAGGACACACAGCCGTCGAGGTTGCGGTCGTTGTTCCGCCCGTCGGAGCGCCAACGCACGGCGCCAAGGGTACAAAAGATACCGAACCTGTAAAGAATCGTGGGTTGTTTACGCCACCATATCCGACATAACCACCGCCAATCTGGGCATCACCTACCAGTAAATTGATTCCGCTATTCGAAAACGTATTAGGAGACGCAGTACCCACTCCGGTACCGCTGTAGCTCACGGTTCCCGAGGGCAGCAGTGCGAATCGAATAGTAGCACCGGCGGGAACGACCACGTTAAGACCGGTGAGCACTGGATTTACACCGGTGGTCGTGATTCCCGAAATCGTTCCAGATGCTGCTAAGGTCCAGCCTGAAGGAGGAGTTGTTGCATTGAATGCACCACTTATAGCCCCACTCAATGAAGTGGTGCTCGAGTACAAATCAACTGTGTTTGAATTGTTAGATGTTGATGTCCACTGACCGACTGACGTTATTTGAATTGGTGAGGACGTAGTGTTTTGGACTGCAAACGTGATAAAACAGCTACCTGCTGATCCAGAACCGCAACTGTTCGTTCCGGTGTAGCCTGTACTCCCCGAGGTCGAGTTTAAGGTTATTTGTGCATAGTTCGTCACACTCAGAATAAGTGCGGCGACCCAGAAGTAGATTTTTTTCATGAGTTGCTGTTTAGGTTTTCGACGAGGGGGCAATTTATTCCAAGTATTTGAAAACTTTACACCCCAAAACGGATTTTATTGCGAAATTGGCTACAAAGCGTATTGATTACAATTAATTAAAATACTGTTTTTCAATTTTTTAAGGCAAACGACCCGTGAATAGATTGTTGATAACTTCACGTGGCACGGTTAAAACACCCTTAACAACGAATAGAGTCGATTCTTGTCGTTACCTTTGCCGCCCTCGGGAAGTAGCGCAGGTGGTAGCGCATCTGGTTTGGGACCAGAGGGTCGCAGGTTCGAATCCTGT
>JAURGG010000099.1 GCA_030833905.1 Schleiferiaceae bacterium
TGCTCCTCGGCCGCCAGTTGGCTGGCGTCTCCGGTACGAATGTCGAGTCGGTTCTCCATTCCGTGGAGTTCAGACAGTTCGCGGGCGTTGTCGGCCGCGTAGGGTTCTATTTCGATTCCGACGCCCTGCGCTGCGCCGTGCATGAGCGCAACGATGGCAAGGACGGCGGTTCCGCAGCCCATATCGAGCACCTTGGCGCCGTTGAGGTCGGCCTCTAGGACGCGCTCAAGCATGAGGTAGGTGGTCGGGTGGTGCCCTGTGCCAAAGGCCATTTTGGGTACCATTTGTACCGCGTATCGGTAGTCCGCCGGGTTAATGTCTTGGTGAAAGGGAGCATAGATAAGCAGCTCTTTACCAACAGACAACGGATCAAACGAGGACTCCCACACTGCGTTCCAGTTTTGGTGCGCGATGTGGCGGTGTGTCCACGTGAGGTCAGCCACCGAAGCAGCCAGCGGAAAAGCCACTTCGCCCGTCCACTGGTCTGCGGGGATGTACGCTAAAAGGTCGTTACCGTCCTGTTCGACCGCCTCGACGGGCAGGTCTTCGAGGTCTACATAGAGCAGCTCGAGTGCCGCGGGATCACTCGCCGAAATCCGAAGTTCGACGTAGTCCATTAGGCCTTTTGAAGCTGATCGACGAGTGCAATGAAGTCAGCGGCAACGAGTGAGGCCCCGCCGATCAGTCCGCCGTTGACGTCGGGCTGGGCAAAGAGTTCAGCGCCATTGCTGGGCTTGCACGAACCTCCGTACAAAATGGGCAGGTGGTCGGCCAAATCGCCGTAGATGTTGCGCAGGACCCCGCGCAGGTGGGCGTGCATTTCTTGCGCTTGGGCGGCGGTGGCGGTTTCGCCGGTTCCGATGGCCCACACAGGTTCGTAGGCGAGCACCAAATTCTCAGCTAAGTCACCTGAAACTCCCGCAATGGCCGCGCGAAGTTGCTTTTCGACAATCGCCAAGTGGTCGCCGCTCTTGCGTTCTGCGAGCACTTCGCCCACGCAGACAATCGGACGGAGTTCGTGGTTCAGTGCCGCGTGGACCTTGTCGTTGACGTCTTGGTCGGTCTCGCCGAAGTACTGTCGGCGCTCGCTGTGGCCAATGAGCACGGCATCTGCGCCCGCATCAGCGAGTTGGGCCATGCTCACTTCGCCGGTGTAGGCTCCGGAATCCTTGGCGTGTCCGTTCTGGGCCGCCACGGCCATTTCGGGGTAGTCAATGAGCAGGTCAATGGCTTGCGTCAACTGCACCACGGGCGGAGCCAAGACCACCACCACATCCCCCAATCGCTCTGGGCTAAGTTCAGTTTTGAGTGCTTCGATGAGGTTGTAGCCTTCTTCGAAGGTGGTGTTCATTTTCCAGTTTCCGGCGAGAATTTTCATGGTTCGGGGGATTAGTGGTGCAAAGGTAGTTCTTTAGCCCTTCGCCCCTTCGGCGCTCGGGCTGTTTCTAGCTACTGGTTTCTGGTTTGAGCGTGCAGAGAAAAAGTAAAATCCGGTTATATCCGGATGCTCGGATGCTTTTCTCTGCGCGTGCTAACGCTATAAGACCTTGACGCGCGGATCCACCACCCCGTAGAGCCAGTCGACGAGGGCCTGAAGGAGGACAAAAATCAGGGAAAGGGCGAGGATGCTGCCCATGACGACGGGAAAGTCGCGGCCTTCGAGGGCGTCGACCATGAGCTTGCCGGCTCCGCGCCAGCCAAAGACGGTTTCGACAAAGACGGCTCCGGCCAAGAGGCTCGCAAACCAGCCCGAGATGGTGGTGATCAAGGGATTGAGGGCGTTGCGCAGCACGTGGCGGCGAAGTACTTGGCTGGTGGTGAGGCCTTTGGCATAGGCAGTGCGGACGTAGTCGAGGTTGAGGATTTCGAGGGCCGAAGAACGCATCATTTGAGCGATGACCCCGACGGGACGCACGGCCAGGGTGAGGGCGGGCAAGATGAGGTGGGACCATTCCCAGCGCACGGCGTTGCCGTAGTCGTCGAGCTCGCGAAGGCTTCCAGTGAGCGGCAGGCCGGTCCAGTCGTGCAGCACGTAGGCAAAGAGCCAAGCGACGACAATGGCTGAAAAGAACGAGGGAGTGGCCATTCCGACGGTGCTGAGTACGGTAATCGCGCGGTCGGCGGCGGAACCGGCGCGCAGCGCCGAATAAAGTCCGAGCGGAACCCCGAGGAGGACGGCGGTTCCGAGCGAAATAAATGCGAGCAAGGCGGTGTTGGGCAGGGTTTGGCCGATGAGGGCGCTCACGGCGACTCCGCGCTGCTGGTACGAGGTCTGCAGGTCGGGCCAGTAGAGGCTCCAGCTGCCGTCCACGGGGCGAACGGGCGAAAGACCCCCGAGGTAGCGGGCGTACTGCACGAGGAGCGGCTGGTCTAGGCCGTAGGCTGCGCGCACGGCGGCAAGCGCCTGCTCGTCCTCGACTTGGCCGAGCATCATGCGGGCAGGATCCCCTCCGACCGTGTGAAAGAGAAAAAACACCAGGGTCGCGACACCCCAGAGCACTAAAAGGGCACGGCCCGCGCGCCTCATTCTGCGGTCGGGAAGTCGTTAAAGTGGTAGTGCTGCACCACCACGCCGTTGCGCAGGTGGGTTACGCCTGGGTTGGAAC
>JAURGG010000009.1 GCA_030833905.1 Schleiferiaceae bacterium
CAAAACAGTTACCGCACCCCCAAGGCCTTGGATGTAAACGGACGTCTCGCCGAGCACCGTGTCCTGAGCAGCCAAATCAAACGCAGCCTGGCTGCGGTCATGAGTAATCATGTTAAAGCTCTGCACTCCTGAGGTCCATAGCAAGTCGTACACGCCGTAGTCCTTTCCGGCTGCTGAAGTGTCTGCACGAATCGAGTCGTTGGTGTAAAAAATCCGCACCTTCGCCGAAGCATCGCCTGGATTGAATTGGTACATGGTCTCGTTGTTCGGTCCGCCAGAAACGATAAGGCCGTTGAAGTAGTCCAAAAAGGCCGCATTCGACTCCAGCACACTCGGGTTAGAGGTTGAGGCGTCCACAATCCACTCCTGAAACTTTTGACGGCTAAGCTTGAGAAACATTGAGGTTTCGCCCACGCGCACCCCGGTTCGAAGGGTCTTCACTCCGGCCTTGGGCACAAAACTCGTGTCACAAAGGGTTTCACCTGCTGCCGCTGTGCTGAATGCGTAGTACACTGAGTCGGTCAAGGCGGAATCGCTTCGCTGCACCTTAATATGAAACGCCGCAGTTGTGTCGCCGTACCATCCGGAGTACGGAAGGATCATGAATACGGAGTCTACCGTGGGATTCGCGCCAAAATCAGGAGCCACCGAACTGAGCACTAACTGAGTAGCAAACGAAGCCGTCGGGCGACCAAAAATTGGGTCTTGGTAGCTGCCCACGAGCAGCGCCGCGGGGCGCAGCGTCACCAAGGAGTCAAATGCCTCGGTGTGGGTGCGCATCGCTACCGAAGACTTGGTTCCGAAGGCAAATTGGCTTCCGTCGACAAAATCCAAACCGATTTCTCCAGTCGACTTCTCGCAGGACGCGAACGCGAACGCGAGTACCGCAGCGGCTAAAATCCGACGCATAAAAACTTAGGCGAACAGTGACTCGTAAAACGCATCGAGGGCCGCAGGGTTCTCAAGGAACTCTGCCCCGCTGTGCACGGGGACACCCGCGGCCTTAGCAGCCTCAACTGCGGCGGGAGAAGCGTTCGGGCTCATTTGAAGCACGGCATCGGCGTGGCGGGCGGCTCCGCAAAAGAGCGCCTCAGCCGAAGGATTGGTGAACTGGTCCATTCCCTGCACCCCGTCAAAGGTCATGCCCTCTTCGAGCCCTTTGTCAAGATTCCCGTCAAATCCGTTCTCAAAAAGGCTGTAGACCACTTTGGTTCCGGCAAAATGCGCGTCGTCGCTGTGAAACTGGCGGAGGTACACGGGCAGCGGAGCCGACATCCAGCCCATCACGTGCACGACGTCAGGCTGCCAGCCCAACTTTTTGATCGTCTCGATGATGGACTTGCTAAAAAAGAGCGAGCGCGCACCATTGTCGTCGTAAAACGCACCTTGGGCGTCTTCCCACGTGCCCTTGCGCTTGAAGTACTCCTCGTTATCAATAAAGTAGACTTGAATCTTAGCTCCCGGAACGGACGCAACTTTGATGATCAAAGGCTGGTCGTAGTCATTAATGACCACGTTGATTCCGCTCAAGCGAATAACTTCGTGAAGTTGGTGGCGGCGTTCGTTGATGACGCCAAACCGAGGCATGAAGGCGCGGATTTCATGACCTAACTCGTTCATTTTCTTCGGGAAAGCCAGTGCGGCATTGGCCAAATCCCCCTCGGGGAAGTAGGGCTTAATCTCGTGTGAAACGTATAAAATGCGCCGCTTTGCCATAATCTCTTCTTATCGTGCCTATAAATTGGCCCACAAAGGTACGAAATTCTAAATTGGCGCTCTAGTTTTGGGCTGTTTTGGCGGAATCTCTCACGGTCCTACGGACCCTCGACCAACTGCGCGATTGGCGCAGTTCACATGACGAACTTGGATTTGTTCCTACCATGGGCGCGTTGCACGACGGGCACCTCGCCTTGGTGGACCGCGCTGCCAAGGATGGTGCGCCTGTTTTGGTCAGCATTTTTGTAAATCCGACGCAGTTCAACCGGCCCGAAGATCTGGCCTCCTACCCCCGCGACGAGGACGGCGACATCGCGCTACTGCGGAATTCTGAAGCCGCTGCGGTCTGGTTTCCTTCGGCTGTCGAACTCTACCCCGACGGAGTTCAAAGCCAGCACTTTGACCTTCAAGGGCTCGACACCCGGCTCGAGGGAGCGCTTCGACCCGGTCATTTTCAGGGCGTTGCGACCGTAGTGGACCGTCTGTTTACACTTACCGAGGCCACCAAGGCCTACTTTGGCCTCAAAGACTTTCAGCAAGTTGCAGTGGTGCGCCGCCTCGCGGCTCATCGGGGCGGAACCCCAATCATCGTATCATGCCCCACCCTTCGCGAGTCCGACGGGCTTGCCATGAGTTCGCGCAACCGACTGCTCACCCCCGAGCAGCGAGCCGCGGCCCCCGCCATCTATCGCGCCCTCCTGTGGGCCGCCAACGAGGTACGCGAATTTCCGGCTCCGGCCCGTGCGCTTCAGCGAGAGCTGCGCAAAGAGATCGAACGATTCGAAGGCCTCGTCGTGGAATCCATCGACTTCATCTTCTCGGACACCCTTGAGGCCTTAACCAACCCCGACCGCCCTGTAGATTCCTATGGCCGAAGCGTACAAACACTTATATCCGTTTACGCAGGCTCTGTGCGGCTCATCGACAATGCGCCGTTGTACCTTTGCCGCAAATGACGATCGAGGTACTCTACAGCAAAATTCACCGCGTCCGGGTCACCGGTGCGGAACTCAACTACATCGGCAGCATCACGCTCGATAGCGACCTCATTGATGCCGCTAAACTTATTGAAGGTCAAAAAGTTACGATCGTTAACATCGACAACGGTGAGCGCTTTGACACCTACGTCATTCGCGGCGGAAGTGGCAGCGGCGAAGTCACCCTCAACGGCCCAGCAGCGCGCCGCGTGCAAAAAGGAGACGTCATCATCATCATCGCATACGCCGCAATGAGCGTTGAAGAGGCCCGCAGCTACCAGCCCACCCTACTCTTTCCTGAAGAGCCGACCAACCGTTTAAGGGCCTGATCTTGAACCTTCCTCGCATCCCGAGTTGGCTAAAAACCCTTGTGTTCGCCGCGCTGGGAGTTGGCCTGCTCTACTTCGCCTTCAGTGGAGTGGACATCCACGCCGTAGGCCGCGAAATGAGCCGGGCCACCTGGTACTGGTTCGCGGTGAGCATTGCCGTCGGCTATTCCGCCGTGATTTCGCGCGGAATGCGCTGGAAGATCGTCCTCGACTCGATGGGCTACACCACCACATCGTGGCGCGCTACGCACGCCATAGGAATCGGCTACCTCATCAACATGGTGGTTCCGCGGGCCGGAGAGGTCGCTCGTGCCACCGCCCTGCGCCGCAGTGACAAAATTCCAGTCGATATCCTCATCGGAACCATCATCGTCGAGCGCCTCATCGACCTCATCATGATGGCCATACTGCTCGGAATCACCGTGCTACTTACCTATCCTGAGTTGCAGAAACTCTTGGCTAGTACCCAATCCGCCCCGAGTGGTGACGAGAACGGTTTCCCCTGGATTCCCGTCATTGGACTAACCCTTGCGGTCGCCTCATGGCTACTCCGCCACCGATTCTTTGAAACTGCTGTTGGCCAGCGCGTCCAAACATTTTTGCGCGGCCTTGCCCACGGCTTCACCAGCATTCTGCGCCTCAACAAACCATGGGCCTACCTGGGTCACACACTCTACATCTGGGGCGCCTACTTTGTGATGGTCTACGTGTGCTTTTATGCCCTTCCGTCTACAGAGCACATCGGAATCGACCAAGGTCTGTTCGTGATGATGGCGGCGAGCTTGGGCGTTGTGATTCCGGTACCAGGAGGCGTTGGAGCCTACCACTACCTCGTGGCCAAGGCCCTCGAAGTCCTGAGCATACCCTATGTCGAAGGCCTCGCGTTTGCTACGCTGGTGCATGCCGCCCAGGCCCTGATGCTCATGTCTACAGGTATCATCGGATTCATCGGCCTGAACCGTTTTAAAAACGACTAAGCCGCGCCGGGTGCGTACCTTGGCGGAACCATGGCCAAGACCAAAAAAGCCTTTGTTTGCCAGTCCTGCGGAACCAGCTACCCCCAGTGGGCCGGCCAGTGCCGCAGCTGCAGCGCGTGGAACACCCTCGTCGAAGAAGTTATTGAGCGTGCGCCCGTCGATCAAGCATGGGTATCCCCCGGTCAAAGCCGTGTGTTGACCCTGGACCAAGTGGACCGAAGCGCCGAGCGCCGCGTCCCCACCGGCGACCTTGAACTTGACCGCGTGCTCGGGGGCGGATGGGTTCCTGGGTCCCTGAGCTTGCTCGGCGGAGAGCCCGGAATCGGCAAGTCCACCCTCATGCTGCAGGTAGCGCTCCATGCCGGCGCCAAAGCACTCTATGCCAGCGGCGAAGAAAGCGCGGAGCAAATCCGAATGCGGGCTGAGCGCATCGGCTTCAACGGCCCCGGATGCCACGTACTCGCTGAGGTTTCTACCTCCAAAATTCTGCAGGCTGCCGAGCAGCTCAAACCCGACTTGCTCGTGGTTGACTCGATCCAAACGGCCTACAACCCCCAACTCGATTCCGCCGCCGGAAGCGTCGGGCAAATCCGCGAATCCGCCGCCGAATTTCTGCGCTACGCCAAAGCGCGCCACGTGCCCGTGGCCCTAATTGGCCACATCACCAAAGAGGGCACCCTTGCCGGACCCAAGGTCCTCGAGCACATGGTCGACGTCGTGCTTCAGTTCGAGGGCGACAAGCACCACCTCGTGCGCACGCTGAGGGCCCTTAAAAACCGTTTTGGCTCCACTCAGGAGCTCGGGCTCTACGAAATGGCCGAACGTGGCCTACAGCCCGTCGCAAACCCCTCAGCGTGGCTGTTGGGGCAGCGAGGTGAGGGGCTCAGCGGTTCCGCCATCGGAATCACCGCCGAAGGCTTGCGACCTCTGCTCGTCGAAGTTCAAGCCCTCGTGTCGACCGCCGTCTACGGAACACCCCAACGCAGCTGCACGGGGTTTGACACGCGCCGCCTCAACATGCTTCTGGCGGTGCTCGAAAAGCGCTGTGGATTCCACCTTGCCAGCAAAGATGTCTTTTTGAACGTAACCGGAGGCCTTCGCGTCGACGACCCCGCCCTTGACCTCGCCGTCTGCGCGGCTATTTTGTCGAGCCAAGAGGACCGACCCATCCCACCAGGGGTCGCTTTTGCCGGCGAAGTCGGTCTGGGCGGAGAGCTGCGCCCCATTGCCCGAATGGACGCGCGCGTTCTTGAGGCCGGACAGCTCGGTTTTGACTACGTCTGGGGGGCTAAGACGCCGGGCATGCCCAAGCGCCCGCACGGGGTGCATTTTGTGGCCCTCGACCGCATCAGCCAGGTCGTCGACAACCTCTTTTAGCAAAAAAGCCGGCCCCCCAAGGGACCGGCTTTAGAAATCGTTGGGCGCAGATCAGTTTCCGATCAGCTCCGCCAGCTCTCCCAAGTTGGGGGTAATGATGATTTCAGTCCGGCGGTTCTTGGACTTGCCCTCGGCGCTGTCATTCGATGCAATGGGCAGGAATTCCCCGCGACCGGCAGCCTGAACACGTTGCGGTGTCACACCTTTACCCACGAGGATCTTCACGACGCTTGTGGCGCGCATCACCGAAAGGTCCCAGTTGTCTTTGACAGCTGTCTTACCGTTGAACGCGTCGCTGTCTGTGTGGCCCTCGACAGCAATCTTGAGGTCTTTGTTCTCGTTCAGCACCTTGGCAAGCTCGCCCAAGGCAGAGGCTCCGTCGGGCTGCACGTCCCACGAACCGCTGGCAAACATCAGGCGGTTGTCGAGCGAAACATAAACTTGGCCGTTGCGCATCGACACGGTGAGTCCACGGTCCTTAAACCCAAGCAGAGCATCGGCGAGGCGCTGACGCAGGTATGCGGCGGCACTGTCCTTGCGGCTGATAAGGCGCTCCAACTCGGCCACGCGCTGCTCGCGCTGCTGAAGGGCGATCTCGAGGCCCATTAAGCGATCCTGCTCGCGCTTGAGAGAATCCTCTTTGGCGGCAAGTCGGGCAGCCAGTGACTCCATGCGCTCGAGCATGGCCTTGTTCTCGGTTAGGTTCTCTTGAACGAGGCGGCTGTTGTTTTTCAGCGCGTACTCGTAGTTGGAATTAAGGTCGCGGTAGGCGCGCTGCAGCTTGCGCATCTCGGCACCTTGGGCAGTCGTGTCTTTGATCGCGCCGTCCAAGGCAGCAAGTGCTTTCACCTTTTGGGCCTCGCTCTCGCTGGCGGCCACACGGGCCTTTTCAGCTTCAACCTTGAGCGATTCCGCCCGCTGAACCGTCGAGTCGTACGACGACTGAAGCTCTGAATACTTTTTGGGCGACACACAGGCGCTGAGGAGCGCGATTGCGGCCAATGCCGCGGCAACTTGAATTCGCATACCACGAAGGTAGTTAACTCCAGCGGAGTCGCACCGGGGCATGATCCGAAAATCGGCAATCCCTCAGGTAGTCGACTAATTGTACCCGCTCAGGACTGTTGGTCACCCAGTGGTCGATGCGCCATCCCTTGTTGCGGTCGTATGCTCCAGACCGCATACTCCACCAGCTGTATACCTCTGTAGCGCCGGGATTCACGTGGCGAAACGCTTCGACCCAACCCTCTGCCTCAATGGACGCCATCCAAGCGCGTTCTTCAGGGGTGAATCCAGGCGTGCCATCAAGACGCTTTGGATCATGGACATCAAGCGACACTGGCGCCAAGTTCCAGTCTCCGCCAAGCACCGTGGGCCCCTGAAGCGACCTCAACCACCCGCCAAGGGCCTCGAGCGCCTCGAGCTTAAGCGCTTGCCGATGTGCTCCCTGCGAACCCGAAGGCAAGTACAGATTCACCCAGCGCACCCCATCAACTTCGACGGCGATGCAACGGCCCTCGCCGCGAAGAGAATCCGGCATCCAGTCCAAATCGAGCGCGTTTAACGGACGCCGGCTCAAGATCGCAACGCCACTGTATCCGGGTTTAATCGCTAGATCCGCAACCACATGCCAACCTTCCGCAAGCGACTGAAGGCCCTCAAGATCATTCCACTTCACCTCCTGAATAAAGACAAGGTCCGGGTTCTCAGCATCAAGCCAAGCACCCAGACCCTTCTTCCACGCGGCCCGCAGGCCGTTGGTATTAAGGCTTACCGCCTCCACTTAGTTCAGAACCAACGTCGACGTACCAATTTTCACGTTATCGCTAAACACCTCAACCGTGTAGGTTCCAGGCTTGAGCGTCGAATTAAGGTCAAATGCGGCACAGCTCTGTACCTGCTTGCCCTCGTACATGATCTCAGATTTCGCAGAGAAGTAAATGGTCTCGCTACCCACCTTCATACTGCGTTCGTCGCTTTGGCTCGGAAGCACACGTCCGTCCGGCGTATTAATGCGCATGTACACGGTGCGCTTCGAGGGCTCGGCAATGGCATTTTGGGCCACCGTAAAGCAGGCCTTGATGCGGTTTGCGCGACCCGCAGAAGTCGTAGGTTTTTCAACCCCCTTGCTACTCACTTTCACCGCAGTCGCTTCAAGAGCCGAAAGCTGCAGCTTCAGTGCGGTAGCCACTTTTCCGTTCAAATTTGTGTTTTGTGCATTGAGCTCGGCATTTTTGGACTGCTCGTCGGTAAGCTGGGCATCAACTTGGGCCTTGGCCTCACCCAGAACCGCGTAGGCCTTGTTCACGGAATCCACCTGGCTCGTCAAGCGCGCCACCTCCTTGCGGAGCGTGTTCACCTGATTGCGGTACTTCGCAAGCTCGGACTGCGTCACATTCTTGAGGTTTGTAATCTCTTCGATGGCCGCGTTCAAACGCGCGGTCTCGGCAATGATGTAACTGTTCATGCTGTCGTTTGCAGCCACTTGACCGATCAGGTCGCGCTTGTACTCCTCGAGTTCGCTCACCAAAATCGCCTTTTCCTCTTCGAGGTTTTCAACTGCGGAATTCCGGTTGAGGGCAAAAAATCCCAAAACCAACACCAAAGCCACGAGAAGGCCGATAACTGTTTTTTGTCGCTTAGACGACGAATCGTTGCTCATTCTATTCTGAATTTGTGCAAATGTACCACTTTCTTCAAAGCGGCTTCCAACGCGTACTACCAAAACGATGCCCAACGTGCCCTGACGGCACTGTGGCACAAGCACATCCGGTGTGCTCTACCTGCTGGGCCCAACTCTGGTCCTCGGTGAATCCGTACCCCCTCAATCTGAGCTTTGCTCAGGGCGGAACCGCGCTGCTGCCCTACCACCTGCCGCACGTGACTCACACGATGCGATCCATCAAGTTTGGCAACCGGCCTGACCTCGCCGTCGCACTCGGAGGGCTCATGGCCAAGGCCATCCCAGTGCCCGCAGTTGATGTACTTGTTCCCCTACCACTACGGGCCGACCGCTACTACTCACGCGGTTACAATCAAGCAGAACGCATTGCCCAAGGTCTGAAGGCCGTCTGGGGCCTACCTGTCGCAGTAAACCTTATTCATAGGCCCCTGACCATTCAAAACTTCGGAACCAAGGCACAAGCCTCCCGCGCAGAGTCCGACCGATTCGGGATCTATGGGGCCTATGAAATCCCGGAACCCGAACTCCTTAAGGGTCTTCGCATCGCTTTGGTCGACGACACCCTCACCACGGGGAGCACCCTCAACGCCGCCGCAGAGGTGCTCCAAAAAAAAACCAGGGTGGCGGATGTGATTCCGCTCACCCTGGCTTACGCCGTTCGGCTAAGATCCTAGCGCTCGATAACGAGGCGCTGTACTCCTGTTGCCTCTTCAGTTTGAACCTCCAAGAGGTACAGACCTGAAGCAAGACCACGCAAGTCGAGGTCGACCGTAGCGGTACCCGCGGCGAACGAAGTGTTTGTAGCGGTGAGCTGAGCTCCAGTGATCGACATAACTCGAACCACTGCTGTGCCTGAAGCCTGCATTGGGAACTCAACACGAACCAATCCAGTGGTTGGATTCGGGAACACACGCAGCGTAGCGAGCGCGTTCTCGCCCATACCCACAGTAAAGTTCAACGTGTCGCTCACTGATCCACAATCGTTGCTCACCGTAGCCACTGCGAATGCTGGGCCATTGGTTCCGAACGACTGAACTGTGCTGGTACCTGTGGCGCTTCCGCCATTGCTGAAGCTCCAGCTCACGCTTGACGCATTGGTCGTTGCGTTGAACTGAATCGTCACAGGATTCATTGACAGAACCGTGTAGGTGGCGCTAATCGTAGGCTGTGGCGCGTTGGCCGTAGTTACGCTCGCGGCCGAAGACCACGGACTCGTACCTGAAGCACAAACATCCTGAGCATACACGTCATAGGTCATATTCGGCATCAAACCAGTGAGGTTGGTCGTTCCACCGGTCAAGCCAGTCAGTGACGTACCTGAGCCAGGAGTAAATCCGGCAGGGCCGTACTCGAGGTTGGTGCTTACCGCAGAGCTACCTGAAGTCCATGTAACTGTAGTAGACGAACACGTGGTGCTACCCGTCGCGTTCAATCCCGTAGGAACCGCACACGGCGTGCACTGAGCTACGTAGCTGTTCCACGTGCTTCCCGCGATCAATGTTGAGTTAAATGGCATCGTCGACAATGTGTCACCAAATGGACCTACTAAGTCAAATCCAATCTCATTGGCATACGAACCTCCGCTCGTTACTACAATGCGTACTGAGTCACCGGCGCAGAACTGTGCCACGTCTTGAGCTGCGCTTCCGGTCAAGAACGTAAAGTCCTTAACGGTAACCCAAGAACCAGAAATCTTCTGCTGGGCAGTGATCACACCACCGTTCCAGCCGTCACCCCACGAGTCGTACATGTACATGGTTGAAGTACACTGGTTCGCCGGAGGACAAAGTGCGGTAGTGATGGTGTACGGGCCAGCCCATGAAGACTGGTCATTTGCCGCGCAGCTATCCTGAACGTAGAAGTGGTAGGATTGGCCTGGCTGCAAGCCGTTCAATGTGTACGGACTCGACACACCCCAAACCATGGTTCCTCCAACACCAGTTCCGGTACCTTGCCAGAAGCCTACAGGGCCCCAGAAGATGTTCGAGCCAAGCGGAGTACCCGAAGGCGCACTCCACGAAATACCTGCACTTGTAGTAGACACCGTACCCGCAACCACTGAAGCAATCGGCTCGGGACACGTAGGAATGGCCTCAACCACGAAGTTGTCAAAGAACACGTCTGGACCAAAGTCTGAATTTGCCACGAATCGGAAGATTGCGTCGCTACCAATCCATGACGTCGGAAGGTATACCGTAGTGTCCACAAAGGTTCCTGGAACCGTAGTTCCTGCGCCTGGGCTATTGAAGCTTGATCCAATCAAATTCACCAACGTGTCCCAAGTCGTTGCTGAAGTGGTTTTACCCAAGAGCAAAAGCTGGTCGTCAGGGTAGAATGTCATGAACTGGTGCGACCAATCAAAGCTTGCTTGAGCTGAAGCGTTGATCGTAACGGGGCGAGATGTCATCACGGCAAACTCACCAGATAGCCATGACCAGAAGTTGCCTCTCATGGCATAACCTGCACCTTGACTGTACTGTAGCATCGTCTTGGTTCCACCAGAATTATCCCAACATCCAAGCGGGCTCGCATCAAAGTTCTCGACATAAGGCATGGTAGTGCCCAAGCAGCTCGTCGTAAAGTTGATCGGGCCATACCATGGAGCCAAGTTGTTGGCACCACAAGAGTCCGCAATCCACACCGTGTAAGCGGTGTTCGGAGCCAAGCCGTTAATCGTATATGACGTTCCGTTCACAGTCGCCTGGTTTGGAATGATTCCCGTGCCTGGATTGAAGCCCGATGGGCCCCACGCCACCACTGAGCCAGGCGTAGCCGCTACACCGTGAGCCCACGCTACTACTGCACTCGTAGCTGCAGCTGATGCCGAACCATTAATGGCAGGCAAACAAGCAGGCTGAACCTCGTATACAAAGTCATCAAAACCGGCGTAGTTGAACGTTCCGGTGGTGCGGAACCCTACATGACGGTAACCCGAAGGCACTACAGGGAACGGGATCGTGTATTCGTCCCAGTTCGCAGTAAGCGCGATCGTGTCAATTGGAATAAATGAGGATGGGTTTGAAGGAGTGCTTACAAGTCCAACGACAAGGTTTGTTGTGGTCCAAGTGTAGACCTTGTGGGCACGGAAGCGAACCTGGGCGATGCCGCTGTCGAGGTCGCTAAACATTGGTGAAATAATTCCTGCACCTGCAGTTCCACCAGTGTACATCTGCGCATAGTTGGGTGCAGAGTAGGCCGTGGTCCCAGGGAATGCCGGAACGGTAAAGGTCGCTCCACCGTACGGGGTCCAGCATTCTGGCTGATCGTTTGCGAGCAGTGCATCAAAGTTGTCACTGTAGCCAGTTGGAAGTGTAAAGCCTGCACACAAAGTGGTGAAGTTAAATGGACCTGACCAGATCGAGTTGCCGGCTCCGCCGCAAAGTGCCATGACGTAGAAATCGTAGGACGAGTTAGGCGCCAAGCCCGTAGCTACCGCTGAATTGGTCGCGACGGTGTCAGAGGCTCCGGTACCAATAGAGAAGCCTGCGGGGCCCCACTGTACCACAAAACCTGAAGCTCCGCTCTGCCAGTTAAGGTTAGCCGTCACGTCAGTCACTGAAGAAACGCCCAGTTGCAGCGGCTCAGGACATGCTGGTTGGGCTTCAACAGTTACAAAATCCACGTAAGCATTCGGGCCAAAGTCTGACCAGCCGTAGACTTGTAGAACGATGGTGTCCCCTACAAATGCTGAGGGCAAGTAGGCAATTTCGTGCGAGAATACTGCTGCAGGACCCGTAGACGTGGCGCCTGGGGTGTTGAATGCCGATCCGCTTAGTGAAACCACGTTGGTCCATGCCGTACTGCCGAGACTGCGCACGCGCACCGTCAAGCTGTCAAATGGGTAGCTTGTGTTCGCCAAGTGCGACCAGTCCATAACCACACGGGCGGGAACGTTGATCGAGATTGGAGCTGACTCAAGAATGAACGACTTGTCAATGAAGTTCCAGTAACTAGCCTGGGCGTAGCCGGCGGTGTTGTGAATCCAATCCTCGTCACCCGAATCATAAGTGTAGCAAAGGGGTGGCCATGTACCGAAGCCTTCAGTGAAGGGCATTGACTGAACCAAACATGGAGTACATACGTTGAGGGGGCCTACCCAGCTGGAGTAGCCATTGCTTGCTGCAGAACAGTTGTTGCGTACGTAGATGTCGTAGCACGTGCTTGCTGAAAGACCCGAAATGCTTCCGGTGGCGCTGGCAGCAACTACCGTACCCGAACCTTGGGTAAATCCGGCTGCGCCGTATTCGATTTCATACGTCGTTCCGACAAAAGAAGAGATACTGAAGTTCACACTCGTTGGCGTCTTCGTCGTTATCAACAACGAAGCAGGAGGGCACGAAGGAACTGTCCAAGAAATAGTTTTACCCGAAGTGATGCCACCAGTGTAGTTAAGGGTTCCCGTGTTTGCGGTACCCTGCAGAACTGAGCCCCAAACTCCCGTAGCGTTCGTGTAGTCAATTGAAGAACGAATGCCTACTTGAGCGGTCGCTGTGGTGCTTGACGTGTGAAGCTTTTTGTACACGTAGCTGATGGATCCGCTTTCGAGAATGCGAAGCTGAAACGTGAAGGTGTCGCCTGTACCTGAAGCGCCGTAGCGCTTAATCTTATTCCATTCCACGATGTACTCGCGGTTGGGAGCTGTGCCTTGTGACTTGAGGTAAATTGCCGCACCAGTTTGGCCTTGAAGGTCCGCAGCTAATGGAGCAAGCACCAATCCACCTGTTGGAGGAGTGGGTGAAACTGCACCGTAAGCCGTAGACACCGTCATCGTAGCCGATGAAGCAGATCCAAGGGTCGCGTGACCATTGGTCGAAATGCCAATTTTGTTGAAGGATACCCCGTTGATCGAGACTGTAAAGCCAAGAGCAAAACCAGGACCTGTAGCGGCTGATCCCGTCGTCGGAGAGGCCGGGTCAACATACTCCTGGTCGTCCATAGTGGCCGATCCCAAGGTGTAGTCGGGAGAGCTGATCGGGGTGAATGTTCCGGCCGATTCGACAGGAAGTAGCGCACTTACCGACTGCGCCATGCCCATAAATGGAAGGGCTAGAAGCAAGCCGATAAGGCCGATGCGTTGCGTACGTTTGTTCATTATTACACGGATATTAGGGTACAGTTCACAAATGTGGGGAAAAATGTTTAAAAAACCATCGTTCGTTCAACGATTAATCGTTTTCGTTAACGCATTGACGCTTATCGTTGGCGGATGTGCGCTACCGACTCCGCCAGACGGGGGGCCGCGCGACACTGACGGACCGGTGGTGGTCGAATCGAGTGTTCCGATCGGAAGCACCTCGGTGCAAACCAATACCTTGACCTGGACCTTTGACGAGTACGTCGTGCTCAACAACCCGGGCGCCAGCATTCGAACGTCACCACCGATTCCCGGCGAGCCGCGGTACTCATTAAAGGGTAAAACACTTAAAATGTCGTGGGATGGCAGCCTCGAGACTGACCGCACCTACATCATTCAGTTCGGCAACGGAATTCGCGACTTGCACGAGAACAACCCCATGAGCGAGCCGTTTTGGGTGTTTGCAACGGGCACTCAAATTGATTCGGGCCAAATCCGAGGTGTAGTCCTTAATCCCTTAACCGGCAAGCCTTGGGACAACCAGGCCGTGGTTCTGCACAAAGGTGACGCTCCGGATTCCGCAGTCTTTACACCCCCCTTGTACGGTTCGCGGAGCGGCAAAGACGGTCGTTTTACCCTGCCCTATTTAGCCGACGGCAGCTACCAAATCTTTGCGTTCAGTGATCCGGACGGCAATCTTCAGCTCGGAACCGGCGAAAAGTCGCCGGTAGCCTGGTTTTCGGATGGTGTCGACCCTGGAGACAGTCTTGTACTTTGGCTCGCCGACCCAACTACGAAGCCCGACAGTGTCGCTCAATTTCGGCAGCTTCCGGCGGACTCGTCTGGGGTCCTCAAGCTGACGGCAGCCCCAGCCACCGAAGGACCCTGGGTGCACCAACTGCGGCGCGACCGGATCATCGTTTGGCAAGGATTGGGTGCTGGCACCTGGACACTCGAAGGATTGAAACCCGGCAAGTACCAACTTCTGAGCTTTACAGACTTGAATGAAAACGGCAAAATTGATGCGCCTGACTGGTGGACGCGCACCGAAGCCGAAACACCGATCGTCGATCCCGAAGCGATTGAGGTTACTGTGGGTTGGACGGTAGAGCGCCAGTGGCTTCCGGGGGCATCCCAAGCACCGCAAACGGGTCCTGGTCAGCCAGGAACGGGAAGCGCTTCCGTACCGCAGCAAGGTGGATTGGGTCCCATTCGGCGGTAACGAGTCGCGATGTGTGTACGTCTGCTGAAGCCAATACGTCACCCCAAGGGCCGATGATGCGGCTCGCGCCGCTGTGGTCCACCCCAAAACCATCCACACCCACTCGGTTGACGCCAGCCACATAGCACTGGTTTTCCATGGCACGCGCCGCCAGCAGCGTGGTCCACGCATTTTCGCGGGCCTCTGGCCAATTGGCGACCACGAGTAAGCCGTCGTAGGCGGGAGTCCCTTCGGCATCGAGCGTATTGCGCAACCAAATCGGGAAGCGCAGGTCAAAGCAAACCGCCAGGCGAAGGCGCCATCCGCGCCAGGTGACGACGACGGCTTCGGTTCCACGTTCAAAGTCACGGTGCTCGCCCGCCACCGCAAAGAGGTGGCGCTTGTCAGCGGTGGTGGTGGTTCCGTCGGGTTCGATCCAAAAAAAGCGGTTGGCCACCTTTCCTGACTCGTGGGGCACAAAAACAGACGCGCCCACGGCACACTGAAGTTCCGCGGCGAGTTCGATCAAAAAGTTGACCGCAGTGGCCGAATGGGCCGCAACCTCGCGCGCCTGCGGCGTGGCAAACCCCGTGGCAAAGGCCTCGGGCAGCAGGAGCACGTCGACGCTCCTTGGGGCCGGAAGCAGTGAGCGAATCCGTCCAAAATTGGCCTCGGGATCGCACCAGGCGATGTCGTACTGAAGGAGCGCCACGCGCAACGGGCTCAGGTTAGCGGGCATCGGGGAGCAGCAATGGAATGTCCTTGATCAATTGGTCCACCGCCTTGGGGTCTGTGCCGTCGTAGTACCCGCGTAGACGGCCCTTGGCATCGACCAGCACTAAATTCTCGGTATGAATGAACGAGTGCTCGTCCCAGCCTTGGCCCTCTTCGAGCACGGCAAAGTAGCTGGTGCGCGCAAGGCGGTTCAACTCTTCTGGCTCGCCCGTCAGCAGCCACCACTGGGCCGAGTCGCAGCCGTTCCGCGCAGCGTAGTCCGCCAAAATGGGTACCGAATCGTATTCTGGCATGGCGGTATGCGATAAAATTCGGATCCGGCCGTCACCCGCGTAGGCGTCTTGGACCTTTCGCAAGCCGGCCGCCATATCCACACAAATGGTCGGGCATGTGGTAAAAAAGTAGCTGACAATCCGGACTTTTCCCTCGACGTCGCGGGCACTACGGCGGGTCCCCGTTTGGTCCACCAAGTCAAATTCGGCCACTCGATGGTCCATGCCCTTGCCCTCAAGGCTGTCGGCGACGAGTGCCGGATTCAAATCCGAGGGATTGAGTATCGGAAGCTGCCGTTCTGGGCGCTGAATAAGGTAGGCCGCCGTGACTCCGGTCACGAAAATCACCAATAAAATGCCTATTTTTAGGTATTCGGACTTCAATAGCTTCCAAGTTGATTTTGGCACGGTCATCGCACGAAGTTCGGTAACGTAACTTTACCACCATGAGAAACTTTGTACTTTTTTCGGCTTTTGTTGCCTTCGCCTCCGGATGTACCCCTGAAGGCAGCGAGGTTTCGCTTGAACTCAGTATTCAGCCTAAATGGAACGGCCAGGATCTCACGTACAGCAGTATGTCGCTTGTGCAGCCCGTGACGGGCGATACCTTTCATTTTGAGCGGACCGATATGATCCTCTCAGAATTCGCACTGATTCAAGAAGACGGCAGCCGCCTCCCGCTGGTCGACGAGGCCGGTGATCCAATCTATGCCTTCTTCACCAAAGGCAAACCTTGGGCTGTCACGGTTCCGGACAACATTCCGAAAACGGCGTACTCTGGCATCGAATTCACGGTTGGTTTGGATTCCGCTCGAAATTTTGGAGACCCCTCGCAGTGGCGTGTGGGCCACCCGCTGAATCCCACTGTCAACAACCTTCACTGGGGTTGGCAGGGCGGCTACGTCTTTATGGCCATTGAGGGCTTCTACCAAAATAACGGAGCGCGAGAGCCCTGGCTTTACCACATTGCCACCATGGAAAATCGCATGCCCGTGCGCATTGACGGCGACCTCGACCTGCGTGGTTCACGCCGCTTAGTGCTGAACTGGAACGCCGAAAAGTTGTTTTATGCCTTAAATGAGGTTCGCCCCTCTGAAGATGGAGCTTTTTCGCACAGCAGTTTTGATGGCGGAGTCGCCCACCGAATCTCCGAAAACGTAAGCCAATCATTCAGCTGGGTCGCCCTTGAAAATTTAAAATGAAGTACTTCGCGCTTGCACTAATCGCCCTCGTAGCCGTGAGTTGTGGTGAAAATCCACCGCCCACGACCCCGTTCGCGCTGAATGTACCGCAGGGCTTCCCCCCACCCCCGATTCCCGAAGACAATTCATTGACCGTCGAGGGCGTGCTCCTCGGCCGCAGGCTGTTTTACGATCCCATTCTCTCGCGCGACTCGACGCAGAGCTGTGGAAGCTGCCACAACACCAGCTTTGGAATGACCGACCACGGCCTGCGCTTTTCAGTTGGAATCACCGGAGCCGTAGGCGACCGCAACAGCATGCCTCTGCACAACCTCGCCTACCATACTGCGCTTTTTTGGGACGGGCGCACCCCAACCCTACGCCAGCAGTCGCTCGAGCCCATCGAAAACCCTATTGAGATGGACCATACGGTGGCCGCTGTCCTTGCTTCACTTAACGCGAGCCCTACCTACCGCGAACTTTTTTGGAAGGCATACGGCGTCAAAACCATTACGGCTGAAGAACTCGGCCTGGCCATGGAACAGTTCATGCTCACCATAATGAGCGGGAACAGCAAGTTTGACCGCTTTGCCCGCGGCTTGGAATCACTAACCCCTGAAGAGCAGCTGGGCCTTCAGCTGTTCAACGGCGAAGCGAATCCCAATGCACCGGTTCGCGGAGCCGACTGCTTTCACTGCCACGGCGGAACCTTGTTTACCAACCACAAGTTCACGAACAATGGCCTTGACACGGCGATTACAGACCCTGGGCTTGGCGGAGTTACGGGTAATCCAAACGATTTGGGCAAGTTTAAGGTTCCGTCACTGCGCAATATCGCATACACCCCTCCGTACATGCACGACGGCCGCTTTCAAACGCTGATGGAGGTCGTGGACTTTTACAACAGCGGAACCCACGCCAATTCTCCCAACATTGATCCAGCCATGGGCGACATCATTCGGTCTGGCGGGCTGGGGCTCAACCTACAGGAGCGGCTTGCCCTCGTGGCCTTTCTCAATACACTTACCGATCCATCAATTGAGAGCGATACGCTCTTTCAAAACCCGTTCAACTAATATGAAAAATCTTCTTATAGGTTTCTGGTTACTCGTTTCTAGTTCCGCGTTTGCGCAGACTTCC
This sequence comes from Schleiferiaceae bacterium, assembly GCA_030833905.1. Taxonomy (GTDB): domain Bacteria; phylum Bacteroidota; class Bacteroidia; order Flavobacteriales; family Schleiferiaceae; genus TMED14. The sequence continues at coordinate 17,663 of JAURGG010000009.1, forward strand.
GAAGTAACGTTTTGGGTTGATGGGGTGTGCGGAATGTGCGAGAAGCGCATCGAAACGGCCCTTTTGAATACTCCCGGAGTGCGCTTCGCCGACTGGTCGACCGAGACCCACCAGGTCAAAGTGGCCTTCAACAGCAAAAAACTCACCGAACAGCGACTCCACGAAATCGTAGCAGGAGTGGGCCACGACACTAAAAAAGTCAAGGCCAAAGAAGAAGACTACGCCAAAGTCCACGAATGCTGCAAGTACCGGGAACTGAATGACCACTAAGCCCTTGGCCGTTGGCCTGTGGATCTTGGCCGCGGCCGTTGCACAGGCTCAAGTGCGCGACAGCGTCGTCGCCATTGACGAGGTCGTGGTGCGTTCTGAGGCTCCGGATGCGGTAGTTCAGGCCCGTTCCGCCACCCTTACCACCTCGATTGGGCGGGGCGAACTCAAGAAGGCCGCCTGCTGCAACCTTTCTGAGAGCTTTGAAACCAATCCGTCCATCGACGCAGCGTTTACCGATGCCGTGACGGGGACGCGCCAAATTCAGTTGCTCGGACTCGACGGAAAGTACGCGCAGATTCAGACTGAAATGACGCCGCTCGTGCGCGGTTTGCTCGCCAACAGCGGGCTGCAGTTTATTCCCGGAACCTGGGTCGAAGGCATCCAGTTAACCAAGGGAATTGGTGCCGCAACCAACGGATTTGAGAGCATGACCGGCCAAGTCAACGTCGAACTGATTAAGCCCGACGAAGGAATTAGCGCCGAAAACCCGCGACGTGCCGGCGCGAATGCCTACCTCAACAATGCAGGACGTATGGAGCTAAACGGCGATTACGCGCAGCGACTCAGCGACAAGTGGATCGTCGGAACCCTTTTGCATGCCAACCAAACCAGCTGGTTTCGGGACATGAACATGGACGGCTTTGCCGACAACGCGCTGGGGGGTCAACTCAACGGCATGCTCCGCGCGCGCTATTGGGGGCAAAACGGCTGGGAAGGCATTTTTACCCTGCACGGATTGCAAGACACCCGCGAAGGGGGGCAGTTAGGGACCGACGCGCCGAGCGTAGCCTGGACCTCATCGGTCGCCCAAAAACGCACCGCGTTTACCTCAAAAACGGGATGGGTCAACCCCGACGATCCCGACATGAGTGTGGGTATTATAGTGCACGCCTACCAGCAGTCTATGGATGCGCGCCTTGGGCCATTGGACCTTGCCCAAAGCCAGTTCCTCGAGGGAGACCAACGCGGCGGGATGGCACAGGTTCTGATTCGCGAGGGGGGCATGCAGTGGTCCCAGACTTCAGGGGTGAGTTGGTCGCTCGACCGGTACGTGACCGACTGGCACCACCCAGGCCTGGCCCATGACGACTCATGGATCGAATCGGCTCCGGGGGTGTTCAGCGAATGGACGTTTGAGCCTTCACCAAAGTTTACCGCCGTACTGGGTGCCCGCGCAGACTACCACTCGATTGCGGGGCTTCAGTACAGTCCGCGGTTTCACCTCAGGTATGCCCCCACTCCTCGCTTCACCGTTCGCGGGGGTTACGGACGCGGATTCCGCATGGCGATGCCCGCCGTCGAGTCACTGGGCAGGTTTGCGAGCGCCCGAACCGTCAACCACGCGGTGAATCCCTGGGGCAGCCCTCAGAATATTGAATCCGGAACCACCGCCAGCCTCTCTGGAGTGTGGAACTACGTCCACAACTTCTACCCCGGAAGCGTTGTGTTCGACGCCCAAATTAGCAACCTCGACCGCGCGGTGCTTCTCGACTTTTACCGCTCTGCCACCGAAGTGCTGTTTTACTCGTCAACCATGGAATCCCGCAGCGCGAGCCTACAGTGGGAGCACCAGTTTTCAAAAAACTGGAAGGCCCGGGGCGCCTACCGAATTCAGGATGTACGTGGGATGTACTTCGGGGTGTGGGATGCCGTTCCTTACATCAGCCCGCGTCGGGCGATGCTGCACGCGGAGTACCAGTTTCGTCAAAAGTGGTTCGCCAACGCCACGTGGCAGCACTATGCGGGAATGCACCTGCCTCCAGGTCCAGGAGGCGTGGTTCGCAGCATCAGTCAAGACTTTGCCCTGCTTCACCTTCACCTTCGTCGGGATTTGTCGTGGGGTGACGCCTACATTGGCGTTGAAAACGCACTCAATGTGCGCCAATCTGAACCCATCGCCGGAGTCGTTGATCATTTGAACAACCATCAATTTTTAGGGGCCGACGACCCTGGGTTTGTGAGCAATTTTGACGCAACGCGCGTCTGGGGGCCAATTTTCGGCCGAATGGTTTACCTTGGCATCAACCTTGCCTTGATGGGTAGCGATGACTGACTCTGTACTCCACTTGCGCGGCATTACCCGCGACTTTCAACTCGGCGCCCAAACGGTGCACGTGCTTAAAGGTATTGACCTTGACATCGAAAGAGGATCCTATATCGCACTCATGGGACCCTCGGGGTCGGGCAAGTCTACCTTGATGAATATTTTGGGATGCCTCGATACGCCGACGGCTGGAACTTATGTGCTTGCCGGTCGCGACGTGAGCCGAATGGCTGAGGCCGAACTCGCCGCGGTCCGCAATCAGGAAATCGGATTCGTGTTTCAAACGTTTAACCTGATTCCGCGCCAAACAGCTTTGGACAACGTCGCACTACCCCTTGTGTACGCCGGAATTGGAAAAGAGGAACGCCTCGACCGCGCTGCAGACGTGCTGCGTTCGGTAGGCTTGGGCGACCGTATGGACCACCGGCCCAACCAGCTTTCGGGTGGACAGCGCCAGCGTGTGGCCATTGCGCGCGCGCTCGTCAACAAACCTTCACTCATCTTAGCCGACGAGCCCACTGGCAACCTCGACTCGACCACTTCGGATGAAATCATGCGCCTCTTTGATGACATTCACAAAGCGGGCAACACTTTGGTGGTGGTAACCCACGAAGAAGAGATCGCCCAGCACGCGCAGCGCATCATTCGCCTTCGCGACGGGGTGGTTGCGAACTGACGGAGGCTGCTTCGCGTTACCTTCGGAGTATGACGCCATCGTTCACTTCCGAATTTCAGGCCCTTAAGGCCACTGCTCCGCGCATCGCTGCGCTTCCATTAAGCCATCGCCGCGCCCGCCTCAAAGCACTTCGGGCGGAACTCATTCGGCGCCGCAGCGAGCTTCACGCCGCTATGCGGGCTGACCTCAACCGACCCGAGGTAGACAGCGACCTCAACGAGCTGCTTCCGGTAAAGGAGTCGATTGATCATGTGCTGGCCAACTTGAGCCGTTGGACGCGCACCGACCGCTTGCCGTTGCCGTTGACGTTAATTCCAGGGCGTGCCGAAATCCACCACGAGCCCAAGGGGGTTGCCCTCATTGTGTCGCCGTGGAACTTTCCGGTGAATTTGTGCCTGGTTCCGCTGGTGTACGCGGTCGGCGCCGGCAACACGGTGTGCCTGAAGCCGAGTGAACTGGCGCCGGCATCCGCCGCATTCATTGCTTCGGTGGTCGAGGCGGTGTTTCCGCCCGACGAAGTTTGTGTGATCCAAGGCGATGTAAGTGTGGCCGTGGCCCTTCTCGAGCAACCCTGGAACCATATTTTCTTTACCGGCTCTCCCGGGGTCGGAAGCAAAGTGATGGCCGCCGCATCCAAGTACCTCGCCTCGGTTACCCTTGAGCTGGGCGGAAAATCGCCCGTATTCGTTCACGAAGGCTACGGCGCAGACGCCGCAGGGCGCCGCGTCGCATGGGCCAAAGGCCTCAACGCAGGTCAGGTCTGCATTGCTCCGGACTACGCACTGGTTCCGGCCGCCCAACGCGCGGACTTCATTCAGGGTTTTAAGGCGGGCGTGGCCCAGCACTACGGGAATTCCCCCGCAACCAACCCTGACTGGGTGCGCATCATCCAACCCCGCCACTGGGACCGCCTCAACGACTGGCTTCAAGAGGCCATCGCCGAGGGAGCCCAAGTGTGGCAACCTGACGCGCCAAACCGCGAAAAGCTTTACTTTCCGCCTACCCTTGTGTGGGACGCCCCCGAGCACCTTCAAGTCAGCTGCAGCGAAATCTTCGGGCCCATTCTGCCCGTGTTCACGTATACTTCAACCGAAGACGCGCTCGCCCGCGTGAATGCAGGTCCGCAGCCCCTTGTGCTGTACATCCTCAGTCACACGAAGTCTTGGACCGACCGCATCATTCGCGAGACCCGTGCCGGCGGAACCGTCGTCAACGACTTCTACCTGCACTACATGCACCCCGAGCTTCCGTTCGGGGGTGTCAACAATTCCGGAATCGGTAAATCCCACGGAATCTGGGGATTCCGCGAATTCAGCAACGCCCGCAGCGTGTACCGCCGTGGTCGCTTTGCCCCTACTATGCTTCTAACCCCTCCCTACAAAGGATGGGTGAAGAAGGTGGTGGGCTGGCTCGTTCAGTAAAAGTTACTGGTTACTAGCAACTTGTATTCCTACGCAGGCAGGTAAAAGCACCCAAAGTTGGGGTTGTACCGCCAACTAAAAACCAGAAGCGGCGCGAAGCGCGTTAGAGTTCGCGCTGTACCTCGACCTCTTTAAAGCCTTCGACGATGTCGCCGACCTTGATGTCGTTGTAGTTGTTGATGTTCAAGCCACAGTCGAGGCCCTTTTTGACTTCGCGGACGTCGTCTTTGAAGCGCTTGAGGGATCCGAGTTCGCCCGTGTACTGAACCACGCCGTCGCGAATGACGCGAACACGGGTGTTGCGGGTGATGACTCCATCCATGACCATACAGCCGGCGATGGTGCCCACCTTGCTGATTTTGAAGGTCTCACGAACTTCGATGGTGCAGGTGATTTCTTCTTTGACGTCGGGAGACAACAGGCCAGACATGGCGTCTTTGATGTCGTTGATGGCGTCGTAGATGATGCTGTAGAGGCGAATCTCGATGTCTTCTTTCTCGGCCAACTTGCGGGCTGAAGCGGCAGGACGGACTTGGAATCCGACGATGATGGCTCCAGAAGCTGAGGCGAGAAGGACGTCTGAATCGGTGATTCCGCCCACGGCCTTGTGGATGATGTTGACCTGAATTTCTTCGGTGCTAAGGCGCTGAAGTGAGTCGGCAAGTGCCTCGATCGAACCGTCCACGTCACCCTTGAGGACGATGTTGAGCTCCTTGAAGTCTCCGACGGCCAGACGGCGTCCGATTTCTTCGAGGGTGAGGTTCTTTTGAGAGCGCACGCTCTGTTCCCGAGAAAGTTGCTGACGACGTTGGGCAATTTGCTTAGCCTCGCGTTCGTCTTCAAAGATGGCGAAGTTGTCGCCGGCAGTCGGAGCTCCATCCAATCCGAGGATTGATACGGGAGCCGAAGGTCCTGCCTCGTCAATTTTGTGCCCGCGCTCGTCCATCATGGCTCGCACCTTGCCGCTGAATTGGCCAACCAAGATGAAGTCACCGACGCGGAGCGTTCCGGCTTGAACCAGAATGGTCGTCACGTAACCGCGGCCCTTATCGAGCGTAGCCTCGATTACGGTGCCTTTAGCGTTGCGCTCGGGATTTGCCTTCAGGTTGAGTAGTTCAGCTTCGAGCAGTACTTTTTCGAGCAGCTTGTCGACGTTGAGGCCCTGCTTTGCTGAAATGTCCTGGGATTGGATTTTTCCACCCCAGTCTTCTACCAGCAGATTCATTCCTGCGAGCTGTTCTTTAATGCGCTCTGGGTTGGCATCAGGGCGGTCAATCTTGTTGATCGCAAAGACGATTGGAACGCCGGCTGCTTGAGCGTGGCTGATGGCTTCCTTGGTTTGGGGCATCACCGAGTCGTCGGCCGAAACCACGATGATGGCGATGTCGGTAACCTGGGCTCCGCGAGCACGCATGGCGGTAAAGGCCTCGTGACCAGGAGTATCGAGGAAGGTGATGTGCTGTCCGTCGGCAAGCTGAACGCTGTAGGCGCCAATGTGCTGGGTGATTCCGCCCGCTTCACCAGCGATTACGTTGGCTTTGCGTATGTAGTCCAGCAGCGACGTTTTACCGTGGTCGACGTGGCCCATAACCGTCACGATTGGCGGACGGCTGACCAAGTTGGCCTCGTCTTCTACCTCGACACCGATTGCTTCCTCCATTTCTTCGTCGACAAACAGAACGTCGTAACCAAATTCGTCAGCCACAATGGTCAGAGTCTCTTTATCGAGACGTTGGTTCATGGACGCCATGATTCCGAGCGACATGCAGGTAGAAATGACTTCGGTCGGAGTCACTTTCATCATGTTGGCAACCTCAAGCAGGGTAACGTACTCGGTGAGTTTGAGAACGCGTTCGCCTTCTTGACGCTCCATTTCGGCCATTTCACGGGCCTCAGCGCGTTCCGCGCGTTTGTCTCGGCGGATCTTTGAACCCTTGGACTTGCGGCCTCCGCCTAGTTTTTCAAGGGTTTCTTTGATCTTGCGCTGAATGTCTTCTTGGCTGACCTCGCGTGGAGCGCCTCCGGCACCTTGTGGGCCACGCTGGCCAGGGCCGCGTTGACCACCTGGGCCACGTTGGCCACCTGGGCCACGCTGGTACCCGCCTTGACCGGGGCCGCCGACACTCGCCGCACCTGTGGTCGTGCGACCACCGCCTGCGGCGGGCTTTTGAAGGCCTTCAGTCTTGATACGCTTCCGCTGACCCGCTGCAGATGGCTTTTTGGCAAACTGTGAAAGGTCTATTACTTGGCCGGTCATTTTGGGGCCATCAAGCTTTTGGTACTGCGTCTCGTGGTGTGTGGACTCTGGAGTTGCAGGAGCATCAGCCTCTTCGGGCTTGACCTCTGCGGGAACTGCAGGTGCCTCGGCGGCAGGGGCTTCAGGAGCCTTAGGTGCTTCAGGAGCCTTAGGTGCTTCAGGAGCGACAGGCGCAGGAGCTTCAGGAGTAACTGCAGCAGGGGCCTCGGGTGCCTTGGGCGCCTCGATCTTTACTTCAGGCGCGGCAGCAGGTGCTTCTGGCGTCTTGACTGGTTCAACCACAGCCGCGGGAGCAACTGGAGCAGACACTGGAGCCTCAGGAGCAGCTGGAGCAGCAGCAGGAGCCGGCTTCTTGGGCGACAAGTCAATCTTGCCAGCCACTTTAGGTCCCGAAAGCGTCGCAGTAGCTCGAATGACTTCGGGCTTCTTTTGTTCGCGCTCGGCCTGAATGGCCTCCTTCTCTTCGCGCTTTTTCTGAATGAGCGTTTCGGCCTTGTCTTTGGACGACTTGTCGGTGGCGAATTGCTGCGTCAGCAGGTCGTACTGGGCTTGATCAATCTTGGCGTTGCGGTTGCGATCTACCTCTTGGCTTTTCGTAGCCAAGAAGTCAACGGCGGTATCCAAGCCGATGTTCAGCTCGCTAAGTACTTTACTGATGCGGATGGTGCTCATAGGCGCAAAGGTCGGGACTATTTAAATAATAAGGTGGAGTTGGCAAAAAAGCGTGGCTTATTCGGCTTCAAACTCCTTTTTGAGGATGTTGCGAACGTCTTGTACCGTCTCGACTTCGAGGTCGGCACGGCGAGCTACGTCTTCTACGTCGGCGCGGAGTACGGACTTCGCCGTATCGTAGCCTCCGTTGCGAAGCTGGTCGATGACCCATGCTTCGATTTCATCGCTGAACTCGAGGAGTTCAACATCTTCCTCTTGAACCACATCTTCGCGGTACACGTCGATTTCGTAGTCGTTGAGCTTGCTGGCAAGGCGGATGTTGGTTCCGCCACGGCCGATGGCCAGAGAAACCTGGTCGGCAGGCAAGTAGACGTCCGCATGACGGCGCTCTTCGTCGAGGATCATATTGGTGATCTTCGCAGGCGACAGGGCGCGCTGGATCATCAACTGAAGGTTGTTCGTGTAGTTGATCACGTCGATGTTCTCGCCGCGGAGCTCGCGAACGATTCCGTGAATGCGTGAGCCTTTCATGCCCACACAGGCTCCGACGGGGTCGATGCGGTCGTCGTAGGATTCCACGGCAACTTTCGCCTTTTCGCCCGGAATCCGAACGACTTTCTTGACAGTGATGATTCCGTCCAAAACTTCAGGAATCTCTGCTTCGAAGAGCTTAGCCATGAATTCTTCAGACGTACGGCTGAGCAGAATGAAAGGCTTGTTTCCGCGAACCTCAACAAGCTTGACCACGGCGCGTACCGTGTCGCCCTTGCGGTAGAAGTCCTTTTCAGGAATCATGTCTTCGCGGCGCAGGATCAGTTCGTTCTGCTGGTCGTCGTAAATGATGAGCTCGCGATGGCGCACGTGGTGCACTTCGCCACTGATGATCTCACCCTCCATGGTTTTGTAGCGCTTGAAGAGCTCACCTGAGTCGTGCTCTTGAACCTTCTGAACAAGGGTCTGGCGGAAGGCCAGGATGAAGCGACGTCCAAGGTCGATGATTTTGATTTCTTCAGAAACTTCTTCACCGACTTCGAAGTCGGGCTCGATTTTAAGGGCGGCCGAAAGTGCGATTTCGAGGTTGTCGTCCTCGACGGCTCCGTCCTCAACAATGGTGCGGTTGCGCCAAATTTCGAGGTCGCCTTTGTCGGGGTTGACGATGACGTCAAAATTCTCGTCGGTGCCGTGCTTCTTGCGAATTTGAACGCGAAAGGCCTCTTCGATGAACGACATGAGGGTTACGCGGTCAATGCTCTTTTCGTCTTTGAACTCGCCGAAGGATTCGATGATGGCTAGATTTTCCATAGCAGCTTAAACGTGAGAAACTTAGAATTTAAAGTCTAGGGTGATGCTGGACAGTTCCGCCAGCGGGATTTGGGTTTGCGTCGTCTGATCCATTTTGCCTTTGCCTACCGTCTTGGGGACGCGCTCGGTGCGCTCCAGAGTAATGCTCGTGCCGTCGAAGGCGGCGAGTTTACCCTTGTCCTTTTGGCCATCCAAAAGCTTGACCACGACTTCGCGTCCGAGGTTCTTGCGGTACTGGGCGTCCACCTTGAATGGGATGAACATTCCAGGTGAAGACACCTCGATGGCGTAGTTTTCAGACTCTTCGCCAAGCGCGGATTCAATCGCGCGGCTAATGGTCTTGATCTGCGCTAAGGTGATGTGCCCCTCGTTGAGGTCGGCATGTACCTTGATGTCGTTGGTGGCGCTCAGGCTTACCTCTACAGCAAAGGCATCCAACCCTTGAAGGGTCGTGTCAACCAGCTGCTGCAGTTCGTGTTGGGTCATGTGGGCGTACTTAAAAAAACCTTTAAAAATAGTCGAGGGGACTTTGTGGGTCCCCTCGATTTTGGATTCAGAAAGCGGTGCAAAGATACGCAGGGTTTATTTACCACGCAAACCTCAAGCTCGCACGCACTTGGCGCCCTGCCTCGAGGACTCCAAACGCACGTGCAATTGAGAGGTGGTGGGCAAAATCCGTGTTCGAGGCGTTGAGGACTTCGAGGCTCCACGAGGCGCTCTTGGTGAGCACACCCGTGAGGCTCGCGGACCAAAGACCGTAGGCCGGGGTGGCCCCGTCCAAAAAGAGCTCCTCAGTCGGCGAGAGCCGATTCTGAGCGAGGTAGTGGTCGTAGTGCAGTTCGGCATGAAGGCGCTGGTCAGGCAGCACATCGTACGCCATGTGGGCGCCCCAGCGGCCAGGAGCCATGAACGGAAGCGGATTGCCCGCCGCGTCTTCACCAATGCTAAGGGCCGCCTGAGCATGCACATGGAATCGTTCGGCGGGGTGCCAATGGGCGCGGGCCTCGGCTCCGTAGACGCGGGCATCTCCCTGCACGTAGTAGAAGCGCCACGAACCGCTGCTGTCGTTGGGGTTAAGGTGAATGAAGTCGCGGTAGGCCTGGTAGAAGGCGGTGAGCTGGGCGTCGAACCGCTCGCGTTCGTAGTTGAGGCCAAGGTCGGCGTTCCAGAGTTGCTCGGTGCGAAGGTTGGCATCGCCGACTTCAAACCTGCCCGCGCCGATGTGCGACCCAAAGGCAAAACGCTCTTCGAGTTGGGGACCACGGGTTCCGTGCGACAATCGTGCTTGGACACTCAGGGGTTTGCTAATGGCGTAGGCGTAGCGCAGCAGGGCGGCGTACCCGGCAAAGGCCCCAACCTCGCCGCGAAGGCCAGCTGAACGAGTGTGGCGGCCCTTTTCAACACTGTAGTGTGCAAAGAGTGCCGACTGGAACTGCTCAGCATTCGGGTAGAGCCATTCGTGAGCGTGCTCGTCGTTGCGCAGCACGCGCAGTTGCTGGTGCGCCCCAAGCGTCAGGTGCCCGTCGCCAAGCCGGCGGTCCAAGGTGGTGGTCTGCGAGGCAGTGTGCAGGTTGAACGCGATGTGCGCGTGGTCCTCATGGCCTGGTTCGGGTTCTTCTCCCTCGTGCGCCTCGTCGTATTCGGCACGGAACGACGACTGAAGGCCCGTCACCGCCCGAAGCTTCCAGGTACCGATGCTGCGCTCGGCTTCCCAAGCGAGGTGGCCCGCCTGAATGAGTTGGTCGCCGTGCTCGTGGTCGGGCTCTTGGCCCGGGGGGTAGTTTTTCTCGGGCAGCCCAAAGCGGCGTTGGACTCCCGTGAGTTTGAGGCGGTGCTGGGTTTTGCCTTTTTGCCACGAGCCTAGAGCGCGCAGCGCAAGGGTTTGAGCATGCGTGCCGTGGACCGTGTCGCCGCGGGCATCGCGGTACTCGGGGCTGAATCCGCCGTAGGCTCCGACAAAATAAATGCCCGGCCCACTGCGGTGCATGCTGTACTGGCCCGACCAGGGCATTCCGTTCGCGCCGCCGTTGAGGGTCAGCGAGTGCTGGCTGCCGGTGGCGCGCGGACGCACGTCTGAGAAGTAGAGCACGCCGGCCATGGCGTCGGTTCCGAGCGCGAGGGAGTTGGGGCCGAGCATCACCTCGACGTGGTCGACGCCCATGAGCGGAAAGTCAAGCCCGTGGTCTGCCCCGCCCTGCATGTTGTCGTAGCGCCAACCTTGGTAGGCAGTAACGACGCGGTAGCCTCCCAGGCCGCGCAGAATGGGTTTGACGGTATGCCCGCCCACACTCGCGAGCTGTAGGGCCGGAGCCTGACGGCTGAGCTGAAGCATGGCCGAGGGCCCTTGGTCGGCGAGGGTGCGCACGGGAATGGCGAGGACTTGAGTGGACAGTGCGGACGGGTTGTCGCGCTGTGCCTCGACCGAAGCCTCTCCGAGTTCAATGACAATGGATGTGTCGCGTTGGCCCCAAAGAATGAGGGGCAGGGCCGCGAGCAGCCCAAAAAGTAATTTATTCATGATGTGGTGAATGAGTTAACCAGACGCGAAGCGGTTCCGCGCATAAATGACGGAGGTTAACCCAAGGGCGGCCCACGCAGGGCAGGCGACTCAACATCTGAATTCTTTGCCGCAGCGAGGTGGGCTAAAGGCTCAGCGCTCCTCGAAGCGCGGGGCGCCAGTTCCCAGCCTATGGCAACCGGCTGAAGGCCCAAGAGGTAGGCCGGGTCGGTCCATTGGCAGGAGTCGTCGCCTTCGTGCAGGTGAAGGCCCTGCTCAGCACAGTGCTCGTGGTGGTCGTGCGCGAGGCTGTGCAGCACGGGGTCCGCAATCCGGGAAAACCAGAGCAGCAGGGCAAAACCAAGCAGAATTCGACGCATTACCACAAAGTTAGTTCAAACGCTCAAAGGGTGTAGGGTGCCGATGGTTCATTGGGGCGGGGCGTTGTGCATTTTGGGCCGAAGCACGTCAAACTCTTGAACGATTTTTGCAGTTATCTATGATTATGCGGAATTTTTTGCTTTTAGCCCTTGGTCTCTTGCTCACAGCGGGCAAGATGAATGCGTGCACGACGCCCTCGGCCTTGAGCTTGGTCACGCGCACCAACACTACAGTCACATTGTCGGTGACGCCAGGCAACCCGTTTCACCAAATTGAGTACGGTCCACTTGGGTTTGCACCGGGTAGCGGAACCTTGACCCCTTGGTATACGGGGTTAACGCGAGTCATAACTGGCCTGTCGGGTTCGACGGGATACGACTTCTATGTTCGCGACAGCTGCGCCAACGGCCAAAAGAGTACTTGGACGAGCTATTATGGCTTTTCAACAACCTGCGCCAGTCCAGCGACAATTCCGTGGTTTGAGAACTTTGACCATCAATCATTTGGTCCACGTACCACGTTCAACGGACTCGGAACCTACATGTGCGGATGGATTCCCAACCCCAACCAAGGTTATGCGTGGGTTACGGGGCCTCCGTTTCAAACATTTACGTTTTCTGGCCCGGCGAGTGACCACTCGGGACGGAGCAAGTACATGCTCACCGACCGATTTAACAGTTTTACGGGCAACAGCGAAGCCATTTTGCGCACGCCCCAAATCAACCTTTCGGGAGCTTCGCAGCCAAGTATATCATTTTGGTACCACATGTTTGGCACGCAAGTCGACTCGCTCATTGTGGAGGCTTCACAAGTGGGTAGTTCGAATTGGGTACGATTGGGTTCGATTCCTGCAAACCCTAGCCAATTTAGTAGCCAAACAAGTCCCTGGCAGCAGCAAATCTATCCCTTGACGACGTTTGCCGGCCAAACGGTGAACATTCGCTTCATCGGAAAAGGCACGACTACGTTCCCCACCTTAGGGCGGATTGCAATTGATGATATTTTTATCGGACAGGCATCCGGGTGCATACCACCTTCTAACTTCATCAATACGGGTGTTCAGGCAAATTCTGCTTCGTTTTCTTTGGTTTTGGGCAGTTCGAGCCATCACCAGATTTCGTTTGGAGCCCCCGGCACGGGTGCCGGAAGCGGTTCCATTCACAGATTTTCGGGAACCTCCACCACGGTTAATGGACTTACCGCGAACACCGCCTACGAAGCCTACGTTCGTGACTCGTGCGGGCCTACTTCGTTTTCGCCATGGGTCGGCCCGATATCGTTTACCACTGCGTGCAACGCGGTCAATGCTCCTTGGTCTGAGAATTTTGACAACAGCAGCTGGGTTGCCCCCGCTTTTAACCAGCCCGGAACGTGGCCCAACTGCTGGAGCAGATCGTCGACCACAGGTCTGACTATGCTTGTGGGCCCACCCACCTTCAATACCGCCCAAACAGGGCCCAGCGACGACCACTCACCCGGTTCCGCAGGTAAGTACGTGTTCATGGACGCCATTGGATTTACAGCGAGTAATACTTCGACGCAGTTTTTTACGCCGCTCATTAATTTGACTCCATTGAATGTACCTGAGCTCACGTTTTGGTACCACGCGTTCGGAAACCAAATCGCAGGAGCCAAAGTGCACGTGATTAACAGTGCCGGGGTGGCAACCCAAGTGTGGTCGAGTACAGGTCAGCAGCAGTCAGCCGAAACGGATCCGTGGCAAGAGGTGATTGTAAGCCTCGCGGCCTTTGCCAACCAAACAATCCAACTTCGATTTACCGGTGAGGCAACCGCTGCAAATGCCTTCTTTTGCCAGTTGGCCTTTGACGACCTTGATGTGCACGAGACACCAACCTGCCCCAAGCCGACCGGGTTTAGCGTGCAGAGCACCAACAGCAATTCCGTCAATTTAAGTTGGACGGGAGGCGCGAGTCCCTGGGTGGTGAAGTACGGCCCGAGTGGATTCAATCCGAGCACAACCGGCACCCGAATAGTGGCGTCAAGCAATCCGTTCTTGCTCAGTGGTTTGACCCCCAACACTGCGTATGATATTTATGTCAAGGATAGCTGTGGGCCAACGAGCGTCAGCCAATGGTCAACTGGCATTTCGGCAACGACCGCATGCATCGCAGTGAATGCCCCATTCAACGAGTCCTTCAACTCAAACCAATGGGTGGTAGGCGTATGGCCCAACTTAGCCGGAAGCATTAACAGCTGCTGGTCGCGGTCGGCAGGTTCTGCAACGAATGAGTTCTACTGGGCCGTTGGTCAAGGTCCGATGCAGTCGGGCACCTCAGGGCCCAACCAAGGAGTCAATGGCGGCAAGTACATGTATACTGCCGGATTCGGCAGCAATGGTACCGGGATCGCCCTTCTTACGTCTCCCTGGATCAATACGGCTCCATTAAGCGTACCGATGCTTCGCTTTCACAGCCATCTGTTGGGAGCCCTTATCGACGAGTTGCAGGTGTTTGCAGACACTGGTACGGGTTGGAATCCCGTAGTGGTCGTGCAGCCCGGAGTGCAGACGAGTGCTGCTTCTCCGTGGTCTCTGAACGAAGTCCAGCTTCCGGCGTACGCTGGGACGACGGTGCGGTTCCGGTTCCGCGGATTAAAGGACAATACGATTAATGGCTGGGCAGAGTTGGCTATCGACGAGTTTGGAGTGGTAGAAGCACCGATTCCGACATGCACCGCGCCATCTGCAGTTACAGCTACAGGCATTGGGGTAACCGGAGCGACCATCAATTTTACTGCGGGCGGAGGTAGCACACGCATCGCCTACGGGTTGGCGGGATATGTTCCGACCAACGCCACGTCGGCGGCCAACGGAATCGCTTCGCCGTATACTATTTCGGGATTAACTGCGAATACGGCGTACAGCGTCTACCTCAAAGACAGTTGCACCAATGGTTTGGCAAGTGCCTGGATTGGTCCGTTGAACTTTACTACGCAGCCCTGCCCGGCGGTTTCGGCCAATTTCACCTCGGCCGTAGTCGGTATGAACGTGATTTTGAGTGCCCAAAACCTGAGTCCGACGAACACGTACCAGTGGACAGTGACAAACTCAAGTGGAACCGTGGTCGCGTCTCCCAATTCGGGTTCGACCACCGTGCCCATTGGGGTACAAGGCACCTACACGGTGCGGTTGATTGTGGCCAATTTCTGCGGAAGCAGCGATACCGTGCAAACTACCATTAATGTGTGCGCTCCGTTGAGCGGCGGGTTCTCGTTCGGGGTCAATGGCAATACTGTGAGCTTCACGAGCCTTGCGAACAATGCCGCAGGCGCAGTGTGGACGTTTGGCGACGGAGGACAGAGTTCCGCCACGAATCCCGTGCATACCTACGCCATTTCAGGTCCCTACACGGTCACGATGAAGGCCTACAACATTTGTGGCGACACCGTGACTTCGTCGCAGGTGGTGATTACGTGTTCAAACCCGACAGCTGAATGGGTTGCGAACATTTTATCGTCGAACGGAGCAGGAATGCGAGTTCAGTTCGAAGCCGGTCCGTGGTGCAGCCCCGATGTGGTCGGCTACCAGTGGTTGTTTGGCGACGGAACCCAAGGTTTTGGCGCGAATCCGATTAAGACATACGCGGTTCCCGGATTGTTCTACAACGTGTCGCTCATCGCGTCCAACGACTGCGGCGGAAAGGATACGTTGACCAAATCCCTGCGCACGGTAGGCCTCGACGAGGCGACGCTGGGCGCAATGTGGTTCCCCAACCCAGCCGCCTCCGGCCAGTGGATTTCGAGCCCTTCAGACGCTGAAGTAGCCGTCTACACCCTCACCGGACAGCGTTTGGCGTGGCCGCAGCGGGAGGAATCCGGCCGTGTGCTGGTACAAGTTCCGGAACACTGCCCCGCCGGAATCTACGTCCTGTGGCAGGGCGGACAGGCGGTGCGGCTAACGGTGCAGTAGCATTTAGTTTTTGAGGTAGCGGTGAACCTGAGGGGCAACACCGCCCGCTTTCTCGCTGAGGAGCACGTATGTTCCGTCCTGGAGCCAGGCGAAAATTTCGCCTTGCGCCTCTTGATCGGTATACGGTAGCTGGGTAGGTACGCGCTGAAGCACATCGCATGCTGCTTCATTTGGAGCAGCATCCCAGTAGTACAGCCGGCCGTAGCTGCGTACCACAATCGGCGACTGACCGTTGGGAAGCCGCAGTCGATCAGCGCCCGTGGTCATGAACAAAGGCAGGTCCCCAAGAAACTGTGCGGTGTCGCGCGTTTGGTTTGGCTCTGATGGGAGCACGTACACCCGATTGCGAAAATCCCGCTTGGAGACGATGTAGAGCTGGCCGTCGGTCGGGTCTGCAAAGAGGGATTCGGCGTCGCGCGGTCCGTCGGGGTAGACGTAGGTCCAGACTTTTGTTTGCGCCGGTTGGTAGGTGACCGCAGGGGCACCTGAGGTGTCTACCGCCACGGGCTCTGGGAGCGCGTAAACGTGGTATTCAGGGTGTACGGCGTCGTTGTCGCCGATTTCAGCTATGCCAAGCCAGCGCTGCCCGTTCGAATCAGTCCAGTGCGCGAGGTCCTCCCAGTCGCGGTTCGCCCAACCCGTGGTGAGCTGAAGTCGGCTCAGGACGTTGCCGTTGCGCACGTTGACGAGGTAGAGCATAGGGCCGGCTCCGCCATCCTCAATCGCCCACATCGCGTGGGGTGCCCACGAGCAGTGCACGGCTCCGGATGCTTCGTCAAGTGCCACGGTGCTGCTGCTCCACTGCGGAACCGTATCAAACCCCGGCTGCGTCGCAAGCTTTGCCACGTCAAAGTTCACCGAAAAGGGCACGTAGGGTTCTGGTTGGGGTTCACGGCAGGATTGGGCAGCAGCTACCGCGGGTAGCAAAATCCACACGAAAAGGTTAAACGGACGCATGTACAAACCTACAACGGCTCGTTGGCGGAATTCGTGAAAAACTCCTTTTGATTGGATGCGCACCGCGACGCTGCGGTCGCTACCTTGTGGTCCGGTGGACAACCTGTGCACCAATTCACCATTAAACCCGACAACCTATGAGCCAGCCTACTGCCCAGCAGATTCTCGACACCCTTTGCGATGCCTACGGCACCACGTTGGCCGAAGTCATGTCAAACCTCGATGCCGAATCAGATATTCCGGCCGAGGTACAAGCCGCCGAAGAAGTCATGAAGATGGTCTTCAGCGGAATCATCAACGAAGCGTTTGACGAGGGCCGCGCCCGCACCGTCGAAATGGAAAAAGATGACCAGTTCGGTATTTTGATCGACGAAGACTTTCTCGAAGAGATCGGATTTGAACTCGATTTCGACGAAGTCGACGAGGACGAAGAAGAATAACCCAAATTTTACCTGCACCTAAGCTCGCGGCACGTCCTTTGCTTTCAGAGGTTCGGAACCGCTTCTCGCTCTGCGTTTCGTAGTGTGTTAAGGTGTTAAGGTATATTGGTTCCCCTAGAAGCCCGCAGCAATGCGGGCTTTTTTGGTACATTTAGGAATGGTTCGTTCAAAAACTGTGTTTTGGTTGGTGGCGGTGGTCGCAGTGGTGGTCACCTTTTGGCAGCAACCTTGGGCCGTGCGGGGCGACTACGTGCGCAACCAGGTCATTTCGTACGATGTGGCAGGCTACTACGCCTACCTCCCGATGGTGTTCATTGAGGGCGACATGCGACTCGAGAAGCCTTGGAAGTACGACATGATCCAGCTCGTAGGCGTGCACGAACACCCCGAATCGGGCGGACGCCACCTCAAGTTCACCATGGGAATGTCGGTGCTTTACGCGCCGTTCTTTGCTGCTTCCCACGCCTACGCCCTGGCCACGAATCCGGCCGAGGCCCACGGCTTTTCGATGCCCTATCGCGTCGGAATCGCCCTCGCTGGCCTCTTCTACCCGCTTTTGGGCCTTTCCCTACTTCGGCGGGTGCTGCGCCACTACGTGCCCGATGCGGCCATTGCGTGGACGCTCGTCGCGCTCTTTTTGGGCACCAACCTCTTTTACTACGGAACCTACCGCGGCGCCATGAGCCACGGGGCCACCTTCATGCTCACCGCGGCGATGCTGTTTCACGCCGACCTATGGCGCCGTCGCGAACAGGCCTGGCGGCTACTGGTACTGGGAGCCCTTGCGGGCCTCATCGTACTGATTCGTCCCGTCAACGTCCTGATTCCGATTGCGGTGGCCGGAATGTTCACCCTCGACGGCCGACTGCCCAAGGGCTTGCTCACCGAAAAGCGACTCGCTTGGGCCGTGGGGGTGGCGGTCGCGGTCGGAATTCCGCAACTCATTTACTGGAAGCTCAGTACCGACCACTGGCTGGTTTGGTCCTACGGGCGCGAGGGATTTTTTTGGGCGGAACCAGCCTGGATTCAGGGTCTATTCAGTTGGCGCAAAGGCTGGATGCTGTACACCCCAATGGCCGCGTTCATGATTTTTGGATTTTGGGGACTGGCTCGAAAAAAACCAACTTGGGGACTTGTGGTGGGGCTCTACCTCATTGCTCATACCTACATCACTTTTTGCTGGTGGGCCTGGTGGTACGGCGGGGGCTTCGGATCCCGTCCCATGATCGATATGTACGGGCTGCTGGCGGTTCCGTTGGCGGTGTACTTCCAGCGTATGCTCGAGGAATCCCCTGCGTGGCTCCGCCGGTTAAGCCTTGCCGCTGTGGTGGGGCTTGTAGGGCTCAATCTGGTTCAAACCTACCAGTACAATTCCGGGTTCATTCACCACGACAGCATGACCCGCGAGGCCTACTTCGAAGTACTTCAAACGTTTGACTACCCCCGCACGGAGTCCCTCGACACGCCCGACTACGAGTCGGCGCTCGAGGGGCGGGCTGAGCGCTACTAAATAAAAAACCCGCCGAGCATGAGCTCGGCGGGCCTTAAATCTGTCGAATCCGCTTAGTGGCGGATCAACTTCGCGGTATGGACTCCGCGCTCGGTGTGGAGTCGTACGAAGTATGCTCCAGGTGCCCAAGCGGCACTTGGGAGTTCAACCTCACTGCTGCTTACCGATGAAGCAAATACAGGGCGACCAAGGATGTCGTAGACTTCAACTGACGTCGCATTCGCTCCGTAGGCGCGAACTACCGCGTTGGCTGTAGTCGGGTTCGGAACAAGCTGCAGCTTCACCGACTCCACCTCGGGAACCGAAATACTGTAGCCCACCGCATTGAGAACCTTAGCCATACGCGGCAGCGTGTAGGCCATCACTGTGTCGATGTAGAGCATAGACTCAGCCTTGATGTTGGGATTCGTTTCGTTCGCCGACAAGGGGTCGTTAGCATCCCACCAATCCCATGGGTTGGCATTGACGCGGAACGGCATCGCCATGTTGGGCGGAAGCATGTTAAATGTGTAAATGTTGTCTTGGTTGCCCACGTTGTGCGT